>NZ_NEUE01000298.1:12971-152119 GCF_002910905.1 Streptomyces sp. SM11 | reverse complement strand
CCGACGTACTTCGTGTTCGGCGCACTCGCGGTGAAGTCACGATCCAACAGATCCGGCACCGGCGTGGCGGACGGTTCGGGCACCGTGGTGACCTGGCGCTTGCGCAGCCGCAGCCCGGCGATACCGAACTTCCGCATCACCCGCCCGACACGTTTGTGGTTCACGTGCTCACCGTCCTCGCGCAGCTCGGCGGTGATCCTCGGGCGGCCGTAGGTTCCGTCCCACTCGGTGTGCACGGCCCTGATCCGCTCGGCGAGAGCGGCGTCGGCCCGCTCGCGTGTGGCACGGGCCTCGCGGCCCGCCCGCCACTTGTAGAAACTGGAGCGCGCGACCTCCAGCACGTGACACAACCGCTTCACGCCCCAGGCGCGGTGGTGGTCCTCGATGAACTGGAAGCGGTTGATCACCAGGTCATCTCTTGTGCGAAAAACTTCGTCGCCTTGCGGAGAATGTCACGTTCGGTGGCGAGCTTGTGCATCTCCTTGCGCGCTGCCGCCAGCTCCCGGCGCAGGGCCTCGCTCTCGACCTGAAGCTCTTCGGCCGTCGGCGGGGAATCCACCGTGCTCATCTCCGTGCTCGTGCTCGTCCTGCTGCCACCGCCGTGGCGGGCCCGTTCAGCCCGTACCCAGTTACGCAGCGTCTCGCGGCTGATCCCCAGATCCTTGCCGATGCCCTCGAAGGTGTGGCTCGGGTCCGACAGGTACAGCGCGACAGCGTCCGCCTTGAACTCGGGCGAGTAGACCTTCATCACCATAAGAGATCCCTCCTACCCGGCCCCTGCCGGGCTCAGAGGTGTCCACCACTCGGGGACAAGGCCCCCCGAGCCGGTGGACGAGTCGTTGCCGGGCGGTCGCGGCCATTCCCGCAGCGCACGGCCTCTGCCGCTTCGCGCCACACGGTACGGCGGCGGCCCGCCCGAGTCCGTCGTCGGCCCCGCGTTGCGGCGGGGGCATGGCCGGCGCGTACGGTACGGCAGGTGAACGAACCGCTCGAAGCCGTGACCGGCACCTCTGCGGACGGACCCGTCCGGGCTACGACGACCCGCGTGTTCCTGGCGCTCGCCCCGCCCGACGACGCGAAGGAAGAGCTGGTGCAGGCGCTGCGTCCGGCCTACGACGCGTACCCTCGCATGCGGTGGAACCGTATCGAGGACTGGCACATCACCCTGGCTTTCCTCGGCGAGCTGCCGGTCACCGCTGTGCCGCCCCTGATGCCTCCGCTCTCCGGGCTCGCGGCGCGGCAACAGACCCTGCGGCTGGAGCTGCACGGCGGCGGGCACTTCGACGAGCGGGTGCTGTGGGCCGGGGTCACGGGGGACCTCGAAGGACTGCACCGCCTCGCCACCGACGTACGCACCCTTGTCAGGGAATTCGGTGTTCCCTTCCCGGACCGGCCCCTCCGGCCTCATCTGACCCTGGCCCGGTCCCGCCGGGGCGATCACGCGGCCACGGTGGAGGCCGCCGCCGGGCTCGCCGCGTTCGCCGGCCGGAGCTGGGAGGCCGGGCGCCTCCATCTGGTCGGCAGCAACATCGGCCGTGGCCCGGGGCCGATCCACTACCGCGACATCGATGCCTGGGACTTCCGCCGCGGGGCCGCCGGAAACTGAGTTCCGGGATGCAGCGTGCCGCCCCGGGTCACGCGCTCTCGTGCCGTGCGGGCCGGTCGTGCGTCAGCAGGAACTCGGTCGCCCGGGCGATGGCCTCGGCGGACGTGCCGTGGACAGCCTCCGACTCGTCCTCCTGCAGGTCCGCGCCCGTGGCGGTGTACCACCAGGCGTCGGCGCCCGGATCGTGGTGGATGACGGCGTCGCCGCCCGCGTAGTGGAGCGGGATGGACTCGCTGGCGGATTTCCTGGGCACCGCGTGAGGCCACTTGAGGCGGGCCGACTGGCGTTTGATGTCGCCCCGGGCCGCGCCGAGCTGCGCGTAACTGGATCCGCCACGTCCGGCGACGGTGGCCGCACGCTCGGCCAGCCGGTCGACGGACCTCTTCGCCTCGTAGAGCGACCGCAGCATCGCCAGCTGCACATCGGGCGCGTCATCAGCGGGATCCTGCTGCAGCACTTCTGGTGGGGGTCGGTCTTCATCATCAACATCCCCGTCGTCGTCGCGGCGATCGTGGCCACGCCCGCCCTCGCTCCCCCGAACGCCCCGGCCCCCTCCAAGCAGTGGGACCTCGCCTCCTCGCTCCTGGCGCTCGTCGCCCTGGTCGGCCTCGTCATGGCGATCAAGGAGACGGCGAAGATCGACCCCGCTCCGGCGGTCATCGCCGCCGCCGTCCTCGCCGGCCGCGGCCGGCGGGTGGGCGTTCGCCCGACGCCAGCGTCGGCTGCCCCACCCCCTGCTGGACTTCGCGATCTTCCGCAACCGGGCCTTCCTCGCGGGGGTGCTGGCCGCCGGATTCGCCCTGTTCGCCATCGCCGGCGTCCAGCTCGTCACCACCCAGCGCTTCCAGCTCGTGGAGGGCTTCACGCCGCTGCGGGCCGGATTCCTCGTCGCGGCCGTCGCCGTCGGCGCGTTCCCCACGGCGATACTCGGGGGCGCGGTCCTCCACCGCGTCGGCCTGCTGCCGCTCATCACCGGAGGCCTCGCCCTGGGGACCGCAGGCACCGTGCTGGTCCTGATGAACTTCGCCACCAGCACGGGCCTCCTCGTCACCGGACTGATCGTCACCGGCAGCGGCCTCGGCGCGGCCATGTCCGTCGCCTCCAGCGCGATCATGGGCAATGTTGCGGCCCGCAGGGCGGGCATGGCCTCGTCCGTCGAGGAGGTCTCCTACGAGTTCGGCGGCCTGGTCGCGGTCGCCCTCCTCGGCAGCCTGCTGACCGCCGTGTACTCCGCGACCATCGACCTCCCCGCCGGGGTGCCCGACCGGGCGCGCGACAGTCTCGACAGCGCGCTCGCACTGGCCGGCGAGGGGGCACGGACCAACACCCCGCTGATCACCGCCGCGTCCGAGGCGTTCGACGGCGCGTATCTCGCCGTGATGATCGTGGTCGCCGCCGCCCTCGCCGTCGGCGCCCTGGTGACCGGCATCCTGCTGCGCCACCACGGCCCCGGCTCGGCGGTGTCCGGCCCCGAACACCACTGAGCTCCGCACGCCACCGGCCCGACGACACGGGAGCGATGCGAACCAGTAAACGAACCCAGATCCTCGAAGCCGCCACCCGGGTCGTGCGGCACGAAGGCGTCAAGAGCGTCACCTTCGACTCCGTCGCCGCGGAAGGCGGACTGACGACGGGCGGCCTCCTCTACCACTTCGCCTCGTGCGACGACCTCGTCCAGGCGATCCACCAGCACCTGGCCGACCGGTGGGAGGCCGACCTTGTCGCGGCGGCGGGGAAGCCCGCTGCCGAGGCCACCCGGGACGAACGGCTGGCCGCCTACACCCGGGTCGCCGTCCAGAGCGCCACTCGGGCGGAGCTGCTGCTCATGCTCGAAGGATCGACGAACACGGCACACACGGCCGTCTGGGAAGCCGTGACGGAACGGGGGACACCGTCCCCGGCGTCGGCGGCCGACGACCCGGCCGCGCTCGACCCGTTCACCATCCGCCTCGCGGCCGACGGCCTGTGGCTCTACGAATCCCTCACCTCCGAACGACTGGACCCCGCCACGCGGCGGGCCGTCGCCGAGCGCATCGCCGACGCCCTGGATCAGTAGGCGTCTGCAGCCTCGCCCAGGGCGGCGGTGAGGCGTCCCAGGACATCCTGCAACCCGAGGACCTCGTCCAGGGACAGGCCGGTGGCGGCCAGCACGCCGCGGGGAACGGTCAGCGCACGGTCACGCAGTCGGGCGCCCTCGTCGGTCAGGTCGATCAGGACGGAGCGTTCGTCCTCGCGGCTGCGTTCGCGCCGGACCAGCCCGGCCGCCTCCAGTCGCTTCAGCAGCGGCGAGAGGGTCCCGGAGTCCAGCTGAAGACGCTCCCCGATGGCCTTGACCGGCTGCGGGCCGTGCTCCCACAGGACCAGCATGACCAGGTACTGCGAGTAGGTGAGACCGAGGCCCTTCAGCGCCTGCCGGTAGTAGCCGCCGAAGGCTCGCGACGCGGCGTGCAGCGAGAAGCAGACCTGGTGGTCCAGCCGCAGCAGTTCCGCGTCGGGGACCGCCGGGAGTTCGGGCGAGGCGCTCGGAGCAGTGGTCATGGAACCAGCGTACCGCCGACCATGTTATTAAGTTGTGCACAATTCAATTGTGTGCAATCTTTATGGCCGTGGCCGCGACCATCCCGGTCGGGGCTCCAGAGAAGGGTCACCCATGGACGCGTTGTACACCGCCGCCGCCACCGCCAACGGGCGCGAGGGCCGTGCCGTGAGCTCGGACGGCCGGATCGACCTGCCCCTCGCCATGCCCCCGGCTCTCGGCGGCAACGGCCAGGGCACCAACCCCGAGCAGCTCTTCGCCGCCGGCTACGCGGCCTGTTTCGCCAGCGCGATGGCCGCGGTCGGTCGCGAGATGAAGGTCGACACCAAGGACGCCTCCGTGACCGCCGAGGTCTCCATCGGCAAGGAGGGCGGCGGCTTCGGGCTCGCGGTGGTCATGCGTGTGGAGCTGCCGGACTCCCTCGCGGGCGAGGCCGGGCAGAAGCTGGTCGAGGCCACTCACGCCTACTGCCCGTACTCCAAGGCCACGCGGGGCAACATCGACGTCGAACTGGTCATCGAGTAGACGCCGCCTTCCGCTCCGCGCCCAGCGCGATCCCACCGTTTTCGCCCGGCGGGGGCCGGCCGAGAGTGCCTTCGGCCGGCCTTTCCGCTCATCGAGGTGTCACCCCCTTCACCCGCTTGAGATGTCACGCCTTCAAGCGGGCCAGGACCGAGCCCACCGCGCGGTGCACGGCCTCGCGCGCCTCGTCGGTCGGGTCGAGCGTCTCGAAGCCGTGGCGTCCGTCCAGTACGTCGATGACCTCGACGTTCGCTCCGCAGCGGGCGGCCTCGGTCAGGAACTCCTCGACGGTCGCGGCGATCTCGGCGATCTCGCGCCCCGCGCGGACCAGCACGACGGGCAGCTGATCCGCGCGGGAGACCGCCCGGACCGGATGGAAGCGGGCGTCGGCCAGTCCCCAGCTCGGCAGCGGCGAGAGGATCGGGTAGTTCGCCGCCACGCAGCGCAGCCACGCCGGGGGCTTCGTCAGCCAGTCCGCCGCGAGAGGGCCCCCGCCCGAGAAGAACCACAGGGCGACCCGTTCCTCGTCCACCCGCGGATCGGCGCGCACCCGCTCCACCGCGTCGGCCACGTCGGCCGCGGCCGGCTCGTAGTCGGTCACGGCGTGCAGGCGGTGGTCGAGCGTCACGCCCACGGCTCCCTGACCGGCGACGTGGCGCGCGTATCCCGTCAGGGTCGGCCAGTCCCGGGGCGTGGGCCGTGCCTCGGCGGGCACCGGACCGCCGTGCACGAACACCACGGCCGGGTGCGGCCCCGGGCCGTCCGGCAGATACAGGTCGGTGTTCCCGGTCCGTTCACGGGGCCGTTCGGGTACGTCGAGGAGGAACGGCCGCAGATGGGCCGGCGGGTGTGAGGCATCGGCCGAGATCAGCCTGTGGCCCCCGCCGGACGCGGCCTCGATCAGGGTCGCGGCCAGTTCGGCGGGGCAGGACAGCATCGGCCAGTGCCCCGTGGGCAGTTCGAAGAAGGCCACCCGCGCGTCGGCCAGTGCCCGGAGAGCGGGATCGCCGACGTCCACCATGATCTGCAACATCTCGATACCCGGTCCGTTGCCGGTGCACAGCACCCCGGTCACGGGCACCGCCGCCACGGCGCCGGTGAGCCGCAGCGGCTGGAGCAGGGTACCCAGCGGCTGCGGCGCCGCGAGGGCGGCGAGCCCGTCGAGCGCCGCCTCCGAGAGACCCGCGGTGCTCCCCCAGCGGGACCAGGCGTCCCGGGCCGGCGGCGGCAGCTCACCGCCGGTGGCCTGCTCACCGCTTCCGGCGGCGCGCTCCGCAACCTCCGCGCGCAGGCGCCCGTCGGGTACGGCGGCCAGGGCGGGGACGCCGTCCCTCGGCATCCCGGCGTCCAGGTGGACGATCCGGGCGATCGACCGGGCCCGCCGGTCGGCCGCGCCGAGCGCCGGGTGGATGCCGTAGTCGTGACCGACGAGCACGATCTCCCGGCCGGGCTCCGCCGCCACCGAGTCGACGACCGCGAGCACGTCCGCGATATGCGTCTCCAGGTCGATGTCCCCGCCGGGGTCACCCGGACCACCGGGGTCGCCGGGGCGTCCACCGAGTCCGGTGAGCGCCGCAACGCGCACCTCGGCGCCGTCCGCCGTCAGCCGCGCGGCGGTGTCCCGCCACACGTGCGGGCCGGTGAACGCCCCGGCCACCAGGATGAATACGGTCATGGTCCCTCCTCGTCACTGTGTCTCCGCGCACCGGCCCGATCCCCCGGCAGCGCTCGCCGGTACCGTAGGAACTCCCCCTGGTGGAGGTTCAAGTGTTCTCGTCGTACGACGGCTTGTGCACCATCGGTGAACTGGCCGGACACGCGGGCGTCAGTGTCAAGACCGTCCGTTTCTACTCGGACCGCGGACTGCTGCCGGAAGCCTCCCGCAGCGCCGGCGGGCACCGGAGGTACGCCCCGGACGCCGTGGAGCGACTGGCCATGATCCGCTCCCTGCGCGGCCTCGACCTGCCGATTCTCGAAGTGCGCCGCATCCTCGACCAGCAGGACGAGGGGAACGGGGCCGGGGCGGAAGGTGCGGGCGGCGCGTTGGAGGATGCCGTGGCCGGCCGGTTGCGCACCCTGGGGTCCGAGCTCGCGGCGCTGCGCTGGCGGGAGGCCGCGCTCAGGCTGGTGCAGGAGTGCCCGCCAGCCGAACGGCCCGGCCGGCTGCGGCTGGTCGGGGCGGTCGCAGCCCCGCCGAGCACCGCCTCGCTGGCCCGTTTCTGGCGTGCCTGGCTGCCGCCCCGGATGCCCGCCCGCTCCGTCTCCGCGTTCCTGGAGGCGGCGGTGCCGCACCCGCCCGACGACCCCCGGCCGGCCCAGGTCCTCGCCTTCGCCCGGCTGCACGCCTTCGTGACCCGTCCGTGCGACGACGGGGGCGACGGGTCCTGCCAGCCTCAGGCGCACGGCGTCACGGGGGCACGCGCGCCGGCCGTGCTGTACGCGGGTCTTGCCGCGGCGTACGACCTGGCGGGCTGGGAACTGCGCCGTGGTGCGGTGCCCGCTCCCGGTGAGGCGCTGGACGGATTCGTGGACGCGTACGCGAGCACGTACGGCACCCACGACACTCCCGCATTCCGGCGCCTGCTGGCCGGCCGGCTCGCGGCCGATCCGCGCATCGACCGGTACTGGGATCTGACGGCCGAGGTGATCAGCGCTCCGGTCGGCCGCCCCGAACCGACCCCGGGGTCGGCGCACGACTGGCTTCTGGCGGCGCTGGGCGTCCAGTTGGAGGTGGCGGACGGCCCCGGCGGTGCGCGGGACGGGTGTGCCGTTACGGGAAGCGGGTCCGCCGGTGCGGGGCAGGATTCCGCCGCCCCCTCACCCGCACCGGACGGGGCGCAGGCCGTCTCACCCCGGTGAACGGGACGGTTGGCGCTCCGCGACCGCTCCGTGCGGGAACTCCCGCAGGGTCGGGGCCGCCGGGAACGGCGCGTCGGGCAGGGCCACGTGCACGGGCCGACGCAGCGCGGTCGTGAGGGGGCGCAGGACGAGTTCGCCGGGACCGCCCACTCCGTGCGGACCGTCAGCGCGCTCGCCCGGTTCGCGCCGCGGGCCATCACCCTGCTGGTGGTCGCCCTGATCGTCGCACCGGTGTGGATCAGGTCGGGCCCCGCGCTGCTCAAGGGCGTCGTGGCCGCGTCCGTGCCGCTCATCCCGTTCGGCCTGCGGCTTGGGTCTCTCGTCACGCCGCCGGCTGCCGGGCCGAAATCAGCGCAACCGGGCGCGCCGGACCCCGCCCTCGTCCGAGGCGGCCTCATATGCTTCGCCTTCTGCCTGTTCGCCCGCTTCAGGAGGTCCCGTGCCGGCCCGCACCATGTACTGCTACACGTGTGATTCCGATGAGCAGCACCGCTCCCTCACCGCCGACGAGAAGACCTGGCTCCGGGGCCGGACGGGCCGCCGGAGCGTCGACGAGTTCTTCATGTGCCGGGCGCCGAGCTGCCGCAACGTGCGCAGCGGCTTCAACAAGCACCCCTTCGACCCCGTCATCCGCGTCCCCCTGGCGGACTGACGTCGGCTCAGGGTGCTTTGACGGCTCCCTGTGATGCACTGTCCGAACGCCGGGACGTCCTTGCGTGCCGCGCTTCCCGCGAAGCCGACCAGCAGCTTGCCGACGCCGTGGCCCTCCAGGACGTTGAAGAGCTTCACCTGGGTGCCGCCGTCCGGCGTGGCCGCGGTGATGGGGTTCTTGGACGGTTGCCAGCGGATACGGGTCGGACCGTTCGGTGAGTTCTCGATGCGCTGCACCCGTGGGCTGGGCTCGGGGTCGTGCTCACCGTCCGCCAGGTGGGGCGAAGACCTCTTCGGTGGGCCGGTCGATGCCGACCGTGGCTTCGCACCGTGTGCTCGTGGCTCTCTCCGGTCTGCCGGGGAGCGGAACCTCGCCCGATTCCGTACGAGGCAGTGCTCCGCCTCGGCGGATTCCGTGCTCCGGCCGGAAGGGTGAGGTGGTTCCACGTCATGACGACGGCACGCGCGGGAGATGCGACGGGAGCGGCCACCGGCGGGGGGACGGCCGTGCTCAGCGCCTCGTCGCGGCCGCCACGTTCGGGACGTGGCCGTCGGGCGCGAAGAATCCCCGGACCGTAATTGCGGTCCGGGGATTGTCCCGCGTATATTGGATTCTTCTGCGCTCATGCAGAAAGGCCCCGCTCGGGGGCCTTATGAGTACGAATATATCTGGCGGGGAGCCGTTTTGTCAAACCGGGAATGCGACGAATTGCGGGAAGAGCAGGAATTCATCGATCGGCTCCATGCCCGGGTCGACGCCCTGCGCGGAGTGGCGGCCGACGGTGTCGAGCACGCGCTGACGCCGGTCGGGACGGGCCAGCAGGCACGGCTGGAGCGCGACATCCTGGTAGCGGAGCGCTCGGGGCTGCTCGCCGCGCTCAACGCGGTGGACGGCTCCCTGTGTTTCGGTCGCATCGACCGCGCCGACGGGCTCGCGCACCATATCGGCCGTATCGGGATCCGTGAGGACGACACCGAGCACACTCCTGTTCTGATCGACTGGCGTGCGCCGGTGGCCCGTCCTTTCTATCTCGCCACGGGGCACACGCCGATGGGGCTGCGCCGACGCCGGCACATCACCACCGAGGGCCGCACGGTAACCGAGCTCCATGACGAGATCCTGGATCTCGGGGACCGCGACCGCACCGGATTCGAGGATCCGAACGGTGACGCCGTGCTGCTCGCGGCGCTCAACTCCGCGCGCACCGGGCGCATGGGCGACATCGTGCGGACCATCCAGGCCGAGCAGGACGGCATCATCCGGGCCCCGCACCGCGGCGTCCTCGTAGTCGAGGGCGGCCCCGGCACCGGCAAGACGGCCGTCGCGCTGCACCGGGCCGCCTTCCTGCTGTACGAGCACCGCGAGCTGCTCGCCAAGCGCGCCGTGCTCATCGTGGGCCCCAACCCGGCGTTCCTGCGCTACATCGCGGAGGTGCTGCCCGGGCTCGGCGAGACCGGGGTGCTGCTCGCCACGCAGGCCGAGCTGTTCCCCGGTGTTCACGCCACCGGTACGGACATCCCGCGCGCCGCCGCCGTCAAGGGCGGCGAGCCGATGGCCGAGGCCCTCACCCTGGCCGTACGCGACCGGCAGCGGCTGCCGGAGCCCGGCGCGGCGATGGTGATCCCGCACGAGGACGGCGGGGATCTGATCCTGGACTGGGAGATCGCCTACGAGGCCCGGCAGGCGGCCCGGGACACCCGCCTGCCGCACAATCTCGCCCGCCCCCACTTCGTCTTCCGCGTCATCGACGCGCTCACCGCGCAGCTCGTCGAGCGCATCGGCGCGGACCCCTACGGCGGGCCCAACTTCCTCGGCCCCGACGACATGTCCCAGCTGGGCCGGGACGTCGCGCTGAGCAAGGAGGTGCACGCGGCCGTGGACGAGCTGTGGCCGCCGCTGACCCCTCAGGGGTTCCTCGCCGACTATCTGGCCGACCCGGTGTACGTACCGGAGGAGGACGCCGACGCGATCCGCCGCCCGGCGGACGCCGGGGCGTGGACCCCGGCCGACGTACCGCTGCTCGACGAGGCAGCCGAGTTGCTCGGCATCGACGACAGCGCTCAGAGGGCGGCCGCCGAGGCCGCCCGTCAGGAGCGGGTCGGCTACGCGCAGGGCGTGCTGGAACTCTCGCGCGGCTCGGAGAGCTACGAGTTCGAGGACGAGGAGTCCGAGGTCCTCGCCGCCCACGACATCGTCGACGCCGAGCGGATGGCGGAGCGGCACGAGGAGGCCGACCACCGCACCGCCGCCGAGCGGGCCGCCGAGGACCGCACGTGGGCGTTCGGGCACATCATCGTCGACGAGGCGCAGGAGCTTTCGCCGATGGCGTGGCGGCTGCTGATGCGCCGGGCGCCGGCCCGCTCGCTGACCCTGGTCGGCGACCCGGCCCAGACCTCGGAGGAGGCGGGCGTCGGGTCCTGGGAGAACATTCTCCGGCCGTACGTCGGGGACCGCTTCGAGCACGTCACGCTGGAGGTCAACTACCGTACGCCCGCGGAGATCATGGAGCTGGCCGCCGGGGTCCTGCGGGAGAAGGACCCCTCGTTCACCACCCCCGTCTCCGTGCGGTCGACCGGCGAGAAGCCGTGGAAGCGGGACGCCGGGGAGGACCTGGCGGGCGCGGTGGCCGGGGCCGTCGTCGAGCTGACGCCCCGGGAGGGACGGCTCGCGGTGATCGCGCCGCGTGCGCTGCACGAGGAGATCGCCGCGCCGCTGGACGGGGTCACGGCAGGTGAGGCCCCCGACCTCACGCACCCGGTGGTGCTGCTGGATCCGCGCCAGGCCAAGGGCCTTGAGTTCGACCATGTGCTGGTCGTGGAGCCCGCCCGGTTCGGCACGAGCGATCTGTACGTGGCACTCACCCGTGCCACGCAGCGGCTGGGCATCGTCCACCGGGAGGAACTGCCCCCGGCGTTGCGCTGACGGGACCGGCGGGCCGCCCTCCTCGCGGTCGGCGTCGGCGGGCCGCGGGAGTGGCCGGAACACGGTTGTCGAACCCATAGGGTGACGCCATGTCTTCGCCATTGAGTTCGACAAAGACCACGGCCGCTCTCCGCACGTCGGCACGGGTCTCCGCAGAGGTGCTGCTGGTGCTCGTGGCGGCAGCGGTCGCGCTGTGGGTGCTGGGCCGGATGTGGTCGGTCGTATGGCCGCTGATAGTCGGTTTGTTCCTCACGACGCTGACCTGGCCGCTCGCCCGCTTCCTGCGCCGGCACGGCTGGCGGCCCGCGCTCGCCGCGTCGGTGGTGACGGTGTTCGCCCTGTTCGCGGGGGCGGGCATCGTGGCGCTGATCGCGGTGCCGGTGGCAGACCAGTCCGGGGAACTGGCCGACCGGGTGGTCGAGGGCATCGACAAGCTCCGCGCGTGGGCGGCCGGTCCGCCGCTGAACATCGGCGACGACCAGATCACCGGTGCCCTCGACACCGCGACCGCCCGGCTGCAGGACAGCGTCGGCAGTGTGGTCACCACCGCCGTCACCGGGGTGAGCACCGTGGTCAACGGACTGGTCACGGCGGTTCTGGCGATCTTCCTGATGTTCTTCTTCCTCAAGGACGGCCCGCGGTTCCTTCCGTGGCTCACCCGTCAGCTTCCCGGCAGGCTCGCCACCGACATCCCCGAGGTGGCCTCCCGCAGTTGGGACACCCTCGGCGCGTTCGTACGCTCGCAGGCGTTCGTCGGTCTGCTGGACGCGGTCTTCATCGGGATCGGTCTGTGGATCCTGGGAGTACCGCTGGTTCTGCCGCTGGCGGTGCTGACCTTCGTGTGCGCGTTCGTGCCGATCGTGGGGGCGCTGTTCGCCGGATTCGTGGCGGTGGTCATCGCGTTGGTCTCGAACGGGCCGATGGACGCCCTGATCGTGCTGGCGATCATCGTCGTGGTGCAGCAGTTGGAGGGCAATGTGTTCCAGCCCATGATCCAGGGCCGGGGGCTGGGTCTGCACGCGGCGACGATCCTGCTCGCGGTGACGCTGGGCGGCAGCCTGGCCGGTGTGGTGGGCAGCCTGCTCGCCGTGCCGGTGGCCGCGCTGCTCGCGGTGGCCTGGAACTACCTTCGCGAGCAGCTCGTGGAGGAGCCGCGGGATCCGGTGTCCGGGCCCGAGGATCTGCCCGGCGATTCACCCGTACCGTCATAGCGGGCGTCCCGTCCAGGACGGCCTCGGGAGGAGTCCGCCGGGAGCGGCCGCGCGCCCCGGAGCCGCGCGGCACGGTAGGTGGTCAGGCGCTGGCGTGCGGCGTGCCGGTGCGCAGCCGTACGGGCCAAACATGGGAAGGCGTCCGCCCCGGGCACCTGCGGTGACCGGGGCGGAGGCGTGCGCCAAGGGGATCGCCGGGCGGGCGACGGCTCAGATCGTCGCCGTGTCGATGACGAAGCGGTAGCGGACGTCGCTCGCGAGAACCCGCTCGTACGCCTCGTTGACCTGGCTCGCGCCGATCACCTCGATCTCGGCGCCGAGCCCGTGCACGGCGCAGAAGTCCAGCATCTCCTGGGTCTCTTCGATCCCGCCGATCGCCGAACCCGCGATCGATTTGTTGCCCAGGATCAGGGAGAAGAGGTTCAGCGAGATCGCCTCCTCGGGGGCGCCCACGTTGACCAGGGTGCCGTCGGTCCGCAGCAGACCGAGGTAGCCGCCGAAGTCCAGCGGGGCCGAGACCGTGGAGAGGATGACGTCGAAGGAGCCTGCCAGCTCCTCGAAGGTCTGCGGATCGCTGGTCGCGTAGTAGTGGTCGGCGCCGAGCTTGAGCCCGTCGTCCTTCTTCCGCAGCGACTGGGAGAGGACCGTTACCTCGGCGCCGAGCGCGTGCGCGATCTTGACGGCCATGTGGCCGAGACCGCCGAGGCCGACGACGGCGACCTTCTTGCCGGGGCCCGCGCCCCAGCGCTTGAGCGGGGAGTACGTGGTGATGCCCGCGCAAAGGAGCGGCGCGGCCTCGTCGAGGGCGATGCCCTCGGGGATGGAGAGGGCGAACGCCTCGGTCACGACGATGTGCGTCGAGTAGCCGCCGTGGGTGGGCTCGCCACCGCGGTCGAGAGCGTTGTACGTCTGGGTGTTCCCCTCGACGCAGTGCTGCTCGCGGCCCGTCCGGCAGGCGTCGCACTGCCCGCAGGAGTCGACCATGCAACCGACACCGACCCGGTCGCCGACCTTGAACCGGGTGACACCGGAGCCGGTCTCGGCGACGATCCCGGCGATCTCGTGGCCGGGCACCATCGGGAAGATGCCCTCGCCCCAGCCGTCGCGGGCCTGGTGGATGTCGGAATGGCAGATTCCGGCGAACTTGATGTCGATCAGGATGTCGAACTCGCCCACCGGGCGACGCTCGATCGTGGTGCGCTCCAGCGGGGCCTTGGCACGGGGAGCGGCGTAGGCGGCAACGGTGGTCATGCCGGAGGTTCTCCTCTGGTGATGCGGTAGGAACGTCTGCCAGCATCACGCCGCGACGGATGTTTACCCAGGTCACCGCTTTGCCTACGTCCAGCGGTCCTACTACTGACGGGGACAGGCTCCGGCGCGTACGACCAGGAAACACAGGAATAATGGAAACCATGGACGATCAGTCAGAGGCCGCCGCCCCCGAGCCGCTGGACCGGCGGGCCGAGCTCAGCGAGTTCCTGCGCACCCGGAGGGCCAGGCTCCAGCCGCAGGACGTGGGGCTGCCGGACTTCGGCCGGCACCGCCGGGTGCCCGGTCTGCGCCGGGAGGAGCTGGCGCAGCTGGCCGGGGTGTCCGTGGCGTACTACACGCGCCTGGAGCAGGGCAACGGGCGCAACGTGTCGGCCGAGGTGCTCGACTCGATCGCGCGTGCGCTGCGGCTCACCGACGCCGAGCACGCGCATCTCACCCACCTGGCCAGGCCCGCACGGCACAAGAAGAAGCGCCGGCCGGCCAGGGCGCAGCGGGTGCGGACCGGGCTGCTGTATCTCCTCGACAGCATGGACGGCGTCCCCGCATACGTGACCGGGGCCCGCTCCGACATCCTCGTGTGGAATCCGATGGCGGCCGCGGTGTTCGGCGACTGGGGCGCGCTGCCGCCTGGCGAGCGCAACTGGGCGCGGCTCGTGTTCCTCTCCCCCGCCTACCGGGACCTGTTCATGGACAGGGACTCCAAGGCCTCGGACATGGTCAGCTATCTGCGGCTGTACGCGGGCTGCCATCCCGACGACCCGGAGCTGTCGGCGCTGGTGGGCGAACTCTCGGTCAAGAGCGACGAGTTCCGTCGGCTGTGGGCCACGCACAACGTCAAGGAGAAGGGCCACGGCATCAAGCTGCTGCGACATCCGCTCGCCGGGGACCTGACCCTGTCGTACGAGACGCTGAACCTCCCGGACGACGAGGAGCAGCATCTGGTGACCTACCACGCGGAGCCGGGCTCGGAGTCCGCCCAGGCCCTGCGCCTGCTGGCGAGCTGGGGAGCCGACGCGGGCCGGGCGGACGTGATCAGCGGCGCGGCGCGGGGTCCGGCCGACGAACGATGAAGACGAACTCCTGGCCGGGCCGGTCGGGTGCGTCGCGCACCTCGCGCACGGCGAACCCCAGTGCCGTCAGGTCCGCCTCGGCCGCCTGACGCTCACGGAACCGCAGGGTGGAGTCGGAGGTGAGGACCTGCCCGCCGGCCGCGAGCACGTAGCTCCAGCGGAACGGCACGAGCGGCCCGGCGACCTCGAAACCGCGATCCGCCAGCGTCAGAGCGAACACACCCGTACCGCAGCCTATGTCCAGCACCCGCCGCGCGCCGAACTCCTCGACGAGGCGGACGTACGGGTCCAGGTCGCCCCGGTCGGGATCGAGTGGACCGTAGAGAGCGGCCGGCCGGGGATCCACGAAAATCTCGTCGGCCTTGCGGCGTGTGGTACCGGGCCCGAGAGGCATCCGCCCCGCCGGGGCTGCGGTTGTTCGGGCGGGGCCGGGTTCGGTCGCCGGGCGGGCCGGGTCGTGGTCCTCGGTCTCGCCGTCGGCGCCCGCCTTTCCGCCGGTGACGGCGGAGCCGACGAGGAAGTCAATGACGTACGGGTCGAGCGCGAGGCCGGCTTCGGTGGCGCTCATGCCGTACGCCACCTGCGGGCGGCCGGTCAGTTGACCTCTGCCACCTTCGCCTCCACGTCCGCCGTCACCTCCGCCTGGCCGACGGCGAACGCCGCGAGCGTGGGAGTTCGGGTCGACGGCGCCGTACCCGTGCCGGCCGGGTCCATGTGCGGCAGGGTCCCGGCGGCGGCGAGCCGGGGCAGCAGCAACTGCCAGAAGCCGGTGAGCATGCGCGGGGACAGCCACGTGGGATCGTGCCGGCCGAGCACCTCGAACCCGGCCGTCGCGGCGACCGTGGCGGCCGCCGCGTCCTCGCGGGAGACGTCTTCGGCGAGCGCTCCGGCGGCGGCCGCCTCCTCCAGCAGTTCACGCACGCGGTGGTGCCATTCCAGCCTCAGGTCCGGGGCGGTGGCTCTCTCGCCGTCGCAGCTCAGCCGAAATCCGGCCCGGCTCACCGGGTCCTCGCGCAGCCGTTCGGCGAGAGCGTGCGAGCTGTCGACGAGTGCCTGCAGGGCGGTGTCCGTCCTGCGCCGGATCGCGCCGGACATGTCGCGCAGCCCTCGGGACGCCTCCGCCACCACCGCTTCCGCGACCGCGGCCTTGTTCTCGAAGTGGAAGTGCAGCGCGCCCGTGCTGACGCCCGCGCCGGAACTGATCAGCGTCAGCCGAGCCTGCGCGTAGCCGTGCTGCTCGAAGACGGTGGCGGCGGAGTGGATCAGCGCCTGGCGGGTCCGGGTGGCCCGCTCCTGTTTGGTCACCCGGGCCTCCCCGCGGGGGAGACGTGCCCGGATACGGGACTGGAAAGGGAGCCGGCTCCGTTCGAGGGCTCCCCGCCGGAGCAGCGTGACGGCGTCATGGAGTTATCAAACCAACTTACCGGTTTCATTTCCAGGGAACAGAAGAATACGGCGGAGGCTTCTGCGCCCCTTTCCGGCCTCGCCTTCTCCACGCCCACGGAACCGGACCCGAAAAGAGGAAAGGCGCACTGTCGCACTTGTTCGAGGCCCGAAAGGACTGACGTGCCGCGCTCACCCGTGAACGCGCCCTACTCGCCCTACTCGCCTGCGGAACGGCGGAAATCCACCGCGAAGGCGTCAGCGTGATCGGCCGCCCAGATACGGAACGGCCTCGCCGGACGGCCCGTCAGTTCCCGGACCGTGGGCACCACGGCCGCCTTCGCACCCACCCGCTGCCGCTCGGCACTCTCCAGGAAGGCCTCCGCGACAGGCCGCGGGTACTTCGCCAGCAGGGCCGTGCGCGCGGCGTCCACGCCCAGCTCCTCGAAGCGCAACGGCCGCCCCAACAGCCGGGAGAGCTCGGCCGTCTGCTCCCGCGCGGTGATCGCCTCCGGACCCGACACGGCGTACGCCCTGCCCTCGTGTCCCGTACCGGTGAGAACGGCGACGGCCGCCGCCGCGACGTCGCGCGGGTCGACGCACGCGACCGGGGCATCGCCGTACAGGGCGCGCACCGCTCCCGCCGACCGGATGCCCGGTGCCCAGGACCGCGTGTTGGACATGAACGTCCTGGGGCGGACGAACGTCCACGGAACCCCGGACTCCCTGACGGCCTGTTCGTTCTCCCGCTGACGCCGGGTGATGAAGTCGTCGGCGCCCGGCTCCTCCACCGCCATCATGGACAGCTTGACCAGGTGACGGACGCCCGCCGCGGCCGCGGCCGCGGCGACCCGCTCGTCGTCGGGCTCCGTGGGGCTGTTCGTCACCAGGAACACCGAGGTGACGTCCCGCAGGGCCCGGTCGAGGGCGGGGCGGTCCCCGTATTCTCCCTCGACGACCTCGACCTCGCCTCCCCGTACCGTCAGCCGCTCGGGACGGCGCGCGAGAATCCGCACGGGGCCCGCCGCCGCCAGCTGTCCGGCGACCTCGCGGCCCACCGCTCCGGTCGCACCCGTCACGAGAATCACTCGACCAAACCTCTCAGCCGTCGGCCCGCGGGCCGGACAGGACCGTGGAGAACACCGGCTCGCCGTCCTGATGACCTGTCACCTGGACCGACACCGTATCCTCGGCCGCCCCCGGCAGGACCGCCGCCCCGATCCAGCACGGGCTGCCGAACTCGGCGTACCGGTGGAACCGGGTACTCGCCTCCACCGGAACGACTCCGCCGGGACCCGCCGCCAGGCAGGCCGCCTGGCGGGCCGCCTCCAGCAGCAGCATGCCCGGGACGTGGTCGTTGGGACGCTGGAACAGCGTCGGATGCCGGGTGTCCACGCGCAGTTCCCACAGCCCGTCCCGGCCGGTCTCCGACAGCACCACGTCCTCGGTCCTGCTCCGGCCCGCCCGGGCGGCGCAGACGGGTGCCGCCTCCGGTATCGATATCCCCTCGGCGGGGGCCTCGCCGCGCATCCGCCGGTACACCTTGGGGTTGGTGAAGCGGGTCGCGCCGGCACCCGTCGCCGCCAAATCCCCGTCGCGGTACACCGCCCAGCCCACACGCCCCTGCACGGGCAGTCCGCCCCGCCACTTCAGGTCGGAGCAGAACACCTCCACGTCGATCTCGGTGGGGGCGCCGCCGACACCCAGGTGGTCCTGGTGGCACACGTAGTCCAGGTCCGCCATAAGGAAGTGATAGCCCAGCGGGACGCCGTACCCGGCGTGGAAGGAGAGCATGGCCGCCTGCCGCATCGCTTCCGCGACCAGCAGCGGGTCGTGCCGGTCGCCGCCCACCGGGGCGAAGAACGGATGATCGTCCGGCAGGGTCGCCGCCACCGAGAACCGATCGTGCGCCAGGCGCACCCAGTTACGCGGAAAAGCGTCCTCCGACCTGGTCCGGTGCACCATGTCGATCCCCACGGGATGCACCACCTCGGCCTCCGAATCCGTAGCCGGCACCGGATCGGTC
The DNA here is from genome assembly GCF_002910905.1 of Streptomyces sp. SM11. Lineage (GTDB taxonomy): Bacteria > Actinomycetota > Actinomycetes > Streptomycetales > Streptomycetaceae > Streptomyces. Next base: position 134,060 of record NZ_NEUE01000298.1, on the reverse strand, counting down.
AAGACTGCTGCTTCGGGCATAACTCCCCCCAGGGGTCATGTGATGGCGAGCCATTCCTGCGATGCACGTGCGCTGATAAGATACAGACTAAGCGGTTTTTTTTCTATCCCCGGCAGGGCCGTCCCCCCACAACGTCCCGGCCGTTTCCCGGGCCCTCGCCCAGCAAAGGAGACAGGATGGCCAAGCAGGACCGGGCGATCCGCACCCGCCGGACCATCCTGATGGCAGCGGCGCAGGCCTTCGAGAAATACGGCTACCAAGCCGCGACGATCACCGAAATACTCAAAAGCTCCGGCGTCACCAAAGGAGCTCTCTACTTCCACTTTCCGTCCAAGGAAGATCTCGCACTGGGTGTTCTCGATGCCCAGGAGCCGCCCCAGGCCGTTCCGGACCAGGCTCTCAAACTCCAGCAACTCATCGACCTGGGGATGCTGTTCAGCCACCGCCTGCAGACCAGCCTCCTCGCCCGCGCGGGCGTCCGCCTCTCCATGGACCAGCAGGCCCAGGGCCTCGACCGCAGCGGTCCGTTCATCCGCTGGCAGGAAGCCACCCATCACCTCCTCGCCCAGGCCAAGCTCCAGGGCGAGCTACTCCCCCACGTCAACCCCACCGAGACGGCGGACCTGTACGTGGCCGCCTTCGCGGGAACGCAGGCGGTCTCCCAGACTCTCACCGACTACCGGGACCTGCAGCGCCGCCACATCACACTGCAGCAGCACATACTCCCCAGTATCGCCACGCCCTCCATCCTCACCGCCCTCGATCTGACACCGGAGCGCGCCGAGCGGCTCAGCCTCCTGCCCCCCATCGGCTGAACCGGCCGGGAGCGGGGCACATGCCGTCGCCCGCGTCCGGTCGCGGGTCGCGGCCGTGCCGCCGTCCGCCGGACCGGGCACCCGCGGCATACTGCCCTGCCCTTACGGTGTCGGCCCCACCGCCCGGATCGCCACGTCGCCGGGGGCGTACGTCGGGGACGCGGTGAGGGATGCCGACATGGTTCTCGGTCCGCCCTCGGCACGTTCGCTCGACGTCCCGCGCCGGCGGCCCTCCCGTTGGCCGAGGCGGCCAAGGCGCACGCGTTGGGCGAGACGGGCCGGACCACCGGCGAGCTCGTCCTCATGGCGCGCCGGCCGTTCAGGCGTCCAGCGCCAGTTTCGCGCCGAGGCCGATCATCGTCACGGCGACCAGACCGTCCAGCACCCGCCAGGCCGAAGGCCGAGCGAGGACCCCGCTCAGCAGCCGGGCGCCGTACCCGAGCGCGACGAACCAGCACACGCTGGCCAGGATCGCGCCGAGGCCGAAGGTCCAGCGCAAGGGGCCCCGGTCGGCGGCGACGGACCCGAGCAGGAACACGGTGTCGAGGTACACGTGCGGGTTGAGCCAGGTCATCGCCAGGCAGGTCAGCACGACGCCCCGACGCGACGTGGCAGGGGCGTCCCCCGCGTGCAGGGCCGACGGGCGCAGGACGCGGAGTGCGGCGAGGAGCCCGTAGCCGATCAGGAACAGGCCGCCGAGCAGCCCCACCGCCGTCAGCGCCGACGGCCAGGCGACGACGACCGCGCCGACCCCGGCGACCCCCAGCGCGATGAGCAACGCGTCGGACAGGGCGCAGATCCCGACCACCGCGAGTACTCCGTCGCGACGCACGCCCTGGCGCAGCACCAGGGCGTTCTGGGCGCCGATGGCGACGATGAGGGAGAGGCCGGTACCGAATCCGGCGGCCGCGGCGGTCAGGGCGTTCGTCATGCGGCCGACGCCACGGAGCGGGGCAATCCGATGTCCAGCTAATGATTCTTACGTACCATTAGCTGTCATGATGTCCGAGCTTCCTCTTGACCAGGTGCGGACGCTGCTGGCCGTCGTCGACGAGGGCACGTTCGACGCGGCGGCGAGCGCCCTGCGGCTGACGCCGTCGGCGGTCAGCCAGCGCGTGAAGGCACTGGAGCAGCGCACGGGCCGGGTGCTGCTGATGCGCACGAAGCCGGTGCGGCCCACCGAGTCCGGGGAGGTCGTGGTGCGCTTCGCCCGCCAGCTGGCCCGGCTGGAGCGCGATGCGCGGGCGGCGCTCGGGATGTCCGGGCCGGACGAGCCGACTCCCCTGCCGATCGCGGTGAATTCCGATTCGCTGGCGACCTGGTTCCTGCCCGCCCTGCGGCGCGTGCCGGAGGAGCTGGGCCTCTGCTACGAGCTGCGCCGGGAGGACCAGGACCATACGGCCACCCTGCTGCGGGAGGGTCTGGTGATGGCGGCGGTGACCTCGTCGCCGGAGGCGGTGACGGGCTGCTCGGTGCGCAGGCTGGGCCGGATGCGGTATCTGCCGGTGGCCAGTCCCGGTTTCGCCGACCGGTGGCTGGGGCGGCACGCGGGCATCGCGTTGCGGGAGCTGATCGGCGACGCCCCGGTGATCGCCTTCGACCGGCGCGACGATCTTCAGGACGCCTTCCTGCGCCGGCTCGGCCCCGGGCCCCGGGCGAGCGCCCGGCGTCATCTGGTGCCCACGTCGGAGGGGTTCGTGAACGCCGTGGCGGCGGGTATGGGCTGGGGCATGGTGCCCGACGTCCAGGCGGAGCCGTTGCTGAGTGACGGCCGGCTGGTACGGCTCGTTACGGGCGATGCGCCGGACGACGCCCCGGGTCGTACCGTCGACGTTCCGCTGTACTGGCAGCAGTGGAAGCTGGACTCACCTGCCCTGGCCACCGTGGCCGGGGCAGTGGCCGCGGGGGCCGCCGAGGCACTCGACGGTGCAAGGCCCCTCCCCTCGGCTCACGCGCGGCCGGATGGCCGCCCAAGCGCTCGGCACAGTAGTGCGGTTGGGGATGTTCGACCGGATCGGACCGGGTGAGCCGAACTCCGACGTGCTTGCGGGACCGACTTCTCGGGCCATCCCGGGGAGCACCGCGAGCTGTCGGCTTCGCTCTTCGGGGCATGACGCCGTGTTGCCCGCGCCCGACGTCCTCCGGATCATCGAGGCAACACTGGCCTGACCGGCCTGCCAGCCCGCCTCGGGGCGAGTGCGCGGGACAGCTTAGGATGGCGGGTCTCTCCCCCGGAAAAGCCAATCGGAGGCATCCTCCCCGTGCGTGTGCTGCTGGTGGAGGACGACGACCTGCGGGACCTGATCGCGTCCGGGCTGCGTGACGGGGGCTTCGCCGTGGACTGCGCGTCGGACTGGCCGAAGGCGGACGTGCTGCTGCACGTCACCGCGTACGACTGTGTGGTGCTGGACCGGATGGTGCCCTTCGGCGACACCCTCGCCCCGCTGGAGGGCAGGCGCCGGGCCGGCTGGTCCGTGCCCGTGCTGTGCCTCACCGCCCTGGACACCCTGCCCGAGCGATTGCGGGGGCTGGAGCGCGGGGCGGACGACTACCTGGCCAAACCGTTCGCGATGCGCGAGCTGGTGCTGCGGGTCCGGGGCCTGAGCCGGCGGGCGCCGGCCCGCCTCCCCGCCTTCCTGAACTGTGCGGACGTGGTCATGGACGTGGCGCGGCACGAGGTACGGCGCGGCGGCGTGCTGCTGTCGCTGAGCCCGAAGGAGTACGCCGTGCTCCAGCAGCTCCTCGTCCACCGGGATGCCGTCGTCACCCGTACCGTGCTGCTGGAGCACTGCTGGGACGAGATGGCCGACCCGGTCTCCAACGTGGTCGACGCGGTCGTCGCCGGCCTGCGGCGCAAGCTCGGCTCCCCCGGCCTGGTGCACACCGTGCGCGGTCAGGGGTTCCTGCTGTCGGCGGAGCCGGGGCCGTCCTGATGGGGAAGCCCGTGCGGCGGCGCCGCTCCCCGGCCAGGTGGCGGCTGCACCGGCTGCGGCTGCGGCTGACCGCCGCGTACACACTGATCACCGTCGTCTGGCTGGCCTGCCTGTCCTGGCTGGTGATCCGTACCGACGACCGGGCGCGGCAGGACGCCGAGTACGACGAGATGCGCCGCCGAGCGTCCGTCGCGGCCTCGCTCGTCTACTACGAGGACGACCGGATCCGTCTGGACGGGCTCGATGACGACGAGGCGACGGCGGGAACCCCGCAGATCCTGGTGCTGGAGGCCCGGCCCGGTGGTGATCCGGTCACCGTGTTCCGGGGCCGTACCGCACAGTTCGCCGTGCCGGCCGGGGCGGTCCGGGCGCTGACCCGGTCGACGATGGACGAGGAGGGGCCGGTGCGGGCCGAGGCGCGCGACCGTACGGGAGAGGCCGTGCGTCTGCTGGCCGTGCCCTTCTACCACGACGCCACCGACGAGGTGGCGGGCGCGGCCGTCGCGGTCGGCGATCCGGAACGCGGCACGGCCGGGCACCGCAGTCTGGTTCTCTCCCTCGTCGTCGGGGCCGGCGCGCTGACGGCGCTGGCCGCGCTGACCGGGCATGTGCTGTCCGGGCGGAGCATGCGGCCGGCCTGGCAGGCGCTGGAGCAGCAGGAACGGCTGCTGGCCGACGCGGCGCACGAGTTGCGGACCCCGGTCGCGGTGATGCGCGGATCGGTGGAGATGGCAGCCGGAGCTCCGGGCGGCCTGGAGGCGCACCTGCCTCGGATCCGGCGGGCGGCGGACCGGATGGCCGACGTCGTGGAGAACCTGCTGGCCCGGGGGCGGCTGGAGGCCGACGTGGACTTCGTACGGGCGGAGCCGCTGCGTCTGGACCAGATCGTCGAGGAGGTGTGCGCGGAGCTGCCGGAGTGCGGACACCGTCTGGAGCTGCGGCTGGAGGAGTCGGTGACCGGGGCCGACGCGGCCCTGGTGCGGGTCGCCGTGCGCAACCTGCTGGACAACGCCGTACGGCACGGCCGCACGCCCGGTGCGCCGGACCGGGCCGACCTGCTGGTAACCGTGCGCGGGCCGGAGGTACGGGTCGCCGACCGGGGTCCGGGAGTGGATCCGGCCCGGCTGCCGGAACTGATGGTGCGGTTCAGCTCGCCGGGCGGGGGAACGGGCATCGGTCTCTCGCTGGTGCGGCGGGTCGCGGAGGCCCACCGGGGAACACTCGCCGTCCGGGACCGCCCCGGCGGCGGCGCGGAGTTCGTCCTGCGGCTCGCCCCCGCCGGGTCGCGGCGCGAGCGCCGACGCCGCACGGGGCGGACGCTCACGATTCGCTCATGATCGGCCGTCCATGATGCGGGGGCGGATTGCGAAGCCCACCCCCGGGAGTCACGTATGCCTCAGCACGCCGTCCCTCCGTTCCTCCGCCGCGGAAGCACGCTCGCCGGTCTGGCCGGCGTGGTCGCGGTCGCGACGGGAGCGGGACTGCTCCTGTCCCACGCCCTCGCCACGGGATCCACGGCCGAGGCCGCGCCCGAGGCCACGCCGCCCACGGCGAATGTGAGCTTCGACTACCAGATCGGCGGCGCGTACACCCGACCCGCCGGGGTCGGGGCCGTCTCCCGCGACCGTGGCGACCGGCCGGCCGAGGGCCTGTACAACATCTGTTACGTCAACGCCTTCCAGACCCAGCCCGACGCGCTGGGCTGGTGGCGGAAGAACCACCCCGATCTGCTGCTGCGCGACGGCGACGGCGACGGCGACACGGTCAACGACGAGGCCTGGGACGAGGTGCTGCTCGACACCTCGACCGCGGGCGGACGCACCCGGCTGGCAGACATCGTCGGGGGCTGGATCGATGGCTGCTCGGAGTCCGGTTTCCAGGCGGTGGAGCCGGACAACCTGGACTCCTTCGAGCGCTCCGGCGGCCTGCTGACCCGGGCGCACAACGCCGCGTTCGCGAAGCTTCTGGCCGACCGTGCCCATGCCGCCGGGCTGGCGATCAGCCAGAAGAACACCGCCGATCTGCTGGAACAGCGGGGGGAGAGCGGGTTCGATTTCGCTGTCGCCGAGGAGTGCGGCCGGTACGACGAGTGCGCCGACTACGCCTCGGCCTTCGACGACAGGGTCTTCGTCGTCGAGTACACCGACGGTGACTTCGCGAAGGCGTGTTCGTCCGTGGGGGCGAAGGTGTCGGTGGTGCGCCGGGACCTCCACGTCCGGCCGGCCGGACAGCCGGGGTATGTGTTCCGCACCTGCTGAAGATCCCTCGGGGGCGGGCAGGCCTCAGGGAGTGTCCGGCGGGTGGGCGCACACCGTGAAGATGCCGCCGCCGGGGTCTCTGATCACCACTTCGGTTCCGTCGGCGGGCGAGTCCACCGGCGGGCCCGCCGTTCCGCCCGCCGCGCGTGCCGCCGCGGTGACCGCTTCCAGGTCCGCGACCTGGAAGCGGACGTGCCAGCGCGGGCGCAGCCGGGGGTCGGGGGACGACGCGTCCCCGCCGCCACGCAGGGTGGCCACGGTGCGGCCGCCCTGCCGTACGACGACCGCGTCCTGCTGGTACGCGTAGCCGACCTCGCAGCCGCCGGGTTCCTCGGAGGCCCACCCGAGCACCCCGGCGTAGAAGATCGCGGAGTCGAAGGCGTGGCTGGTGCGCAGTTCGAGGGAGGCCGGCACGTTGCCGCGGCCGAACGACCAGGGCGGGGTCCGGCCTTCCCAGAAGCCGAATCCGGCCCCTTCGCGGTCGGCGGCCACCGCTCCCCGGCCGGGGCCCAGCCGGATCGGGCCGACGGCGATGGTGCCGCCCCGTTCACGGACCCGCGAAGCGGTGGTGTCGACGTCCGCGACGGCGAAGTACGGGGTCCAGGAGACGGTTGTCGGCAGACCGGGGGCGATCTGTGCGATCCCGGCGACGGGCAGGGCGCCGACGTGGGCGACGGAGAAGCCCTCGCCGAGGGTGCCGGAGCGGAAGGTCCACCCGAGAACGGTCCCGTAGAAGTCCTGGGTTGCCCGCAGGTCCCGGGTCATGAGGCTGACCCAGCACGGAATCCCGTGCACAGGGGTGCTCTGCTCTGCCACGGTCATCGGGATCCGTCTCCTCGTCCCCGGTGGTGAGCCACCGGACACTGGCGTCGGCCCGGCGGATGGGCCTGGTGGTCACCGGCCGTTCGCAGGCCGGTGCGCTCCGTGGCGTCATGCGTCCTCCGGAGCGGCCCGCCTCCATACCTACGCCGCAGAGGTCACCGCCGCCACCCGGGCCGCCACCCGGAACAGACGGGTGTGGGGTGCCCCCGCGGCGTCCGCCGCGCCGACGAGGCCATGTGTCAGGGCCCGGCGACAGACTGCCCGTATGACCGCTTCGCAGCCGAAGGCCGCCCTCCAGCGGCGTGCCGGGCACGCCGACATCGTCCGGGAGCTCGTCGACGGGACGGTCGGGCTGCGGTCCGGCACCGACAACTTGCCGCCGGGCGACCGCGCCTGGTGGGAGAAGTACCGGCGGCGCCTGGAGCTGGTGGCACGGGAGGCGGAGGCGCCGGGGCAGCCGCTCCCCCGGGTTGCGCCGCCCGTTCAGCGTCCGGTGAGCGCCCCGGGTTCGCCGAGGTGGTGCGCGGCGGTGCGCCAGGCGGCGGTGACGGCTTCACGGGCCGTGGCGGTCGCCGCCCCGACCTCCGGCGGGAGGTGCAGGGGGGTGCCGACGTGGACGTGGAGCCGGGGGCGGCGGGCCGGAGCGGTGAGGAGCCCGGAGATCTGCTTGACGCACGGGCCCGAGGTCACCCGGCGGGCACCCGCCTGGCCGAGCGGCACAACGGGCGCCCCTGTCGCGTGCGCGAGGCGGGCGAGGCCGCTGCGGAAGCTCTCCGGCGGGGCCTCCGCAGCGTCCGTACGGCACGGCAGCCGCCCTTCGCCGTAGACGAGCAGATGCCGGCCGTCCCCGAGCGCGGCCACCGCCGCGTCCAGGGCGTCCGCCGCCCGGTGGGTGTTGCGGTGGACCGGCACGTGACCGCCGCGCTCCAGGAGAAGGCCGAGCACGGGGATGCGCCACAGGCCCGCGGTGGCCATGACGACGGGTTCGACGCCGAGGCGCAGCAGTGCGGCGAGGACGATGCCCGGGTCTGCCAGGGACGTGTGGTTGGCGACGATGATGCTGCCGGCGGCCGGGGCCGTGGCGTGGTCGGACGTGACCGTGAGGCGTCCGAGCGAGGGGACGACTGCGGCGGCGATGCGGCTGAGCACGGTTCTCCCTGGGGCCGACGGGCGTGGCCGTCCTGGTGACGGCAGGTGCGGTCGGGGCCGGCCTTCCTCGGCTTCGCCCGCCACGCCCTCATCGTCGTGGCGGCCGGGGCGCGAGGCCTGAGTGCGGGTACTCAGGCCCTCTGGGGCGATCGCCCCTGCACCGGGGCTCTCCCCGGGCGGTGTGCCGTTCCGGTTCAGACGGCCAGCCACACCGCCGTGGCCCGGGGCAGTCGGCCTTCGGCGTCCAGGGGGCCGCTGGCGAGCAGGACCTCGGTGTGGGCGGGGAGCCCGGCGGGGCGCTCGGCGAGATTGACGGCGCAGACCAGGCCCTCGCCGCGGGCGAACATCAGGAGGTCGGGCTCCTCGCTCAGCCAGCGCAGCGGTTCGGTGTGCAGAGCCGTCAGGGAGCGGCGCTGTCGCAGGGCCTCGCGGTAGAGGGCCAGCATGGAGCCGGGGTCCTGTGCCTGGAGGTCGGCCGCTCGGGCAGGCCGGTCGGCCGGCAGCGGGAGCCAGGGTTCCACGGTGGAGCCGAAGCCGGCGAACGGTTCGTCGGCCGCCCAGGGCAGCGGGGTACGGCAGCCGTCGCGGCCGGGGGCCCGGCCCGGGGAGCGGAGGTACATGGGGTCCTGGACGCGGTCCAGCGGTACGTCGGCCTCGGGCAGGCCCAGTTCCTCGCCCTGGTAGAGGTAGACCGAGCCGGGCAGGGCGAGCGAGAGGAGGGCGGCGGCGCGGGCGCGGCGGGTGCCGAGCTCCGGGTTGCTGGGGACGCCGAACGCCTTGGCTTTGAAGGCGAAGCCGGTGTCCTCGCGGCCGTAACGGGTGACGGTGCGGGTGATGTCGTGGTTGCAGAGGACCCAGGTGGCGGGGGCGCCGACGGGGGCGTGTTCGGCGAGGGTGTCGTCGATGGCACGGCGCAGCCGTCCACCGCCCCAGGGGCAGCTGAGGAAGGTGAAGTTGAAGGCGGTGTGCAGTTCGTCGGGGCGGAGGTAGCGGGCGAAGCGCTCCGGATCGGGCAGCCACACCTCGCCGACGAAGATGCCGTCGAACGCGTCGGCGATGGCCCGCCAGCCCCGGTAGATGGCGTGCAGTTCGTCCCGGTCGAGGTACGGGTGGGGCCCCTGGTGTCCTTCGAGGTCCGGGAGCGCCGGGTCCTTGGCGACGAGGGCGGCGGAGTCGATGCGGACTCCGGCGACGCCGCGCTCGAACCAGAAGCGCAGGACGTCCTCGTGCTCCTGCCGTACGGCCGGGTGCGCCCAGTTGAGGTCGGGCTGCTCGGTGGCGAAGAGGTGTAGGTACCACTCACCGTCCTCGGCGCGGGTCCAGGGCACCCCGCCGAATTCGCTCTCCCAGTCGTTGGGGGGCAATTCGCCGTGTTCGCCGCGGCCGGGACGGAAGTGGAAGAGTTCGCGCTCCGGGGCACCGGGGCCCGCCGCCAGAGCGGCCCGGAACCAGACGTGCTGGTCGGAGACGTGGTTGGGGACGATGTCGATGATGGTGCGGATGCCCGCCACGCGGGCCTCGGCGATGAGCTTCTCGGCCTCCGCGAGATCGCCGAAGGAGGGGTCGACGGTCCGGTAGTCGGCGACGTCGTATCCGCCGTCCGCCATCGGCGACAGGTACCAGGGGGTGAACCAGAGCGCGTCGACGCCCAGTTCGGCCAGGTAGGGCAGCCGGGACCGCACACCCGTCAGGTCGCCGGTGCCGTCGCCGTCGCCGTCGGCGAAGCTGCGGACGTAGACCTGGTAAATGACGGCCGAGCGCCACCAGTCGTCGGCGGCAAGCTGGCTGCCTTCCATGGGGCGGGTTCCTTTCGGGTGGGGCGCGGTCGCCGGCGGGGTGGGCCGGTCCGCGCAACAGGGGGCGGGAGGTTCTGACGCCGCCGCCCCGGAACGGGGCGGGATGCCGGGGGCGGCGGAGGGTCCGGGGTCGTGCCGTCCGGCGCGGTCAGCCTTTGGTGCTGCCGGCGCTGATTCCGGCGATGATGTGCCGCTGGAAGACAAGGAACATCAGGACCATCGGAACTCGCGATGACCATGGCCCCGATCAGCACGGTCAGCGGAACGTTCTGCGAGAGCTGCACGAGCGCCACGCTGATCGGCTGTTTCCCGGTGTCGGAGAAGACCATCAGGGGCCAGAGGAAGTCCTGCCACACGGCGACCAGCGCGAAGATGGACACGACGCCGAGTACGGGTCGCGACAGGGGCAGGACGATGGACCACAGGGTGCGGAGCCTGCCCGCCCCGTCGATCTCGGCGGCCTCCAGGACATCGCGCGGGATCTGGTCGAAGAACCGCTTGAGCAGATACAGGTTGAAGGCGTTCGCGACGGCCGGCAGCCAGATGGCCAGCGGGTCGTTCAGCAGGTTGACGTGGATCAGCGGCATGTCCGCGATGGTGAGGTACTTCGGTACGACGAGGGCCTGCACCGGGACCATGAGGGTGGCGAGGATGCCGCCGAGGACCACGTTGCCGAAGGCGGGCTTGAGTTCGGACAGGGCGTAGGCGGCGGCCGTGCAGAAGACGATCTGCAGCACCCAGGCGCCGGTCGCCTGGACGACGGTGTTCCACAGGAAAGCCGAGCACCTCGTTGGCCAGGCCCGCGCCCGGATCGTAGAACCACTTCCACAGCAGGGCGCTGACCACCGGCGGGATCATCACGGGGAGGTAGACGACGACCCGGAAGAACGCCTTGGCGTGCCGCAGTTCGTTGAGGACGAGGGCCATGACGAACGGGACGGCGAACCCGATGACCAGGGCGAGCACGGTGAAGGTGAGCATGTTGCGCCAGGCCGCCGTGAACTCCGGGTCCTGGAAGACCCGGGTGAAGTTGGCGGTGCCGACCCACTCGGGGTCCGAGCCCGGGGTGTACTTCTGGAACGCGATGATCACCGACCGGACGGCCGGATACCAGGAGAACAGGATGAAGCAGAGCAGACCGCCGATCAGGGAACCGTAGGCGGTGGCCTGGTCTGCGATCTTCCGGCGCAGCGGGCCCAGGGGCCCGCTGCCCGCCGGGCGCACGTCCCCCCCCCCGGGGGGGGAGGCGTCGCACCGGCGGACCGCGGCCTCGCGGGCGATGCGGGCTGGGAGGTGGTCTTCATGGCTGTCAGCCTCGGGCCAGGATTCCGTCGATCTTGGACTGGGCGTCCCTCAGCAGGGCGTCGATGTCCGCGTCCTTCTTCGTCAGGACGGCCGACACGGCGCCGTCGAGGACGGCGTAGATCTGCTGGCCGTGCCTGGGCTCCAGCTTCATGTCGAGTTGCTGGCCGCCGTCGATGAAGGCCTGGTAGTTCTCGACCGGGACGTTGGCGGACGCATTCTTCAGTTCCTGGTCCTTGGCGTCGGTGGCGCCGGTGAACAGCCGCGGCTCGGGCAGGCCGACCGGGGACCTGTCCTCGGCTGCGCGGGCGTAATTGTTCATGAAGCCCTGGCCCGGGGTGAGGAAGGTCCACTCCAGCCACTTGAGGCCGGCCTTGATCTGCGCCGGGGTGGCCTTCTTGTTGAACATGTAGCCGTCGCCGCCCATGAGGGTGCCCTTGCCGCCGGGCATCGGGGCGAAGGCGAGGTCCTCGTACCTACCGCCGGCCTCCTTGACGATGCGCGGGACGTTGTCGGGCGCGGCGAGATACATGCCGAGCTTGCCGGAGCCCATCATCTGGAGGGTGCCGTTGATGATGAGGAGCTGTTTGGCGCCCATGGAGTTGTCGCGCCAGCGCATGTCCTTGAGGTTCTGCAGGACTGCCTTGCCCGCGGGGGTGTCGACCGTGGCCTTCTTGCCGTCATCGCTGACGACCGCACCGCCCTGGGAGTAGACCGAGGCGGTGAAGTGCCAGCCGCCCTGGTTCTGGGCGCTGTACTCGGCGAAGCCGACGGTGCCGTCGCCGAGCGCGGCGACCTTCTTGGCCGCCGCCCGGACCTCCTCCCAGGTGGCCGGTGGGTTGTCCGGGTCGAGCCCTGCCTTGGTGAGAGTGGCTTGCTGTAGAGCAGGCCCATGGAGTGGTTGGTGCGCGGGATGCCGTAGATCCTGCCGTCGACGGTGTAGGCGTCGCGCAGGGGCTGGGCTATGTCCTTGTACGTCTTGAGATCCTTGACGTACTCGGTGATGTCCGCGGCCTGGCCGATGGAGACGACACGCTCGGTGTCGGTGAAGTACGTGTAGAACACGTCTTCCATCTGACCGCCGGCGAGTTTCGCGTCGAAGGTCTTGGGGTCCTGGCACGGGAAGGCGTCGTGCGCGGTGACGTCGATGGCGGGGTTCTGCTTCTCGAACGTCTTGACGTCCTCGTCGAACCGCTGGTGGTCGATCTTCGCACTCGGCTGGGGCCAGCAGTTGACCGTGATGCCCGTCTTGCCGTCCGCGGCGCTGTCGCCCTCGGAGGTGCAGGCGGCCAGGCCGGTGATGGCCAGTGCGGTGGCGACGGTGGTGACGCAGGTACGACGAAGGACAGAACTTCTCATCGGTGGCCCCCTCCAGGGCAGGAGTGCTGAAAGCCCACAGCCCTGAGCTGTGCGGCGACCCACACTCAACCACCGCCGACGAATGCCCGCAGTATGTCACGTCGATTCCGCAATTCCTTGACACCCCATATCCGTCAGGGCATCCGACGGCCGACGGAACCCCGTGGGGAGGAGGCCCGGGCGAGGGCGGCCGGCGGCTCGACGAACCGCGCCACAGCCAGGTCGCGGCACACGCGCGCGGGAGGGGGCTCCGGAAGGTGGAGAGGCAGGACAGTCGTCGCCAGTGGCGCCCGGTGGGGCGCGCAACGCGCGCAAGAGACACCCGCGAGCACGGGCAGCGGCGGCGGGCAACGAGGGAGGGAGGCCACGGGAAGCACCCGGGAAACCGCTCGGGAGGCCCCGGAGGGCGAAGGTCCGGCCGGTGACGCCCAACAGCGGCGCCCCAGCGACCTTCCGCTCCTCGGCGGCCGGCTGGGAGCGCTCTCCACACGGCTGCATGGACCGCTCACCGAAGCACGGCCGCCGGGGCGGTCGCGACAGGTGGCCGGGGGCCGCGGTGGCGTCGGGCGCCTCGTTTTGGACGCTCGGCCTACCGCGGCCTCACCCGCTGTCGCCGGCGACGGTTCTTCTGCAAACCATCGCGTCGCGAACGCAAGAATATGGCAATAGCTGCAGGACGCTTATCGTCCCATGATGGACATGTCCGCCCTGAGGGGGCTGAGTCCAGGGGTTCCGGCTCGTCGCTAGCGGGCTGCGGCGGCCGTCCGGACGGCGCCGAAGTCGATGGCGAGGTCGGCCTCGCGCAGGACTTCCTCGGCCACCCGGCGCACTTCGGCGGGCACGTCGCCCTGCTCCTCCACGAGGCCGGCGTAGATCGGTGCTTCGGTGCTGTCTGCGGAACTCATACGGTTTCTTTCCCCGTCTGTCTGATGCGAAAAGCCCCGGCCGGTCGGCGGAGGCGGGGCGAGTGTACGTGGTGGACGGCGGCGGGGGCGATTCCATATCCGATGCCGGGACCACCCCGAACCTGCTGGAACGGTTCCTCACCCCGGCGGCTGCGGGCGTCGGCTCCGTCACCGCCCGCGGCGGGCCGCGCCGAGGTGCTGCACGGGAAGGCCCGCACGGGCGGCGAGCGCGGTCAGCTCGTCGGCACGCGCCGCCCACAGGCCCACCACCGGACAGCAGTCGGACTCGATGTCGAGGACGGCCAGCGCCGCGCCGACCTCCCGGTAGCGGCGGCCACAGGCGTGCAGGAACTTCTCGGTCGGCAGGAGCATCTCCTCGGCCTCGAAGAGCGCCCATGGATCCACGGAGGGCCGTGGCTCCAGCTGCTGCAGCTGGGACCGGATCTCCTGCGCGTCCTCCTTCCAGTCGAACTCCGCGAGCAGACCGTGTGCGGCGAGCGCGTCGATGAGCGCGATCCGGGCAAGGCTGTCCACCGGCTCGTCGATTCCCCGACCCGCCAGGCGTCCCGCGAAGGCGCTCACGTAGTCGTGCGGGCTGTCGTGGGCGCGCAGCACCTCCTCGGCCACGGTGGGATGCGCCGGGGCCAGCAGTACGGCGATCCCGGCCAGGGACGTGCGGATGACGCCGGCGCCGTACTGGACAGACATGTCGTGCTCTCCTCCTGCGGCCGGTGGCCGGGGTCCGGGTTGTGGGCGAGGGGTGGCGCGAAAGGGCTGGGGCGCCTCAGGCGCGTCGCCGCCGGGCCGTGGGCAGGGGCCGGTGACCCTCGGTCCACTCGTTGACCCAGCCGCAGCCCGAACAGGCGTACCGTCCGTCGAGGCCCGCGATCAGGGTGCCGCACCGCGCGCATCCGATGTACGTGATCTCCGGGTGCTCCGCAGCCGCTGTCTCCTGGGACCGCCGCTCCGGGCCGGGTGAGGTCGGCATCGTCACGCGTCCCTTCCTGCGGCGTCCAGCAGGATCCGGGCGAGCTCGCGCGGCTGCGAGAACATCGGCCAGTGGCCGGTGTCCATGGTGACCAGCCGCCACCGCTCACTCGTCAGCAGCTCAGCCACCTCGCGGCTCGGCTCGGGCCGGTCGAGCAGGCACGTGACGTACGTCGCAGGCAGCAGACCCAGAGGCCGGGTCAGGGCGGCGGGCTCGGTGAGGGTGGCGCCCGGGTGCGGTGTCGAGCCGCCGACGAACCGGGCGACCTGTTCGTCGGTGAGGCCTTGGTCCGCGCAGTCGGCGGCGACCGGCGGCGGCCAGAAGCCCTCGTTGGCGGCGATGGCGGCCTCCACCCCGGCCCGGCCTTCCGGCCAGCCGGAGACGAAGGACTCGCCGTCGGCCGGGACGCTGGAGTCGACGCACACGACGTGGGCGAGCCGGTCGCCGATCCGCTCGGCCGCCTGCCCGACCGGGATGCCGGCGTAGCTGTGCCCGACCAGCACCACATCGCGCAGGCCGAGGCGCTCGACCTCCTCGACGATGTCCTGGACGTGCGTCTGCTGCCCTGCCGCCTCCTGCTTGTCGCCCAGGCCCGACAGGGTCAGCGGGTGAACCCCGTGACCGGCCGCTCGCAGGCCGGGCTCCACGTCGCGCCATGCCCACGAGCCGAGCCAGGCCCCTGCCACGAGTACGAAATGCGTCATGGCAGCAACGTAGTGCAGGGGTCTGACATTGACGGCTCGACCCCAGCGCGCTGCCCGACATCCTGGCGGGCGTCCGGGGCCCCAAGTCCCCGGCCGTGTCCGGCGAGGTGGCCGACGGGACCGTCCTCGCGGAGCCGGTCGCCCCCGACGTACGCGCGGGCGGCACCCGGGCACATCGCCGCCGGCCGCCCGCACCGGCCGCCCGCACCGGCTGGTCGCGTACGACATCGCGTCCGTCGACGCCGATCCGCACGCCGCACAGGCCGCCGCCCGCCCGGGTCCGGAGTGGATCGGCGAGCCCGACTGGCACGCGCACATCGCCCCGCTCCCGTTCGGCGGCGAACGGGTGGAGCTGCGAGCCGGATGCGCGAGCCGCGATGAGTTCGTCCGGCGCATGCCCGACGACTGGGTCGCGCGGCTCGCCGTGGCCGGGACTCCGGAGGAGGCCCGTGCCCGCCTCGCGGGACTGCGGGCGGCGGGCGTCACCGACACCATCCTCGCCCCGACGGTCC
Organism: Streptomyces sp. SM11; assembly: GCF_002910905.1. Classification (GTDB taxonomy): domain Bacteria; phylum Actinomycetota; class Actinomycetes; order Streptomycetales; family Streptomycetaceae; genus Streptomyces. Next base: position 118,517 of record NZ_NEUE01000298.1, on the reverse strand, counting down.
CCGACCCGGTGGGGGCCCTGGAGTCACTGGCCACCGTTCTCAACGCCTAAGGGCGTTGGCCACCCATCGCCTTTCGATTCACGCCACTTGTCGATCGAACAGGATGCATTGTCAGCCGTTTCTGACTGCTTTTCGCTATGAACGGAGGCGGTGGGCCACAGCGAGGCAGGATGTCCCCGTGATGGGCAACCTCCCCGTCGTGACGACCAGCTTCGTCGGCCGCGACAGCGAACTGGTCAGCGTCGAACGGGCACTTCGAGATCATCGGCTGGTCACGCTCACCGGCCCCGGCGGGGTCGGCAAGAGCCGGCTGGCCCTGCGCACCGCCGAGTGTGCGCGGGACCGCTACGCCGACGGCGTCTGGTGGGCCGACCTGTCCCATCTGCACGACGAGCAACTGCTCGCCACGACGGTCTGCGACGGCGTCGGGCTCCTGGACCACAGCCCCCGGCGGCCGGTGGCCGCGCTCGGTGAATGGCTGTCCGAACGGCATCTGCTCCTCGTGCTCGACTGTTGCGAGCGGATCGTCGGCCCCTGCGGGCAGCTCGTCGCCGAACTGCTCGCCGCTGCCCCGGGTCTGACGGTCCTGACCACCAGCAGGGAGCCGTTGGGCGCGGCGGACGAGATGTGCGTCGAGGTGCCCCCGCTGTCCGCGGGGGACGACGGTGACGAGGCGGTCCGGCTCTTCCACGAGCGCGCGGCCGCCGTCGCCCCGGGAGTCTCGCTCGACGACCCCGGGAGCGCGGCCGCCGTCGCCGAGATCTGCCGCCGGCTCGACGGCATACCGCTCGCCGTCGAACTGGCCTGCGCCCAGCTCCGCCGGAGCACTGTGCGGGAGATCACCGGGCGGCTGGCCTCCCGGACGGAGAACCTCACCGACGACACCCTCTGGCCCCGCCGCCACCGGGCCCTGCGCACCACGATCGGCTGGAGCCACGAACTCTGCGCACCGCTGGAGCGGCTGCTGTGGGCGCGGCTCTCCGTCTTCCGCGGCGTCATCACGACCGCGGACGCGGAGGCGGTGTGCGCGGGCGGGCCGCTGGAGACCGGGGCGATCGCCCCTGCCCTGGAACGCCTGGCCGACCAGTCCGTGCTCCGGCGGACCGGGGACGGCTACCGGATGCTGGACACGCTGCGCGAGTACGGGGCGATGTGGCTGGCCGAGCTGGCGGAGGACGTGCTCCTCTCGGACCGGCACGCCCGGCACTTCGCCCATGTCGCCGTCCAGGCGTACACGGGCTGGCTGGGGCCGTCGCAGGTCCTCTGGTACCATCGGATCGCCGACACCCACGCGGACCTGTGCGCGGCCCTGGACCATCTGCTGGCCGAGGACCCGGAGATGGCGATGGAGATGGCCGGATGCGCCGGCCTCTTCTGGAGCTGCTGCGGCCATCTGCACGAGGCCCGTACGTATCTGCGAAGGGTGCTCGCCCTGCCGCTCTCCGCCGGCCCGCACCGCACCCGGGCGCTCTGGGCCCTGGGCATCACACTGACCCTGCAGGGCGACCACGAGGCGGCCCGCCGCACCGGCGAGGAATGCCGGCACGCGGCCCGCCGCGACGAGGACCCCGAGGCCGTGCTCCTCGCGGCCCACTCCATGAGCTTCACGTATCTGATGATGGGACGGCCGCTCACCGCGCACTCCGTCAGCGACCGCGCGCTGCGCCACCACCCGGGCGACCCCGCCGACGCGCCCTCGCAGCTGCGCTGCCGGGTGATACGGCTGTTCGCCCTGTCCGCGCTCGGCCGGCTGGACGAGGCGTACGAGGAGGCCATGCGGCTCCAGCGGATCAGTCTACGCTTCGGCGAGCACTGGGCACGGGCCTACGCCGATCACCAACTGGCCCTCATCCACCTGCTCCAGGGGCGACCCCGGCACGCCGAGAGCCACGCGCGCGCGATGCTCGCGAGCAAGCACGAGCTGCACGACAGCCTTGGCATAGCGCTCGGGCTCGATCTGCTCGCCGGAGCCATCGCCGCCCAGGGCAACGGGGTGGCCGCGGCCCGTGCCTCCGGTACGGGACACACGTACTGGCGCATGATCGGCCACCCGCACCGGGGCACGCCGGAGCTCGGGGCGATCCGCCAGCAGTGGGAGCTCCGGGCCCGGCAGGCGGCGGGCGACTCGGCGTACGAGCGGGCCTACCGGCGCGCCTCGGCCGACGACGCCGAAAGCGGCCTGGCCCACGCGCTGGAGCGCGGGTATCCCGGATAGCCGGAGCCACAGCCCCGGCTCCGCCAAGCGGTCGCCGGACACCTCGAAGGGACACCGCCTAGCATCCCGGTATGACGTCCATCAGCCGGCTCCGCCCCGACCACGCCGAGGCCCTGCTCGCCTTCGAGCGGGAGAACCGGGCCTACTTCGCCGCTTCCGTTCCCGACCGGGGCGAGGACTATTTCGCCGCGTTCGCCGAACGCCACCGCGTGCTGCTCGCCGAGCAGGACGCGGGGCTGCACCACTTCCACCTCATCGAGGACGACGACGGCGGCGTCCTCGGCCGGATCAACCTCCTCGGGGTGCGGGACGGTTCGGCCGAGCTGGGCTACCGGATAGCGGAGAAGGCAGCGGGGCGGGGGCTGGCCACCTGGGCGGTCCAGCAGGTCTGCGTGCTGGCGGTCCAGGAGTACGGGCTCACCGCGCTGCACGCGGAGACGACGCTGGACAACACGGGATCCCGCGCTGTGCTGGCTCGTACGGGGTTCGAGCCGCTGGAGGACGTGCTGTTCGGCGCGCGCCCGGGGCGGCGGTACGTCCTGGACCTGAGCGGGGGCGCTCCTCCGGCCCGCTGACCGGGGCACGGCAGGATGCGGCGGATGACGGCCGCGGCCCGGCGGCGGTGTGGCGGTGATCGGCCGGACGGTCCACCTCGGAGGCAAGCCCCGTCCGGCCGCCCGATGCTGGGGCTCGCGGGAGCGGACAGTCCGCTCCGCGCACCGACGCCCACCGCCTTCAGGAGGCCCCGTGCCCGCTCGTTCCGTTCCGGACGCCCCGCTCCCCCACGGTCGGCCCCGGCGGCGAAGAGCCGTCGTCGCGGCCCTGGCGGCCGCATCGCTCGCCGGCCCGATGACCGGCCCGGCCCACGCGGGCGGAGAAGCCGGCGGGAACGGGGGCGGCCCGCACGGGCCGATCGACCGCGCGCTGCAGCGCGGGCTCCAGGCGCTCGTGGACACCCCGGGCGGGCCGCCCGGCGCCATCGCCGTCCTCACGACGGGCGGCAGCAGCGAGGTGTACCGGGCGGGTACGTCGCAGCTCGGCACCGGGCGTCCGCCCCGGACCACCGACCACATGCGGATCGCCAGCACGGCGAAGGCGTTCAGCGGCTCGGTCGCCCTGCAGCTGGCCGAGCGGGGGGCGCTCGGCCTGGACGACACCATCGGCCGGCGGCTGCCCGAGCTCCCCGCCGCCTGGCACCGGGTGACGCTCCGCCAGCTCCTGAACCACACCAGCGGGCTCCCCGACTACACCGAGGCCCCCACGTTCATCGCCGAGCTGACGGCCGACCCGCGCTGGCACTTCGACTCCCGCCGGCTGCTGGAGTACGTCGCAGGGGACCCACTGCGGTTCCGGCCGGGCTCGGCGTACCGCTATTCCAATTCCGACAACATCGCCGTGGCGCTGATGGCCGAGGCTGCGACGGGGCAGCGGTACGAGAGGCTCCTCGCCGAACTCGTGTACCGGCCGCTCGGCCTGCGCGACACCAGCCTCCCGCAGGGTTACCGGCTGCCCGGGCCCTATCTGCACGGCTACGCGGTGGACCGGCCGGGCGCACCGGAGGACGTCAGCACGGCGCTCGGCGCCTCGGGGGTATGGGCGTCGGGCGGCATCGTCTCCACGCCCCGGGATCTGGAGGCCTTCATGCGCGGCTACGCCGGGGGGCTGGGTCTCGGCCCGGCGGTCCGCCGGGAGCAGCTGTACTTCGTGGCGGGCAGCTCCGAACCCGCCGGTCCCGGACGCAACAGGGCTGGTCTCGCCGTGTTCTCCTACGCGACGCGCTGCGGCACCGTGTACGGCCACACCGGCAACTTCCCCGGCTACACACAGCTGGCCGCGGGGACCAAGGACGGCAAGCGGTCGCTGACCGTCTCCCTCACCTCCCAGGTGAACAGCGCGACGAATCCGCGACTGCTGGCCACCCTCCGCGAGCTCCAGGAAGACTTCGTCTGCCGGCTGCTCGACCGTCGGAAGCCGGTCGGCGTCCGCTAGGACACGTTCCAGCGCCCGTACGGGAAGACGTGAAGGGGTACGCCGGGTGTCCGGCGTGCCCCTTCACGCGTTGGCAGGGCGGCGGCGGTCAGTACTTGTCGGTCTCCTCGCGGACGATGGTGTCGTTCTTGGCGTCCACGTCGAAGGTCGTCCTCTTCCAGCCGGAGCCGACCACGTCGACCTGCCAGATGCCCCCGTTGCCCTCGTTGTCGTCGAGGCTGACGGAAGTGACCGTCCCCTTCTTCTTCTCGGTGGCGACCTTGGCCGCCTGCTGCGGGGTCTGGGTGGCCTGGGCGAGCCGGTCGGCCGTCTGCTTCTTGTCGTCGGCGTCCTGATCCGCGTCGACACGGGCCTCGATCACCTTGCCGTCGACCGCGTTGATGCGGACGGTGTGGATCGTGCCGTCCTTCTCCGCGACCTCCGCGACCCAGACCGGGCCCTCGGCACCCGGACTCGCGCTGGCGGAGCCTGTCGGGCTCGCGGTTCCGGTCGGGCTGGCCGTGCCCGTCGGACTCCCGGTCGTGGTCGGGCTGGGGCTCTCGTCGCGGTCGTCGTCGACACCCTCCAGGTCGATGTCGACCAGCTTGCTGTTGGCGACCTCGCCGGCGGCGGTGGTGGCCGCGTCGTCGAAGGTGACCTTGGTGGCGTCGAGTACCTCCTTGCGCTCCCGCTGGTCCTCGGTCAGCTCGGCGTCGGCCGAGGGCGACGTCGTCTGCTTCTGCGGGACGACCTTCGCAGCCTCGGAGGTGGCCGCGCTCGTCGCGCTGTCCGAGCTCTGACCGCATCCGGTCATCAGCATGGCCGTGGCGGCGGCCACGCCGAGGGCGCCGACCGCCTTGAGGGTGCGGGAACGGGAGGAGGCACTGTTCATTCGTCGAGGCTCAAGTCTCATGCACGCATGCCTAGCCCTCCGGGCCATCGGTCATGTTGTCCTATCGGGGAGTCACCCGATCGACCGGGCGGCTCCGCCCGTTGGCCGTCGCTCCCCGGGCGGCGGGCGCCGGGGTGCGAAACAATGGCGGCAGGGCCGTACTCTCCGCGCCCGGCCGGGAGGCCGTCATGGATCACATGGTGCACACCGAGCGTTACGAACTCATCTTCCAGCTGTCCGGCGCCGCGGACGACGTGGTCTCCGTCCGGCTGACCGACCGGCTGGGGGCGGGCGGATCCCCGGTGTACGAGGACGAGACGGGGATCGTGCGCGCCGAGATCAGCGACCGGGGCGAGGTCCGCATGCTCGCCAGCGGCGGCCATCAGGTTCCCGGGACTCCCCTGCTGGCCCGCGCCCTGAGCGAGGACGCACCCGGAACGCCGTAGCCGGACCCGGTACGCAGTGACCGGACCCGCCGGGCGGGGCGCACCGTGCATGGGTGCGCCCTTCCCGACTGTGCGCGCAGGTCCGCCGACGAGCCCGGCCTTCCGTTCATGCCCACTCTTCGCCCGGTTGTGTTTACATTCCCACACCTCGGACGTAACCTGAGCGCGAAACCACAGACTCGGGCATGGAACGGAAACGAAACCACATGTACGCACCGGAGCGTCAGCAGGAGATCCTCCGCCTCGCCCAGGAGAGCGGCCGGGTCGATGTGCTGTCCCTGGCCGAGGAGTTCCAGGTGACGGCCGAGACCGTTCGGCGCGATCTCAAGGCCCTGGACCGGGCGGGACTGCTGCGCCGGGTGCACGGCGGGGCGATCCCGGTCGGCAGGCTCGACTTCGAGCCCGACCTCGCCGAGCGCGACGCCCTCGCCGCCGACGAGAAGGACCGCATCGCGCAGGCCGCCCTCGCCGAGCTGCCCGCCGACGGCAATGTGATCGTCGACGCCGGGACCACGACCGCGCGGCTCGCCGCCGCCGTGCCGGTCGACGCGACGCTGACCGTGGTGACGCACGCACTGCCGGTGGCCGCCCGTCTCGCCGACCACCCCGGCATCGCCCTGCACCTGGTGGGCGGCCGGGTCCGGCACCGTACCCGCGCGGCGGTCGACGCCTGGGCGCTGGGTTCGTACGCCGAGATCAACGCCGACGTGGTCTTCCTCGCCACCAACGGCTTCTCCCCCGACAGCGGCCTGACCACGCCCGACCTCGCCGAGGCCGCGGTGAAGCGGGCCGTGATCAAGGCGGCCCGCCGGGTCGTCCTGCTCGCCGATTCCGGCAAGTTCGGGCAGGAGCACTTCGCCCGCTTCGGCGATCTCACCGATGTGGACCTGCTCATCACCGACACGGGCCTCAGCCCCGACGACGCCCGCTCCATCGAGAGCCGGGGCACGGAAGTAGTACGCGCATGATCCTCACCGTCACACCCAATCCCAGCCTGGACCGGACCTACGAGCTGCCCGGCCTGACCCGCGGCACCGTGCTGCGCGCCACGGCCGACCGCGTCGACCCGGGCGGCAAGGGCGTCAACGTCTCCCGCGCGGTCGCCGCGGCCGGGCACCGCACCGTCGCCGTCGCCCCCATGGGCGGCCCGGAGGGCGCGCTGCTCGCCCGGCTGCTCGGCGATCTCGGCATCGAGGCCGCCGGTGTGCCCATCGCCGGGAACACCAGGATCAACGTCACGCTCGTCGAACCCGACGGCACCCTCACCAAGGTCAACGCGGCGGGACCCGAGCTGAGTCCGGCCGAGGCGGAGGACGTCCTGGAAGCGGTACGGGTCCGCTCGTCGGCCGCCGACTGGATCGCCTGCTGCGGGAGCCTGCCACGGGGACTGCCGCCGCAGTGGTACGCGGAGCTGGTCGAGCGGAGCCACCGGGCCGGTGCGCGGATCGCGCTGGACACCTCCGGAGCGGCGCTGACCGCGGCCCTGGACCGGGGGCCCGACGTGATCAAACCCAATGCCCAGGAGCTCGCCGAGGCCGTCGGCAGGCCGCTCGCCACGGTGGGCGACGCGCTGAGGGCAGCCGAGGAGCTGCGCGAGCGCGGCGCCCGGTCGGTGCTGGCGAGCCTGGGCGCGGACGGGCAGCTGCTGGTCGAGGCGTCGGGCACGTATTTCGCCACCGCCCCGGTGGCCGCCGTACGCAGCGACGTCGGCGCCGGGGACGCCTCTCTCGCCGGCTTCCTGGCGGCGGGCGGGCAGGGCCCGGAGGCGCTCATCTCGGCCGTCGCCCACGGGGCCGCGGCTGTGCAGCTGGCCGGAAGCCTCATGCCCGCCCCGGCCGACCTCGATCTGCCGTCGGTCGGAGTGACCTCCGAGGTGCCGCTGGACCGCGCGTTGGGGGAGCCCGCCCCATGACTCCCCGCACCCCCGCAACTCCCGTACGGACCCCACCCGTACGAGCCTGTCGCCCCGTCCCCCCGAGCCGCCGCACGGCGGTCCCCGAGCAAGGAGCACCGCGTTGAGTGAGCTGATCACCGCGGAACTGGTCGACCTCGATCTGTCCGCCGCAACAAAGGACGCCGCCGCGCGGTCGCTCGCCGAGCGGATGGTGGCCGCGCACCGCGTCACCGATCTCGACGGCTTCCTGGCCGATGTCGCGGCCCGCGAGGCGCAGATGCCGACCGGCCTCGACGGCGGCATCGGCATTCCGCACTGCCGCAGCGAGCATGTGAGCGCCCCGACGCTGGCCTTCGGGCGCAGCACGGCGGGCATCGACTTCGGGGCGGCCGACGGTCCGGCCGATCTGGTCTTCCTCATCGCGGCCCCGGCCGGAGCCGACGACGAGCACCTCACCATCCTGTCGGGCCTGGCCCGCAGGCTGATGGACCCGGAGTTCACCGCCGCCCTGCGCGCCGGAACGGACCCGCGGGCGGTGGCCGCGCTGATCCGGGGCGAGAAGCCGGCACAAGAACCCGCCCAGGAGCAGGCAGATACGGATACGGAAGCCACCGGAGCGGCCGAAGGCACCCCTTTCCGGATCGTCGCCGTCACCTCCTGCCCCACCGGTATCGCCCACACCTACATGGCGGCCGAGTCCCTGGCCGCCGCCGGCCGCGCCGAAGGTGTCGAGGTGGTGGTGGAGACGCAGGGCTCGGCCGGCTTCAGGAAGCTGGACCCCGCCGTCGTCGCGGCGGCGGACGCCGTGATCTGGGCGCACGACGTGGAGGTCCGGGAGAAGGCCCGCTTCCGGGGCAAGCCACTGGTCGACGTCGGGGTGAAGGCGGGCGTCAACCGGCCCGCCGAGCTGATCGCCGAGGCCCGCCGCAAGGCGGAACGCGGGGAGATCACCGCCGTGTCCGGGAGCGACGGCGACGCGGACTCCGGTGCCGGAGACGCGTCCGGCGCGGATCACGCGCACTTCGGCGTCCGGCTCCGTACGTATCTGATGTCCGGCGTGAGCTACATGGTGCCGTTCGTCGCGGCGGGCGGTCTGCTGATCGCCCTGTCGTTCGCCATCGGCGGCTACGAGACAGCGAGCGCCACGTCGGTGGCCGACCACTTCGTCTGGGGCGAGGCGGACAGCTGGGCCGCGCTGCTCAACCAGATCGGCTCGGCGGCCTTCGCGTTCCTGGTACCGGTGCTGGCCGGGTACATCGCGTACGGAATGGCGGACCGGCCCGCGTTGGTGCCCGGTTTCGTCGGTGGTGCCATCGCGCTCACGGTGAACGCCGGGTTCCTCGGTGGTCTGGTCGCCGGTCTGCTGGCCGGTGCCGTGGTGATGGCCATCCAGCGGGTCCCGGTCCACGCGACCCTGCGCGGCATCATGCCGGTCCTGGTGATCCCCTTGATCGCGTCGGCGGTCGTGGGCTTCCTGATGTTCATCGTGGTCGGCAAGCCCGTCGCCTCGCTGCAGAGCGCGCTCACGGACTGGCTGAACGGCCTCTCGGGCTCCAACGCGGTGATCCTCGGCGTCGTCCTCGGGCTGATGATGTGCTTCGACATGGGCGGCCCGCTGAACAAGGTGGCGTACGCCTTCGCGGTCGGCGGTCTCGCCGAACCGACCGACGGCAGCCTCAAGGTGATGGCCGCGGTCATGGCCGCCGGGATGGTCCCGCCCCTGGCGATGGCGCTGGCCACCACCGTACGCAGGAAGCTGTTCACCAAGGCCGAGCGCGAGAACGGCCGGGCGGCCTGGGTGCTGGGCGCCTCGTTCATCACCGAGGGCGCGATCCCGTTCGCCGCCGCAGACCCGCTGCGGGTCATCCCGTCGGTGATGGCGGGCGGCGCGGTCACCGGCGCCCTGTCGATGGCCTTCGGCGCGACCCTGCGCGCTCCGCACGGCGGCGTCTTCGTCGTCCCGCTGATCGGTGAGCCGTTCCTCTACCTGCTCGCCATCGCCGCCGGGACGCTGGTGGCGACCGCGCTCGTCGTCCTGCTCAAGGGCGCACGCCGGACGACACCGGACCCGGCCAGGGACGCGGGGGCCACCGGCCCCGGCGACTCCCGGGTCACGGTCGCCGCCTGAACGACCGCACACGTACCCCTCCCCCACGTCCGTCCCTTCCCAAGGAATGATCCATGCACCAGCAGACCGTCGCCATAGCCTCCCGCAGCGGGCTGCACGCCCGCCCGGCGTCTCTGTTCGTCAAGGCCGCCGCCCGCCAGCCGGTCAAGGTGACCATCGCCCGCGAGGGCCGCGACCCGGTCGACGCCCGCAGCATGCTCGCGGTACTGGCCCTGGCTGCCCCGCACGGGGAGACCGTGGTGCTCAGCGCCGAGGGCGACGGGGCGCGGGCGGCGGTCGAGGAGCTGGCGGAGCTGCTCGCGCAGGATCTCGACGCCGCGGTCTGACCCTGGTCCTCTCCCACGATGCGTACCACCGGCGGCTGCCGGGTCGTCCATTCGGGACACGTGACCGAGATGCGGAGCGCCCAAGACCCGGCCGTCCTGGCCTTTCCCTCCGGACGGCCGGTACGCGGCCGGGGTCTGCGAGGGCCCTTGGCCCGCAGGCCCCGAACCGGATTTCGCCGTCCACCTCCTGGGGCGCACCCCGCCCCCGGTCGCCCGGGAGTCGCGGTGGCTGCGGTGGCCGGGCTTCCGGAACTTCGCGCCGCGCCCGGGCACCCCTGAGCACTTGCCTCAGGACTTGTCGGACACGCTCTTGAAGGTCTCCGGCACCGGCATGGTGCTCCAGCGGCCGACCGGCCAGGCGATGACGACGGCCCGGCCGACGACCTCGTCGACGGGGACCATTCCCTGGTTCGGGTCGTCCTGGTGGTAGCGGGAGTCCGCGGAGGCCTGGCGGTGGTCCCCCATCACCCAGACCTTGCCGTCGGGCACGGTGACCTTGAACCGGCCGCCGTCCTCGTCGTTGCTGCAGGGGGTGTTGCCGGGGAAGACGTACGGCTCGTCCAGGGCGGTGCCGTTGACCTTCACCGGACCGTCGCCCTCGCATTCCACGGTGTCGCCTCCGACGCCGATGACGCGCTTGATGAGGTCCTTCTCCTCGGCGGAGGGCATCACACCGACGAAGCTCAGTACCTTCTGCACGGTGTTGGGCTCGTCCACGGGCACGCCCGCGAGCCAGTCCGCCGGGTCGTGGAAGACGATCACCTCACCCCGCTCCGGCTCCGACCCGAACCAGGGCGTCAGCTTGTCGACGAGGACCCGGTCCCCCTGCTGGAGGGTGTTCCGCATGGAGTCCGAGGGGATGGAGAAGGCCTGCACCAGGAACGTCTTGATGAGCAGCGCCAGCACCAGGGCGACGCCGATGAGAAGCGGCAGCTCCACCCAGAACGGCCGGTTCTTCCGCGTCCTCGACCGCCGTTCGCCCGCACGCCCCATTGCACCGCTCCTCGCCCCGTGTACCGCCCGCCCTCCCTGGGGGAACGGATCAGGTGATCCACTCTATGGGGCGCGGTGTGCGGTGAGGGACGCTAGGCGGGTTCCGCTCCCACCGGTGGGGTGGTCGCGCCCTCGCCGGCGCGGACGGCTTCGACCACGCTCTGGTGGAAGGTGCGGCTCTCCTCCTCGGAGGGGCACGGCACGGGACTGCCGGTGAGGGTGAACCAGTCGGAGGAGCCGCTGTACTGCACGGCCACCGACGCCTGTCCGTCTGACCAGGTCGTATGCACCGTGAGGTCGCCGCTCAGGATGCCCGCTTCTTCGGTGCGTACCCCACCTGTTCCCGCGTACACTCCGCTGGTCGTCCAAGATGCCCAGCTCATGACGGTCACCTTTCGGACGATGGCAAGCCTGTCCAGCCAGCTTCTTCCGAGTATGGCACCGCCGGTGGGACTGTGCACGGGTGTGCGCGGACCCTGCCCTGCTGCCGGTTCTCAGGCGCGTTCCAGCATCCCTCGGACGAAGGCGGCCTGGCCCACGTGCTGCAGGTCCTCGGCGATGACGCTGATCAGCCGGACACCCAACGTCACCGGGGGCGACCAGCCCTCGTCGACGATCCGGTCCAGCGCGTGGCCCTCCAGTCCCGCGACGAAGCCCAGGGTCCGCTCGTGCACGGCGTCGAAGTAGCCGAGGAGGGGTTCGGCGGAGTCCACCCGGACGGCGGCGACCTCGTCGCCGGTGTGCCCGTAGCCGGTCGCCGTCTCGTCGAAGGGCAGCGCGAAGCGGTCGGCCCAGCCTCCGGTGAGCCAGATCTGTCCGGTTCCGGCGGCGTCGGCGATGTGGTCGTCCTGGACGCGGGTGAGATGCCAGACCAGCCACGAGATCGAGTTCGCCCCCGCGTCGACACGGGCGTTGAGGTCGTCGGGCGGGAGTCCTTCGACCGCCGCGTGCACAGCTTCCCCGACCCGGGCGAACGCTTCGGCCAGCATGCCTGCAGTGTTCATCCGCCCACCTTCGCCCGAAGGGCCCGCGGCCCCGGGGCGCGACACACCGCCGGGGCCGTCGGGAGCCGCCGTACGCTCTCCTCATGGTCCGGAGCAGCGCGCAGCATGTCGACCAGTACCTTGCCGAGGCCCCGGAGGCCCGACGGGAGGCCCTCACGGCGCTGCGCGCGCTGTGCCGGGAGGAGCTCACGGGCTTCCGCGAGGCGATGGCGTACGGCATGCCCGCCTACGAGCGGGAGGGAACGGGGGAGATCGCCTTCGCCGACCAGAAGCAGTACATCTCGTTCTACCTGCTGCGCACGGACGTCCGTGACGCTTTCAGGGACCGGCTGGCCTCCCACGACATGGGCAAGGGCTGCCTGCGCTTCCGCGACCCGCAGAAGATCGACTTCACGCTCGTCCGGGATCTGCTGCGGGCGACGGCGGCGACCCGCGGCACGGCGTGCTGACACGGGGACGATCCGCACCGGACGTGCTCAGCGCAGGCTGTGCAGCCAGTCGGTCAGCAGCCGGTTGACCTCGTCGGGGCGTTCCTGCTGGATCCAGTGGCCGCAGCCTTCGAGGACGTGGGCGGCGGACAGGCCGGGGAGGGTCTGCGGGTAGGCGTCGATGGCGTCGGACATCCAGGTGGTGGAGGCGTCCAGGGCGCCGCCGATGAAGACCGAGGGCTGGGTGAGGGGTGTTCCGTCCCAGGCGGCGAGGTCCTCCCAGTCCCGGTCCACGTTGCGGTAGCGGTTGAGCGCGCCGGTCAGGCCGGTACGTTCGAACTCCTCGCTGTAGACGTCGAGGTCACGCTCGTCGAGCCAGCCGGGGAGCTTGTCCGTGGGGAACCGGTCGGCCATGCGCGCGCCCGGCGGCACGAAGAAGAGGCTTCCGTGGTCGGCGGGGGCGAGCGTGTCGCCCGAGAGGCCCGCGTAGAAGCCGGCGAGCCAGCCCCGTACGTCCGGTTCGATCTCCGCCTCGGCACGTCCTGGGGTCTGGAAGTAGCTGACGTAGAACTCCTCCTCGCCGCCGGTCCTCGCGAAGCCGTCGGTGGGGCGGAGGCCTCCGCGGGGCGCGTAGGGGACGCTGAGCAGGGCGACCGCGGTGAAGACGTCCGGCCGGAGCAGGGCACTGTTCGCGGCGATGGGCGAGCCCCAGTCGTGTCCGGCCACCGTGGCGGTGTCCTCGCCGAGGGCGTGGACGACGGCGGTGTTGTCGGCGACATGGGCCAGCATGCGGTAGGCGTCGGTGGCGGCGGGCGCCGAGGAGCGCCCGTAGCCGCGTACGTCGATGGCGACGGCCCGGTAGCCGGCGGCGGCCAGGGCGGGGAGCTGGTGGCGCCAGGAGTACCAGGACTCGGGGAAGCCGTGGACGAGCAGCACGAGGGGGCCCTCGCCCTGTTCGACGCAGTGGATCCGGCCGCCGGGGACGTCGACCGTCCGGTGTGTGGCGCCGGGGAGGACGGTGGAGGGGCGGGCGGCACGGCCGTGGGGCGGCGTGGCTACGGGGGTGGGCTCCGGCATGGCTTCTCCTCGGGCGCCCCGCACGGGCGGGGCGGTCGTGACGCTTCGGCGGGTGGCCGGGCCGGGGGAGCCCGGCCGCCCGGTCACGATCATTCGGCCGGTGCGGCCGCCCGGACAAGGATTCTTGCCGGTCCGGCAAAACACCGTGCGGGGAGGGTTCAGACGAGCAGGCTCAGCAGGTGCGCGCAGGCGGCGGCCTCGTCCGGGTGGCGGGCGACGACTTCGTACGTGCCGCGCTCGAACACCCCGGTCTCCCAGCCGCCGTTCCCACCCCGCCGGACGAAGAGGAAGTCCGGCGGGGTGGGAACGGGCTCGTGGACGCCCTCGATCCGGTAGTAGCCGCCGGGGATCCGTGCCTCGACGAGTGCGGCGTGCAATGCCCGGCGGTCCATGGTGGGTTACGCGCCCGCGGGCGTCAGGTAGGCGTTGTCCAGCAGCCACTTCACGTTGAGCCGCTGCCCCTCGCCCGGGTCGAGGAACACGGCGTCGAGCTTGATCTGCTGGCCGCCGCCGGGCTGCTCGAACCACGGTGCGATGCCGCCCTGCCAGACCCAGAAGGGCTTGGCGACCTTGTAGACGCGGTAGTCGCAAGGGGTGACCGCGTCACGGGTGTTCAGGCTCTGCGGGGGCAGGGCGCGTTCGGCGTAGGCGTCGCCCGCGGGGGCGAGGTAGCCGCCGTACTCCGAGCCGAAGCGGTCCAGGCGCTGGCCGGTGCGGAGCTTGACGGGCTCCTTGTCGATCTCGCCGTTCACCTCGGCGAAGCCGTCGTTGGGCGGGTACTTCCAGCTGCCGGTGTCCGCGGGCCCTTCCCAGTACTTCTTCAGGAAGTCCTTCGGCTTCAGGTCGCCGGTGCGCTGCCAGCCCTTCAGGAGCGGGCCGACCGGGGCGAGCCGCTTGTTCGGCAGCCACTTGGGGCCGAGGCGCGCGTCGCCGCGGAACTCTCCGGTGCAGGGTTCGTGGCGCTCGGCGGCGGGCGCGGGCCTGGCGGGCCCCGGTGCGGCGCTCGCCGCGGGGGCGGAGATCAGTCCGGCGGTGATGCCGAGCGCGGCGAGTACGGTACGCATGCGGTTCATTCAGGAGTCCCCTCGAGCGCTGATGATCAACCAGAACAGCTGACGTAGGGTAACCGCTCGACTACGTGAGCCTCCCGCGCCATGCCGCTTTCCGGCCACCGGGAACGGCACCGCGCCCCGGCCGCGGAACAGCGTGACCGGGCGTGGTGGACGGTGCGCGGTGACGCGATCACTCCGGGTCGTCGCCGTACCGGACCGTGACACGCTCGAAGCCGAGTGATCCGAGCAGCCCCTTCAGCATGGCGGCGGTGTTCTTCTCCGCACGGGCGGTCAGTTCACTCTCCTTCGCCGCCTCCGAGATGTGCTGGGCGGCGAGCTTGTTGACCGCCTGCTCGCTGCCGGGGTTGTCGGAGAAGAGGTCGCCCAGTCGGTCGAGGAGACCACGCTGCTTGGACACCGCGTAGGAGCGATCGGGATCGAGCGCCGGTTCGCCCAGCACCGCGTGCGGCAGCCGAAGGTCGGCCGTGGTGCGGTCCTCGTTGACCACGACGCCGTTCCCCGTGACCTTGCCCAGGTCGACGGAGGCGCCGACCGTGCCCGCGCCGACGAACAGGGTGCGGGTGCCGCGCACCGCGTCGGGCAGGAACTTCGCGTCCTCCTCCAGATCGACGACGACCTGGAAGTTGCCCGAGGCGGCCTCGTACGCGCTCATGTCCTGAATCGACTTGAGCACGGCGGGGCCCGACCGGTCGTGGGTATCCTCGCCGAAGAGGTCGTCGAGCCCCGGCAGCAGAGCGATCCGGCTGTCGGCGAACAGCAGGACCAGTACGGCCGCGCCGATGCCGAGGACCTTCAGCCGGCCTCGGGAGGGGCGGGCGTTCCGCTTTCCGTCGCCGTACGGCGCGGGCTCTGTGGTTACGTCGCTGGACGTCATGCCCTGCGTGTGACCCGCGCCCGGTGCTTTCAGTCCCTCCCCCGCCGCCCGCCGAACGAACTCCCGCACAAAATAAGCCTGTTCCGGTACGGGCGGGCAGACACGAGCGCGCTCTCGCGGCGGCCGGGTCCGCTCAGCGCGGCGAGGCCGCCACCCGTACGCGGTCGCTCTCGCCGTCGGAGAGGAACGACGCCAACTCCCGGCCCTGGTCGGCCACGGCGGCGCGGTCGGCCCGGGAGAAGGTACGCAGGGGATCCACCGTGACGACGTCTTCGGTGACGCTCCAGGTGGCGGCCACGCGGCCGTCGACCAGCACGACACGCTCACCGGCGACCGAGAGGCCGCGGTGGGCGTCGTCGATGGTCCGACCGCGGTCCTGATAGCCGAGGATCGCGTTGTCGAAGGCCGGCAGGAACCGCACCGGGGCTGGGGTGTCCGGATCCGGGCGCGGCGCTTCGGGCAGGTCGAGCAGCTCGCGTCCGCGCTCGTCGCGGAAGCGGACCAGTTCGTCACGTACGGCGGCCACCGCGCCGGGCAGTCCGGCCAGGCCGGACCAGGCGCGCAGGTCGGACGTGGCGGCGGGACCGTGGGCGGCCAGATAACGCCGGACCAACGCCTGGCCGACCGGGTCGGAGCCGTCGGGAGCAGGCGGGTCGACCGGGCGGCCCAGCCAGGAGGAAAGCGCGACGTTACGCACTCCGCCCTTCGTGCGCCACAGCCCGCGAGGCGGCGCCTGGACCATCGGGACGAGGGCGGCGACCACCATCTCCCCCAGGGCCCGAGGCCCCGGACCGGGCCGGCCCGGGGCGAGCTCCCGCACGATCTCGGCCACGGTGCGGGGTTCCCCGTCGGCCGTCACGTCCCTCGCTTCCGCGGCGAGTTCGTCAAGGTCCACCCCCTTCAGCTCGTCGCGGTAGACCCCGAGCACCCGCTGGCGCAACATCGCGTCGTGGCGGGCCCGCCAGGCGAGTACGTCGTCGGCGGTGACGAGATGGATCGTGCGGCGCATGAGATGGGTGCGCACCACGCTCCGCCGGGTCAGCAGGTCCGAGAGCACCTTCGGATCGAACGTGGTCAGCCGGGACCAGAGCCCGACGAAGGGCTCCTGCGGCTCCTGCGCCTGGAGGCCGCAGAGGTGGGCCACGGCGTCCACGACCGGCAGGTCGGCCCGGTCGAGCAGCAACTGCCGCCCCAGCATGGCGCGGTTCAGCGCCCGGTTGTCGAGGACGGTCATCGTGTCGCTCTCCCCATCCCGGTTGTCTGCCCGGTCCTCTGTCCGCCCGGTCCTCGCACATCCTCGCGCGGGGCACCGGCGCCCCGTCGGTCAGGTCGCCTGCTGCCCGTCGAGTGTCTCGCGCAGGATGTCCGCGTGTCCGGCGTGCTGTGCGGTCTCGGTGATGACATGGGCCAGCACCCGCCGTACGCTCCACTCTTCTCCGGGTTCGTACCAGGGCGCCTCGGGGAGCGGGTGCGCCGCCGAGAGGTCGGGGACCGAGAGGATGATCTTCTCGGTGCGGGCGGCGACCTGCTCGTAGGCGTGGAGGATCCCGGCCGTCGTCTCGCCGGGCAGCATCCGGAACTCCTCGTCCCGGTCGACCGCCCACTTCGGGAGCTCGCGCGCGGTGCCGGCCGCCAGGTCGTCCCAGGTGACGCCGTCGGGCAGGGCGAAGGACATCGCCGACGGGCCCTCGGTCGCGAAGCGCATCCAGATGTCCTCCATGGCCGTGACGTGCTTGACGAGACCGCCCAGGCACAGCGCGCTGACCGTCGGACGTTCACCGGCCTGCTCGTCGCCGAGGCCTTCGGCCGAGCGGATGAGGGCGGCTCGCGCGGCGGCGAGGGCGGTGAGCAGGTCGGTGCGTTCGGCGTCGAGAGGCGCGGAGGCGGTGGTCATGGTGATCGGGTCCTTCCGGTGTTTCCGTCGTGCGGTTCCGTCGTGCGGTTCCGTCGTGCGGTTCCGTCGTGCGGTACGGATCAACCTTCGCAAAGGAAGCGGCCAGGGTGTGTCCTCTTCTCCGCTCATACTGGCGCCATGCCGAAGACTTCAGCGCGCCTGCTGGCGCTGCTCTCCCTGCTCCAGGCACGCCGGGACTGGCCGGGCCGGTTACTGGCCGAGCGACTGGAGGTCAGTCCGCGCACAGTGCGGCGTGACGTCGACCGGCTGCGGGAGCAGGGCTATCCCATCGTGGCCTTCAAGGGGCCCGACGGCGGATATCGGCTGGACGCGGGCGCACAGTTGCCGCCGTTACTGTTCGACGACGATCAGGCCGTCGCGCTCGCCGTCGCTCTGCGGACCGCCGCCGCGACCGGTGCCGGGATCGGGGCGGCCGCGGCCCGCGCTCTCACCACCGTCCGGCAGGTCATGCCCGCCCGGCTGCACCATCGCGTGGACGCGCTCCAGGTCACCGCCGTCGAGCGCACGGGAGGGCGGATTCAGCCGCAGGCCGATCCGCGCGTGCTCGTGACGCTCAGTGCGGCGGTGCACGCCCGTGAGATGCTGCGCTTCGACCACTCCCCCGCGTACGCGCCGGCCACCGCCGACGCCCCGCCCGCGGTGCGGCGGGTGGAGCCGCACCGCCTGGTCACCTGGGGCGGACGCTGGTATCTCGTCGCCTGGGACCTGGACCGCGAGGACTGGCGGACCTTCCGCGCGGACCGGATCACCCCGCGCACTCCCACGGGCCCCCTGTTCACGCCGCGCGAGGTGCCCGGGGGCGATGTGGCCGCCTTCGTCGCCGCCCGGTTCCAGGGCTCCGAGTCCCCAGGGGGGTGGCCCTGTCGCGGTGAGGTGATCCTCGACGCACCCGCCTCCGTGGTGGCCGGCCATGTCCGCAACGGAATCGTGGAGGAGTACGGCCCGGACCGCTGCCGGGTGGTCCTGGGCGCCTGGTCGTGGCCCGGCCTGGCCGCCGAACTCGGCAGGTTCGACGTAGACATCGAGGTCGTCGGGCCGGACGGGCTCCGGGAAGCCTTCGCGCACCTGGCCCGCCGCTATGCCGAGGCGGCGGGAACGCGGCCCGGCGAGATCTAGCGTCCGACGAGGCGGGTGTCCGAGGTGTCGTCGGTCGTCGAGGTGGTCACGGACGTGGTGATGTGCCCCGCGAGACCCAGCACCAGGAACAGCACCACGAGCCACTTGGCGGCGCTGCTCAGGACCAGCGGGCGGGTGGCGGAGCGCGCCCCCTCGCGGGCCGCGGCGAGGTCGTCGTCGCCGAACAGGCCCTTGGGATAGGCCGGGGTGAGCATCATGACGTACGCGGAGAACCGCATCCGGTAGCGCAGGGTGGCCGCCGTCGCCTCGAACAGCGGCCGGGGCATCCGGCCGAGACACAGCGTGATCAGCCACCAGACGAAGGCCAGCGCCCACCACCCGTACACGGCGAGGCTCTGCACGATCGCCGCCGGGATCATCAGGAAGACGCGGAACAACACCGCCAGGCGGTTGAGCGGGGTGGGCCGCACCTCGATCTGCACCGGGTAGTCGGCCGGCGGGGTCAGTGCGAAGGGCGGATAGCGGTCGATGAGCAGCATGTCGCTCGCCGACACGCGCATGTCGTAGCCGAGTACGCCGGTCAGGAAGCGGAAGACGGGGTCGGGAAGCCGCCCCAGCACCAGGGCCGCGAACCACCCCACGATGACGGTGAAGAACGCCGCGATGTGCAGGACGAACAGCACGATGAAGTGCGGGACGAGGAGCAGGAGTCGCAGGAGTACGGTCAGCCGTCGCTGGCGTGCCGGTTCGACGATGTCCAGGACGGGCCTGAACTCGTCCGCGTCCGTCTCCTTGCGGCCCGGCCTCCACTGGCCTTCGGCCATGTCGCTCCTCCTCGGCAGGGGATCCGTACGGCATCCGCGCGCAGGACGTGTCCCCACCGTGCGTCCGGGCCGGGCCGCCCGCAAACGGCCCGGGCCCGAACGGGTGCCCGGCTCAGCGCCTGCGGAGGCGGTCGAGCGGGGAGCGGGCGGACTTGGTCCGCGCAGCCTTCGTACGACCGGCCTTCCTCGGCGCGCGCTTCGGCTCGGCCTCGGGCTCCTCCGGCTGTTCGGAAGGGCCGGGAACGTCGGCGTAGGTGTAGTAGCGGTGGCTGGCCCGGCGGCCCAGCACGATGTACCCCAGCAGCGCGCCCGCCGTGTTGAGGATGACGTCGTCGATGTCGAAGGCGCGCCCCGGGACCAGGGCTCCCTGGATCAGTTCGACGACGGCCATGACGACGGCCGTCAGCATCATCATCCGGATCATGCGCAGACGGCGTGGCACGAAGAACGGCAGCAGGAGCCCGAAAGGCACGCCGAGCAGCAGGTTTCCGCCCGCCTGTTCGCACGCGGCGAGGAAGGTGTAGTCCTCGGCGTACTGGTGCAGCGAGCGGCCGGGGCGGAGATTGGAGGTGACGAGGTCCTCGGAAGCCGGTGAAGGGGTGAGCGTCACCTTGGCCAGCAGCACGGAGAACACCACCAGACCCAGCAGCACCACCGTCAGGGCCGCCCCGCGCACCAGTACACGTACCCATGTCCTCTGGCCTGTACGGGGATTCGCCTCTGCTGTCATGGCCGACGGATGCCCCCGACCGACTGGAACACACACCCCGGGCGGGGCGCGGAGCCGAAACTCACCCGGCCGTCCGCGAGCGCCTGCGACGATGTGCGCATGAGCGCACGTAAGAAGAGGGACCTGCTGGACGAGGCCGATCGGTTGCGTACGGAGGGCCGGCCCGAGGAGGCGCGCGATCGGCTCCTCGGGCTGACCGCCGAGTACCCCGACGACGCGGAGGTGGCCTACCGAACGGCGTGGATCCACGACGTGCTGGGCCTGGAGTCGGAGGCGGTGCCGTACTACGAGCGCGCTCTGGCGAATCCGGAGCTCGCCGTGGAGGACCGGCGCGGGGCGCTCCTGGGCCTGGGCAGTACGTACCGGATCCTCGGCCGGTACGGGCAGGCGGTGGAGACGCTGCGCCGGGGCGTCGAGGAGTTCCCGGACGACGGTGCGCTGCGGGCGTTCCTGGCGATGGCCCTGTTCAACACCGACGAGCACCACGAGGCGATGCGGCTGCTGCTGGAGCTGACGGCCACGACCAGCCAGGACCCGTACGTCCAGCAGTACCGGCGAGCGATCGAGCACTACGCGAAGGACCTCCACGAGACCATGTGACCCGTGCGGGGGCGGGAGCGGCGAGTTCCGAGCGCGCCGGTCCGGGAGCGGCGGGGCAGGTCTTCGCCGGGTGATGACCGGGAACCTGTTCTGCTGGGGCGGTCTCGATGGGCGTACGGGTGACGCCGCGGACAAGGGGAAGCCCCGGCCGGATCGGGGGAATCCGGCCGGGGCGGCTCGAGTGCGGGCGTGAAGGGCGGTCGCCTCTCGGCGAAAGGCTCCACGGGGTTTCGACGGTGCGGTCTTCCCCGTGGGCCATAGGCGAGGCCCGGGGACACTGTCCCCCTCACACCCACGTATAGATGAACGATAAACCATCCCGGGCTGTTCCCTGGAATCCGCCTCCGCGGATGTGATCCACGGCACGGAGTTCCGGACTCCAACCCTGGCCAGGTCTCGTTCGGTCAGCTTCCGGACGTGTCGCCGGCACCGTAGCGGCGACGGAACTGTTCGACACGGCCCGCCGGGTCGAGCACCTGCCGGCCACCGGTGTAGAACGGGTGGCTCGCCGACGAGGTCTCGACGTCGATGACGGGGTAGGCGTTGCCGTCCTCCCACTCCACCCGCTCGCCGGAGTCGGCGGTCGAGCGGGTCAGGAAGGCGACGTCGACCGCGCGGTCACGGAAGACCACGGGGCGGGACACGGGGTGGATACGGGACTTCCTCGATGCGTTCCTTCCGCACCGCGGACAGCGGTGACACACAGGGAGACAGACTTCCTCCGGGCGGTCAGCGGACCTCACGGAACAGGATGTGCCGACCGGCGGCGGAGTCGAACTTGCGGAGCTCCAGCCGGTCGGGGGTGTTACGGCGGTTCTTCCGCGTCACATAGCTCCGACCCGTTCCGACGGTGGACCGGAGGGTGACGACGGGCCTGATCTCACTGCGCGCCATGGGCGCCTCCTGATGCCTCTGCCGACCCCACCCCCTTATCAGGAATGGGATTCATTTTCGCGTTGATGAGGTAACGCGAGCCGCCTCCGCGGCATTCCCGCCCCACCATGCGTCTCGAACCACGTGGCCAACTCACCCCAAACGTAAGCCTGTTCGGATTCCCGCCGCCCTGGAGAGCCGCTGGCATATACCAGACGCAAGAACGCATCGAGTGTCGCCAAATCCCTTACGGCCCACCGTGGCCTGTGCGACAGTCGTTGGCGGTCCACCCTTCAGGACCGGCTAGGCCGCGCCTGTATCGGAGTACGAGATGCCGTCCCCCCTCTTCGCGGACCGCCCCGCACCACAGCTTCCCGCGCATGACGCCGTCGACGACCTGATCCACCGGGCGCGCCGGCTGCGGGGGGACGTGGACGCCGTGCGGCGGGACGCCGTCGTGTTCGACGAGGACGACCCCCAGCTGCGCTGGCAGCGCGCCCTGTGCGAGCTGGCCGTGCACCACCTGGACAACCTCGACGAGCAGCTCGGCCAGCTCAGGGCGGGCCTGCCGGGTCCCCGCGCCGAGGACTCCGCCCCCCGGAGCCACGAGGCGCCAAAGGGTCCGATGGCCGGTTCCCTGCTGAACCGGGTGGGCAGCGCCGAGTGGAACCTCCTCACCGACGAGTCCAGCTGGTCCGAGGAGCTGTACGAGATCTTCGGCAGGCCACCCGGGTCCACGCCCCTCTCCCTGGACGACCTGCCGTCCGTGCTGCTGCCCGAGGACCAGCCGCAGCTGACGGCCATGGTGACGGGCTGCCTCGTCGACGGCCGGCCGATGGACGGCGAGTTCCGCATCGTGCGCCCCGACGGCCGCACGCGCACGCTGCACATGACGGGCGAGCCGGTGCTCGACGCCGAGGGCTGCACCGCCTCGATGTGGGCGGTCCTCCGGGACGTCAGCGAGCTGCGCCGCAGCGAGCAGGCCGTCAGCAGGAGCCGTGCGTCGGTGCGGCGCGACGAGCACATCGAGCGCACCGAGCACCGCATGGCCGTGGAGCTCCAGGAGACCGTCCTGCCGCCGTGGCGCGGATCGCTGCGCCTTCCGCAGCAGGGTCCCGGCGCCCTGGACATCGCCGCGCACTACCTCCCTTCCGAGTCGAGTGGGCTCATCGGCGGCGACTGGTACGACGCGATGGAGCTCCCGGACGGGCGTACCCTCCTCACCGTCGGTGACCTCACCGGGCACGGCATCCCCGCCACCTCGGCGATGGCGATGATGCTGGGCGCACTGCGCGGCATGGCCGTCGCCGGCATCGAGCCGGGCGCGCTCCTCGGACACCTCAACCAGGTCCTCGAAACGTCGATACAGCCCGCCCTGGGCAGCGCCCTGTGCTGCCGCTTCGACCCCGGCACCTCCCTTCTGTCCTGGGCCCAGGCCGGACACCCCGCACCGCTGCTCTTCCGCGGCGGTTCGGGACGGCTCCTGACACCGCCGGACGGCATGCTGCTCGGCGCCGCGTCCCACGCCGTCTTCGAGCAGGACGAGGTACGGCTGTTCCCCGGCGACGTGCTCGTTCTGCACACCGACGGCCTGACACGACGCGGTGACCGGGGTGCGGGCCCGGAGGCACTGCTCGCCCTCGCCCCCCGGTTCGCAGAGGCCCGTACGGCACAGGAGTGCGTCCGGAGCGTCGTCGAGGAGTTCGGCGGGACCGAGCGCCCGGACGACGCGTGCGTGCTGGTCGCCCGTATCGGGGCGTGAGGGAGCACGGACGTGTCAGGGTGTGAGGGAGCGCGGATCCGCGCGGCCGGGCCGGGTCAGATCTGCGTGCCCCTGGCCTTCTTCTGACTCGACGGCATCGAGAGCTCGATCTCCTCGCGAAGATCCTGGATCCCGGCGTATCCGGCGAACTGACCGGTGAGCCGGTACATTTCGCGGAGCCGGTCCCAGGTGCGGTGCGAGGAGGTCTCCCCCATCGACACCAGCGCGAGCCGGGCGTACCGGTCGGCCTGTTCGGGGTCGTTGGCGATGAAGCAGGCCGAGGCCAGCGAGATGTAGTCGAAGATCTTCGACCGCTGGCGCCCGTTGATCCGCAGCTCCAGCGCCTGCTTGGCATGGCGCTGGGCGATGATCGCGGCCCCTGGATCGTACTCGGCCAGCGTACGGAAGGCGAGCGCCTGCATGCCGTGCATATCGGCCTCGTCGAACATCTGCATCCAGCTCGGCGGCGGCACATCGCTCTTGTCCGAGACGAAGAGCTCCTCGGCCTCCCCGAGGGTGCGCCGCATCGCCTGGCCCCGGCCCATCGACGCCTGTGCCCAGGCCTCGATGGTGCGCAGCATGGCCTGCGTACGGGGCAGGGTCTCGTCGCCCGAGCCGGATTTGGCGAGCTTCATCAGGTCGAGTGCGTCGTCGGGCCGGCCGAGGTGCACCATCTGGCGTGCCGCCCGGGAGAGAGCTTCTCCGGCGCGTGGCCGGTCGCCGCCCTCACGAGCCGCGTGGGCTGCGATGACGAAGTACTTCTGGGCGGTGGGTTCGAGGCCGACGTCGTGGGACATCCAGCCCGCCAGGACGGCGAGATTGGCGGCGACGCCCCACAGGCGGCGCTGGAGATGGTCGGGGTGGCGGTAGGCGAGCATGCCGCCCACCTCGTTGAGCTGGCCCACGACCGCCTTGCGTTGGAGTCCGCCGCCCCGGGACGCGTCCCAGGCGCGGAACACCTCGACCGAATGCTCCAGGGCCTCGATCTCCTCGGAGCCGACCGGAGCGGCCTCGTACCGGTCGAAACCGGCGGGATCGGCGTGCAGGAGGTCGTTGGTAGGTGGAACATCGGCCGCCAGAACGGGGTCGCTGTGCAGCCAGTCGTACATGGGGCCGGCGATGGTTGAGCCGGCGGCGAGCGCGGCGCCCGCACCCACCAAGCCGCGTCGGTTGAGCATGAGGTCCATTCCCGTGAATTCGGTGAGGACCGCTGCCGTCCGTTCGGGCGCCCACGGCAATTGATCGGGATTGTGTTCCGTCCCGGAGTCTCGCCGTTTCCCCACACGCCCGCGTCGGCCGAACCCGAGGTCCTCGATGGTCACGACACGGCCGAGCCGCTCGGTGAACAGAGCCGCCAGCACTTCGGGCACGGGATCACGGGGGGACTCCCCCATGTCGATCCAGCGCCTGACACGCGAGGTGTCGGTGGCCAGCTGCGGATGGCCCATGGCCGCCGCCTGCCGGTTCACCATTCTCGCGAGTTCGCCCTTGGACCAGCCGGCCAGGCCGAACAGATCAGAAAGGCGGGTGTTGGGTTCTCCGGTCACTTCAAGCCCCCAGGTTCTCGGCTGACTTGACACTAACCCCCTGTCAGATGCGCTGTGACTATTCGCCAGGGTTCGCCAGGGTTCGCCAGATGGTCTGCCACCCGCGCTCCGGTGTCAGGTAGGAAAGCGCCACCCCGCCCGGCAGCCCTAGGTACTCCCCAGGGTGCCGAACGGCCGTCGGCCGGGTTGGCGCACGTACCTTGTCGGCGCACGAAGGGATCTGTCTCGCCCATGTACACAGCATCGTCCTCCGTGTCCGCCCCGCCCCGTCCGCTCCGCCCGATGGGCGCGGGCGGCGGGCCTTATCTCGCTCCTCACGCCGGCGCACCGGCGCAGGGTCCGGGCCGGGCCCGAAGGGCCCCGGGGCCGGGCACCGGACCGCTCAGCGGAAGAATCGACCTGTCCGGACCGCAGGGCGCGCAGGTGAGGATGGCCATCGCCTCCGTGCAGCGCATCTGCCCCGAGTTCAATCCGGTCCAGGTGCTGCGCCGCAGCGGCCGCTCGGTCCTGATCGTCGGAACGACCGGGCGGACCACCGCCGTGGCGAAGTGCTTACTGGACCACTCGCCGGCGTGGACCGAGCGGTTCCGGCACGAAATAGCGGCGTACCGCGCGTTCGTCCGGCACCGCCCCCCGGTTCGGGCGCCCCGGCTGATCGCGGCGGACCCGGAGAACTGCACGCTGGTGATCGAGCGGATGCCCGGCCGGGTCGCAGCTCTCACCCGGCATCCGGCGGAGGCCCCGCCGCGGGCCGACATCCGGGCCGCGCTGGGTGCGATCGCCCGGGTGAACGCCTGGCGGCCGCCGCCCGGACTGTTCGAGGCGCCGCTGGACTACGCCTCGCGGATCGCGCGCTACCATGAGCTCGGCCTGTTCACCGACCGTGACCTCGGTGACCTGCAGAAACTGCTGCACGGCCTGGCACACGCGGGCGGCAGGCAGGGCATGGGGCAGTTCTGCCACGGGGACGCGCTGCTCTCCAACATTCTGCTGTCGCCGACCGGACCGGTGCTCGTCGACTGGGAGCACGCCGGCTGGTATCTCCCGGGGTACGACCTGGCGACGCTGTGGGCGGTGCTGGGCGACGCGCCGGTGGCGCGACGCCAGATCAGCCAGCTGGCCCAGGCCAGGGGCCCGGCCGCGCGGGACGCGTTCCTGGTGAACCTGATGCTGGTGCTGACCCGCGAGATCCGCAACTACGAGACGGCGGTGCAGCGCACCATGCGGGAGGCGCCCTCGGTGGGTGCGGGGCAGGACCGTCCCGGTGCGCTCTCCTCGGGCGAGGAGCAGCGACTGCTGCTGCGGAGGCTGCACGACGACTGCGCGATGGCGCGGCGGGCGGTGCGGGCGGCGGTCGGTACCCGCTGAGCAGGGACGGAGACGCGGGCCAACGGCCTGCCTGTCGAGAACCACAGTGACCAGACCACTGTGAAGAAGAAGCGCGCTGCGGGACCGGTGCCGACACACCGGTCCCGCAGCGCGCTGTTCTGCGTTCGGGGCCCGTACGGCGGGTCCGGAACCACCCTTCCGGGCCCTGGCTCCCCGTGATCACGCGTTGACCCTGTGCTGCCCCGGGGTCCCCGGCGGGTGAGGCCCGCCACGAGACCCACGTCACCTACGACCTCCGATAGTGGACGTGAGGCCTCCCGTTCGGCGCAACGAACAGCCCATATGGCTCATAAATTGGCATCTCACGATGAAGAGTAGTAAAGGCGGTCATTGCTTCCTATGTCGGTCAGCGCTAACCATGGATCCCGGCAAGCACCGAGTACGAGCCAGCGTCGATCGCCCACCGGCGACCGCGGCCCGGACACCCCGGTTCCTGCCGACGCGGCGCGAAGGCCGCGAAGCCCGTCCCCCACAGGAAGAGCTCACGCATGCCCCGCATCTCCACCCTGCGCATCACCCGCTCGCACAAGATCGCCACCGCCGTACTCGTCGCGGCCGGTTCGGTCACCGCCATAGCCGCCACCGGCAGCCCGAGCGAAGCGCAGACCACGGCGACCCGGTCCTCCATCTCCGTGGAGCCGGTCGCCGCCGCAGGCATCCCCACGGCGAAGGACGCGGCGGCCAAGAAGGCCGCTCAGGAGACCGCCGCCAAGGAAGCCGCGGCGAAGAAGGCCGTCGCCGACCGCAAGGCCGCCGCGGAGAAGGACGCCGCCAAGGAGCGGTCCGAGAAGCAGGCCGCCAACCGCTCCACCGAGCGCAAGGCCGTCACGCCCAAGAGGTTCGCGAACAACCTCGACGGCTGGATCCGCGAGTCGCTCGACATCATGAAGAAGAAGAACATCCCCGGCTCATATGAGGGGCTGCACCGCAACATCATGCGCGAGTCCAGCGGCAACCCGAACGCCGTCAACGACTGGGACATCAACGCGCGGAACGGCATTCCCTCCAAGGGTCTCCTCCAGGTGATCCAGCCCACCTTCGACGCCTACCACGTCAAGGGCACCCCGAAGAAGCTCACCGACCCGGTCGCCAACATCACCGCCGCCGCGAACTACGCCGCGGACCGGTACGGCTCGATCGACAACGTCGACTCCGCCTACTGAGCGACCGACTTCCGAGCACGTACAGGCCGGGCCGCGATTATGTGACTAATCGCCGTCGTGCGTGCTCCGTATGGCCGAAGGGTAGTGCTGCGCGGACATCACCGGTCCGCGCGTTTCCCCGCGCGGAGGCTTCTGGAAAGGCCTGACGCACATGGCACAGCCCTTCTCTCTGCCGGACTTCTATGTTCCGTATCCGGCGCGGCTCAACCCTCACGTGGAGGCGGCACGCACGCACACCCGGGCGTGGGCCCGCTCCATGGGGATGCTGGAGGGGTCCGGCATCTGGGAGGAGAAGGACCTGGAGGCGCACGACTACGCCCTCCTGTGCGCCTACACCCACCCCGACTGCTCGGCCGAGGCGCTCTCCCTGGTCACCGACTGGTACGTGTGGGTCTTCTTCTTCGACGACCACTTTCTGGAGCTGTTCAAGCGCACACCCGACCGGGAGGGCGGCAAGCGGTATCTGGACCGGCTCCCCGCCTTCATGCCGATGGAGCGGGGCGCGGCGACGCCGGAGCCGGAGAACCCCGTCGAGGCGGGGCTCGCGGATCTGTGGGCCCGTACGGTCCCGGCGATGTCGGACGCCTGGCGGGCCCGGTTCGCGGAGGCGACGGAGAACCTCCTCAACGAGTCCCTGTGGGAGCTCGCCAACATCCACGAGGGCCGCATCGCGAACCCCGTCGAGTACATCGAGATGCGCCGCAAAGTGGGCGGTGCCCCCTGGTCCGCGGGTCTGGTGGAGTACGCGGCGAACGCCGAGGTGCCCGCGTCGGTCGCCGACGCCCGCCCGCTGCGGGTGCTGCGGGACGCCTTTTCCGACGGGGTGCACCTGCGCAACGACCTCTTCTCCTACCAGCGTGAGGTGGAGGACGAGGGGGAGAACAGCAACGGCGTGCTGGTGCTGGAGAAGTTCCTCGGCTGCCCCACGCAGGAGGCCGCCGAGTCCGTCAACGATCTGCTGACCTCACGGCTCCAGCAGTTCGAGAACACCGCGCTGACCGAACTCGGCCCGCTCTGCGCCGAGAAGGGCCTGGACCCCACGCAGACCGCTGCCGTGCTGGCGTACGTCAAGGGGCTCCAGGACTGGCAGTCCGGCGGCCACGAATGGCACATGCGCTCCAGCCGCTACATGAACGGCGGAGGCGCGGGCGAGGCCGTGTCCGGCTTCGGCATGTCCGCCGCCTCCATCAGGTTCACGCTCCGCTCGGAGACCGCCCGGGCCCGCAGTCACAGCCATGTGCCGTACCAGCACGTGGGGCCCTCGCTGCTGCCGGACTTCGACCTGCCGTTCGGGACGACGCTGAGCCCGCATCTGGAGGGGGCCCGGGTCCGGATCGTCGACTGGGCGCGGCGGATGGGCATCCTGGAGGCTCAGCCGGGCGTGCCGGGTTCGCACATCTGGGACGAGCGGCGGCTCGTCGCGATCGACCTGCCGCTGTGCGCGGCGGGCCTGCATCCGGACGCGACCCCGGACGAACTGGACCTGGGCTCGGGCTGGCTGGCCTGGGGGACGTACGGGGACGACTGGTTCCCGGTCGTGCACGGGCGGGCCCGGGACCTGGCGGGGGCGCGCCTGGCCAACGAACGGCTGTCGCTGTTCATGCCGCTGGACGGCGAGGGGACGCCGGAGCCGGTGAACGCCCTGGAGCGGAGCCTGGCCGATCTGTGGCGCAGGACGGCCGCTCCGATGGACATGAGCGGGCGGCGCACCTTCCGGACCGCGATCGAGTCGATGACCGAGAGCTGGCTGTGGGAGCTGGCGAACCAGGCGCAGAACCGTATCCCCGATCCGGTGGACTACGTGGAGATGCGACGGGCGACGTTCGGTTCGGACCTGACGATGAGCCTGTGCCGGCTCGGGCACGGCAGGAAGGTTCCGGACGAGGTCTACCGCAGCGGTCCGATGCGTTCCCTGGAGAACGCGGCGGCGGACTACGCGTGCCTGATGAACGACCTGTTCTCGTACCAGAAGGAGATCGAGTACGAGGGAGAGGTGCACAACGGTGTCCTGGTCGTGCAGAACTTCTTCGGCGTGGACTATCCGACGGGCGTGGCGATCGTGCACGACCTGATGAACTCGCGGCTGCGGCAGTTCCTGCATGTCGCCGAGGTCGAACTCCCGGTGCTGTACGACGACTTCGGCCTGGACGCCGAGGCGCGGGAGGTCCTGGCGGGCTATGTGCAGGAGCTCAAGCACTGGATCGCGGGGATCCTGATCTGGCACCGGGGCTGCCGTCGCTACCGTGAGGAGGACCTGCGGGGCGGCCACGCCGCCCCCTGGCGCCTGAGCGGCCCCACAGGCATGGGTACGTCGGCGGCGCAGGTGACCCGGAAGATGGCCCGACTCGCGGGCAGCCCGGCGTAGGTCACGGGCAGGTGGCCCGCCGTGCGGAGGAACGCGCGGCGGGCCACGGACGGCAGCGGAACCGGCCCTGGCCGGGGGCTCAGAGCAGGACGTGCCGGAGCACCGTCTCGAACTCGGCCGCCGTCGGCGGTGTGTCGGTCAGCAGCCCCTGGAGGAGCAGGCCGTCGATGACGCCCTTGAAGACCTGCACCCGGACCGGATCGGTGGTGTAGCGGTGGGCGTATCCGGCGATGGCGTCCAGCCAGTGCCCGGTGGAGGTGCGCAGCTCCGGCCGACGGGCGGCGAGCAGGTAGAGCTCGTACTCGGCGAGCAGGCGGCCGGGGCCCGACACGACGTCAGCGAGCAGATCGGCGAGGACGGTCAGACCCTCGGGGCCGCCGTCGGCCTTCTCCGCCAGGAGCCGCAGCCGTTCGGCGTCCTGGTCCATACAGGCGGTGAGCGCGGCGGTGAGCAGGTCGTCGATACTCTTGAAGTAGTAGGCGGCGGCGGTGGCGGGCTGGTCGGCCTCGCGCGCCACCGCCCGGTGGCTGACGCCGGCGACGCCCTCGCGGGCCACCACCCGGAGGGTGGCCTCAATGAGTTCCTGCCGCCGGAGCTCGCCCTTGAGCAGGCGTCCGTCGGTCTGCTGTGGGTGCATCATGCCCTCCGGGCGTCGTGGTCGGAGCGGGGACGGGAACGGCGGGCCGTCCCCTTCCCCGCGGCTGCTGGGCCCGGGCGGCTACGGAGCGGACTTCGCGTGCCCCAGGTCGGCAGGTTGGCCCCCGGGCAGCTCGGCGCGCTCCCGCAGGCCGCGGTCGAGGGGCCGCTGGGCGATCAGCGCCAGCAGCACCGTCGCGCCGCCCGCGGCGATGGCGACGGTGAATCCGCCGGAGGGGCCGAGGCGGTCGACCATACCGCCCGACACCGAGGCGCCGAGCGCGACACCGACGCTGAGGCCGGTGATCGCCCAGGTCATCCCTTCGGTGAGGACGGTGGGCGGCACCGTCTTCTCCACCAAACCCATCACCACGATCATGGTAGGCGCGAAGAAGACGCCGGAGAAGAAGACGGCGGCCGAAAGCGTGGCGATGTCGCCGACGAGCAGCAGCGGCAGCGTCGTCAGGGCGGTGCCGACCGTGCTCAGCAGAAGCAGCCGGGGCAGCGGTGTAGTGAGCCTGAGGGCGCCGAAGACCAGCCCGGCGCCGGCCGAGCCGACCGCGTAGACGGAGAGCACGATGCCCGCGCCGACCGGGGAACCCTGCTCCTCGGCGAACGCGACGCTGACCACGTCCACGGTGCCGACGATCGTGCCGCCCGCGACAAGGGTGAGGGCCAGCAGGACGAGCGGCCCGCCACGCAGCGCCGAGACGCTCGGGGCGCCGTCGGCGGCCGGCTGGATCACCGGCGGTTCGGTGCGCCTCTGCGGGACGAACATGAGGACGCCGAGGGTGAGCAGCACCACTGCCACCAGGGGTCCGGCCTCCGGGAAGAGCGCGGTACTCAGCGCGACCGAGAGAGCGGGCCCCACCACGAAGGTGAGCTCGTCGACGACCGATTCCAGTGAGTAGGCGGTGTGCAGCCGGTCGGAGCCGCGGTAGACGTGGGTCCACCGGGCGCGGACCATCGCGGCCAGGTTGGGCATCGTCCCGGCCACCACTGCGCTGCCGAACAGCGTCCAGACGGGAGCGTCGTAGCGGGCGCAGAGCAGCAGCACGCCCATGGCGATGACGCTGAGTCCGGTGGCGGGGAGAAGCACCTTGCTCTGGCCCCGACGGTCGACCATGCGGGAGATCTGGGGGCCGCAGAGGGCCATGGAGAGAGTGAAGGTGGCGGAGACGGCTCCTGCCAGGCCGTACTCCCCCTTCATCTGGGACAGCATCGTGATGATCCCGATGCCGGCCATCGAGAGGGGCATCCGGGCGACGAAGCCCGCGGCGGAAAAGGCCACGGAGCCCGGCGTCGTGAAGAGGGTGCCATAGGGATTGGCCATGGGGATGGGCCTCCGAACGGGGAGAAAGACGTTGAACGAATGTTACACATTGAACAGTCGTTACATTTTCTCACCGGTCGGTCCCCCACCATCCGTGTCAACGCGCGAGTCCCGTCGCGTTCAGGGCGGGGGTCAGCCCCTCGGGGTCGCCCGGGCAGGGGGACGGGCATGGAAGAAGGCCGCCCGGAAGGATCCGGACGGCCTAGCGCAGGGACGTTTCAGCCTTGCTGGAACAGCTCCGCGGGCAGGGGCTTGAGCAGGGTGTACAGGTCGTCGGTGATCGGCCGGTCCCAGCTGGCGATGGTCACGAGGACGCCGTCGCTGCGGTCGAACTGGACGCAGGCGATACGGCTCTCGGAGAGCTTGACGCGGTGGACGATCAGCAGATTGTCGCCCTGCATGACGGGGACGTCCTCGGAGCTGACGACCTCGATCGGCTCGTCGTTCTCCAGGGCGAGGAGCAGCTGGGCCACCTCGAAGGGGATCTGGCCCTCCTCGGTCTCGCGGGCGGGCGAGCCTTCCGGGAGGTTGCCGATGATCATCGCCGGGCCCCGGCCGCCGTACAGGTCGTAGCGGAGGAAGACGCCCTGACAGCTGCCGTCGGGGGCGGGGAGCAGACCGGCGCCGAGGTTGCCGGGCCAGTCCCCGGGGTCCATGGCCAGGACGTCGAAGTCCGGGCCCGCGGGTGTTGCGGCGCTACGGCGGCGGAGGAAGGACATGCTGCCATGTTACGTGTCCCGGCTCACCCCGCGGAGCCGGGCCCGGCCCCCGCGGGACCGGGCCCGCCGCGCTCCCTCAGCCCGGCGGGGGTTCCGCTCCCACGAGCCACATGGCGAAGAACTGCGCCCCTCCGCCGTAGGCGTGGCCGAGCGCCCTGGTGGCCCCGTCGATCTGGTGCTCCCCAGCCCTCCCGCGTACCTGCAGCGCCGCCTCGGCGAAGCGGATCATGCCGGACGCGCCGATGGGGTTGGTGGACAGTACGCCGCCCGAGGGGTTGACGGGGAGGTCGCCGTCGAGTTCGGTGACGCCCGCCTCGGTGAGCTTCCAGCCCTCGCCCTCGTCGGCAAAGCCGAGGTTCTCCAGCCACATCGGCTCGTACCAGGAGAACGGCACGTACATCTCGACCGCGTCGATCTCCCGGCGCGGGTCGGTGATCCGGGCCTGCCGGTAGACATCGGCGGCGCAGTCCTTGCCGGCCTGCGGGGAGACGAAGTCCTTGCCCGCGAACAGGGTCGGTTCGCTGCGCATCGCCCCGCCGTGCACCCAGGCGGGCGGGTGGGGCGAGCGGGCCGCGCCGTCCCGGTCGATGAGGATCATGGCGCAGGCGCCGTCGGAGGAGGGGCAGGTCTCGGAGTAGCGGATCGGGTCCCAGAGCATGGGGGCGGCCCGGACCTTCTCCAGGGTGATGTCGTGGTCGTGGAGGTGCGCGTAGGGGTTCTTCAGCGCGTTGCGGCGGTCCTTGTACGCGACGAGCGACCCGACCTCGTCGGGCGCTCCGGTACGCCGCATGTACGCGCGCACGTGGGGGGCGAAGAAGCCGCCCGCCCCGGCCAGCAGCGGCTGCTGGAAGGGGACGGGCAGCGAGAGCCCCCACATGGCGTTGGACTCGGACTGTTTCTCGAAGGCCAGGGTGAGGACGGTGCGGTGCACGCGGGCGGCGACGAGGTTGGCAGCGACCAGGGCGGTGGAGCCGCCGACCGAGCCCGCCGTGTGGACGCGGAGCATGGGTTTGCCGACGGCGCCCAGCGCGTCGGCGAGGTAGAGCTCCGGCATCATGACGCCCTCGAAGAAGTCGGGCGCCTTGCCGATCACGACGGCGTCGATGTCGCTCCAGGTCAGCCCGGCGTCCTCCAGGGCCCGGACGGCGGCCTCGCGGACCAGTCCGGCGATGGACACGTCGCGCCGGGCGGCGACGTGTTTGGTCTGGCCGATGCCGACGACGGCGACGGGCTCCTTAGCCATGAGCGCTCTCCCCTTCCAGGACGGCGACCAGGTTCTGCTGCAGGCAGGGCCCGGAGGTGGCGTGCGCGAGCGCCCGGTCGGACTCGCCCCGGTGGATGCGGGCGGCTGCCTCGCCGAGCCGGATCAGGCCGGCGGCCATCACGGGGTTGGCGGCGAGCGCCCCGCCGGAGGGGTTGACCAGGACGTTGTCGCCCAGCCCGAGGGCGTTGCGCAGGACGACCTCCTGAGAGGTGAACGGGGCATGCAACTCGGCGGTGTCGACAGGTCGCTCAAAGGCTCCGGCGCGCTCGGCGGCGAGCCGCGCAGAGGGCGAGTCGGTCAGGTCGCGGACGCCGAGGCCGTGCGCCTCGATGCGGTGGTCGATGCCCCGGATCCAGGCGGGCCGTTCGCACAGGGCGCGGGCGGTGTCCCCGGCGGCGAGGATCACGGCTGCGGCGCCGTCGCCGATGGGCGGGCAGTCGCCGGTGCGCAGCGGATGGACGAGGTAGTCGCCGGCGGGGACGTCGCCGGTGAGCTGGGCGTGCGGGTTGTCGGCGGCGGCGGTGCGGTTGCGGGCGGCGACCTCGGCGAGGGCGGGTTCGTCGGTGGCGCCCGCGTCGATGAGGGCCCGCGCCTGGAGGGCGGCGAGCGCGACGGAGTCCGGCCAGAGCGGGGCGAGGTAGTAGGGGTCGAGCTGGCGGGTGAGGACGTCGCGGACCCGGCCGGGCGATGACTTGCCGTAGGAGTAGACGAGCGCGGTGTCCGCCTCGCCGGTCTGGATCTTCACCCAGGCCTCGTACAGCGCCCAGGCCCCGTCCATCTCGACGTGGGACTCGGAGATGGGCGGATGGGCGCCGACGCCGTCGAGCGCCATGGTGAACGAGAAGGCCCGCCCCGCGAGGTAGTCGGCGGAGCCGGAGCAGGTGAACCCGATCTCGTTCGCCTTGAGGCCGGTCACACCCAGGACCTCGTGGAGGACGGGCATCAGCAGGTCGACCTCGGAGAGTTCGTCGGTGCGCCGACGGTGCGCGGTCTGGGCGAAGGCGACGATGGCCACGTCCCGCATCTACACCAGCTCCTTGTACGTGTCGTAGTCGGCGTCGGGCTCCCCGGTGGGCCGGTAGTGGTCGGGGTGGCGGGGCCCCTGACCAGCACCGGTCCAGACGGGCTCGACCCGCAGCCCCATCCGCACCTGGTCGTACGGGATTCCGGCGATGCGTCCGTGCAGGGCGAGGTCGGCCCCGTCGAGGGCGATGTGGGCGTAGACGTAAGGGACTTCGAGATCGAGATTCGCCGTATGAGCGGCTTTGATGTTGACGATGCAGAACGTGGTGACCGTGCCGCGCGGACCGACCTCGACCTGTTCGGCGGTGGCGACCCCGCAGGTGGGGCAGGCCCCGCGGGGCGGGACGTAGACCTTACTGCAGGCGGGGCAGCGTTCGCCGACGGTGCGGTGTCCTTCGAGGGCGGTGAGGTAGGCGCTCTGGGCGCGGCCCGGGGTGTGGACGTAGTCGAGGCGGGCCGGGGTGACGATGCCGGTGACGGGGTCGGCGAACAGGCCGGTGTGCGGCGCGGGTTCGAAGCCGCCGGGGTCACCCCCGTACGGTTCGAAGCAGGCGATGTCGGTGATGGCGCCGGTGCGCGTCTCGGCCCAGCGGATCCGGACGCGCATCCCGGTGCGCACGGCGTCCGGTCCCGGTGCGTCGAGGGCGTGCAGGAGCGCGGTGCCGGCCCCGTCGAGGCGGACGAGCACCCAGGCGAAGGGGGTGCCGAGCGGCTGGTCGCGGCGCGGGGCCGGATTCCAGGCCCAGGTGGTGACGGTGCCGGTGGGGGCGACCTCGACGAGGTCGCGGAGCTCGTTCGCGGTGACGGGGTCGTACTCGACGGGCGGCACGAGCACCGTGCCGTCCTCCGTGCGGACGCCCAGGACGGTGCCTTCGCGCAGTCCGGTGAGGAAGGCGCTCTGGACGGGCCCGAGCGAGCGGGTGAAGGGGAATTCGACCACCAGCGGGGCGCTGAGGACGTCGGTCATGGCTGCTGCCTCCTTGGTTCGGGCCGAGGGCTCAGGACTGAGGGCTGGGAGCTGGGTGCTCAGGCGCGCCGGTAGACGGGGGGGCGCTTCTCGGCGAACGCACGTGCTCCCTCCTTGGCGTCCTCGGTGGCGAACACGGGCCAGCCGCGCTTGAGTTCGGCGGCCAGGGCCTCGCTCTCGGTCAGCTCGGCGCCCTCGTAGACCGAGGCCTTGACGGCCTCGACGGCGAGCGGCCCGCAGGCGTTGATCCGCTCGGCGACGGCGAGGGCCTCCTCCAGTGCGGTTCCGTCGGGCACGACCCTGCCGATGAGTCCGATGGCGGCGGCCTCGTCGGCGGTGTACGGGCGGCCGGTGAGGAGCATTTCGAGGGCGTGGGTGCGGGGGATCTGGCGGGGCAGCCGGACGGTGGAGCCACCGATCGGGAAGAGGCCCCGGCGGACCTCGAAGAGCCCGAAGGCGGCGCCCGCTCCGGCGATGCGGATGTCGGTGCCCTGGAGGATCTCGGTGCCGCCCGCGACACAGGGGCCCTCCACGGCGGCGATCACCGGTTTGCGCGGGCGGTGGTGGCGCAGCATCGCCTTCCAGTGGAGGTCCGGGTCGGCCGTCATCCGTTCCCGGTACTCCTCCCCCGCCATTCCACCGCCCGCGAGGACCTTGAGGTCCATGCCGGCGCAGAACGCGCCGCCCGCGCCGGTCAGGACGACCGAGCGGACCGTGTCGTCCGCGTCGGCCGCGAGCCAGCCGTCATACAGGCCGACGAGCATCGGCAGTGACAACGCGTTCCTGGCCTGTGGTCTGTTCAAGGTGAGCACCAGCGTGGCGCCTTCGCGCCGCACGACGAGGTGTTCCGTACCGCCCATGACCGACTCCTGTTCTCCAGACCCGGAACAGGTTGCAGGAGGAGTGGACGCAGTTCAATAGTTATCTGACAGATCGTCAGATTGTTTCGACGCCACCCCTTCCCACTTGTGCCACCCGGCGCTCTAATGACGGCCGAGTCGCCAGTCACCCGGGGTCAGGAGGAACGGTGGAGTACAACCTTGCCGACCTGTTCGAATCGGTCGTCGACGCGGTGCCCGACCGCGAGGCGCTCCTGTACGTCGACCATCCCGGTACGGGCGCGGAGCGGCGGCTCACCTATGCGGAGC
This sequence comes from Streptomyces sp. SM11, assembly GCF_002910905.1. Lineage (GTDB taxonomy): Bacteria > Actinomycetota > Actinomycetes > Streptomycetales > Streptomycetaceae > Streptomyces. Next base: position 81,864 of record NZ_NEUE01000298.1, on the reverse strand, counting down.
TGGACGCCGCCGCCAACCGGATCGCCCACCACCTGACCGACGCGGGGATCCGGCCGGGTGAGCATCTGGGGCTGCACCTCTACAACGGGGTCGAATACCTCCAGACGGTCCTGGGGGCCCTCAAGGCCCGGATCGTCCCGGTGAACGTCAACTACCGATATGTCGAAGAGGAGTTGGTCTACCTCTACCGGGATGCGGACCTGGCGGCACTGGTCTTCGACGGCGAGTTCGACGAGCGGGTCGCGGCGGCCGCCCCGCAGGCCCCGGGCCTGCGCCATCTGGTCCGGGTGGGGCCCGCCCCCGCCGCTCCCCCGACCCTGCCGGTCGCGTCCTTCACCGAGGCGGAGGAGTCGGGTGGGTCCGGGCGCGGTTTCGCGCCCCGCTCCGCCGACGACCAGTTCATCATCTACACCGGCGGCACGACCGGCATGCCGAAGGGCGTGATGTGGCGTCAGGAGGACTTGTTCTTCTCGGGCCTGGGCGGCGGGGCACCGACCGGTGAGCCGGTGAGGTCCCCGCAGGAGCTGGCGGAGCGGGTAGCGGCCGGCGGCGACGGGATCACCTTCTTCCCCACCCCGCCGCTGATGCACGGGACCTCGACGCTCACCGCGTTCATCGGCTTCAACTTCGGCCAACGCGTCGTCGTGCACCGCAAGTTCGTACCCGATGAGGTACTGCGAACGATCGAGAAGGAGAAGGTCACCAGCGTGTCGCTGGTCGGTGACGCGATGCTGCGCCCGCTGATCGACTGCCTGAACGGACCACTGCGCGGGACGGACTGCTCGTCACTGTTCTCCGTCTCCAGCTCCGGGGCGATCATGTCGGACTCGGTACGGGCGGAGTTCCAGGCGCTGGTGCCGACGGTGATGCTGCTGAACAACTTCGGCTCCTCCGAGTCCGGCTTCAACGGCACGGCCACCGCCGACTCGGGACCGGAGAAGGGCTTCCGGGTTCAGGTCAACGCCCGTACGGCCGTGGTCGATCCGGTGACGTTCGAGCCGGTGGCACCCGGCGAGCCGGGCCGCATCGCCCAGCGCGGGCATGTCCCGCTCGGCTACTACAACGACCCGGCCAAGACCGCCGACACCTTCTTCCGCAGGGGCGAGGAGCGGTGGGTACTGCTGGGCGACATGGCGACCGTGGACGCGGACGGCATCGTCACCGTGCTCGGCCGGGGCTCCCAGTGCATCAACACCGGAGGCGAGAAGGTGTATCCGGAGGAGGTCGAGCAGGCACTCAAGTCCCTTCCGGACGTGTACGACGCGCTCGTCGCGGGCGTCCCCGACGCACGCTGGGGCAACCGGGTGGCCGCGGTGGTCCAACTGCGCGAGGGCGCAGAGGCGTTGACCCTGGAGGCGCTGCAGACGCACTGCCGGTCCCGGCTCGCCGGCTACAAGATCCCCCGCGCACTGGTGCTCGCCGACCGGATCCAGCGGTCGCCGAGCGGCAAGGCGGACTACCGGTGGGCGAAAGCGGTGGTGGCGGGGGCCGCTAGGAGTTGAGGGGCCGCCCGTTCGGGCTCGGGCGCTGATCGTCAACGCCCCGTCGCCGATCGTCAAGGACAGGGCGGGAATCGATCCGCAGACTGGTGGGCGTCGGGGTGCCCGGTGCCACGGGGGTGCGCCGAGCGCCCCACACCGTCGCGCCTTGACACCTGTACGGGAAACGGGACCGGCGGCGAACGCGGTCGAGGTCCGGGAGCGTGGTCAGCGCACCGGCTCCGCTCCCTCCCGGAGCTTGACCTCGCGGTAGTCACTGGGGGACATGCCGTGGGCGGCCCGGAACACCCGGCTGAAGTGGGCGGGCGCGCCGAAGCCGCACCGGGCCGCGATCGTGTGCAGCGGTGTATGGGCCAGGGCGGGGTCGGCGAGGTCCCGGCGGGCCCGGTCAAGGCGTTGGCTCCGGATGAGCGCGGCCACCGTGGTGCCCTCCCGCCGGAACAACCGGTGCAGGTGCCGGGTGGACATGTGGTGCGCGGCGGCGACGGCCGCCGGGGTGAGCCGGGGGTCGTGGAGGTTGCCGCCGATGAAGGAGCGGATGGTCAGGACGAGGTTGCGGGTACGGGTCTCCGGAGAAAGGGCCGTCTCCCGGTCGAGCCCGCGGGAGAGCAGTCCGGCCGCCAGATCGAGCAGGACCCGGTTCAGCCGGGGCGCGTCGGCTGGACCGTAGACGTCGGACGGGTCCGCCAGTTGCGTGATGAACTGGGTGAGCAGCGCACCGAAGCCGTGCCGGCCGGGCAGCCGCCGGCCCAGCACGTGGTCCAGGGACGTGCTCATCGGAAGGCGCAGCAGCGACCGGGGGATGTCCACGCCCACTCCCACGATCGGCTCGTCATCGGTCCGGACGTCGCAGGGCCTGGACATGTCGAGGACGTAGAGGTCGTGCGGTTCGACGGCGCTGCGCAGCCCGCCCTGTTCGACGAGCATTTTCCCGCAGCCGGGCAGGACCAGCGTCATGTGGAGCAGTCCCGGGTCGGACTGCCGGATCAGCCGGGGCGTGCGCCGGTAGCGGGACGCGTGCAGGCGGGTGGGCCACAGCAGGGTGTCCTCGATGCGCAGGAGCCGGTGGTCGGCCCAGAAGTCGTCGGCGTGGGGGCTGGTGATCTCCATGGGCGCGACGACGTCGGTCATGCACTGCTGCCAGCCGGCGAACCGATCACTCCGCGGCATGGCATCGGTCCGGAACCGTCCTTCGGTCAGCACGTGCCGCCTCCCCCTTCGCGCCTCGCGCGGCTTCCCCCCGCGCGGTCGTCCCCTTCAGGATCTTTCATCGCTACCGGTTCGACAACCACCGCCGCCGCTGGTGGTGGACTTGATCACCCCGGCCGGGACCGGTGCCGGAGCCGGCCACGCCGGAGGCCCGGGGTCACGCGAGCCCGAACGCCCTGATCGCCGCGAGGAACTCCCGCGGCCGGTCCGTGTGGATCAGATGCCCCGCGTCGATGGTGACCAGCTCGGCGTCCGCCATGGCTCCGGCCATCCGGGCGAGTTGGCCCTGGTCGATGTGGCTGGTGGGGCCGCCGCCGATGACGAGGGTGGGCACGGTGATCTCCGGGAAGCGTTCGCGGACGGCCGGGTCGGGGTCGTTGAGCTGCGCGTCGATGTCGGGGACGACGGGCCAGTCGAAGTCGAGAGCGCCCTCCGGGCGGACGGAACGCGGCCGGGGCGGGTCGAGCGGAAGGAGGGGCGGCGCGTCCTCGATGACCAGCCGCCCGATCAGGCCCGGTTCCCGCTGGGCCACGAGGTAGGCGGCCACCCCGCCCATGGAGTGCCCGACGACGGTCGCGCCGGCCAGGTTGCGGGCCTCCAGGAAGGCGTGCAGGTCGTCGCGGAACATCTCGAAGGAGTAGCGGCCGGGCCAGTCGCTCAGCCCGTGGCCCCGGAAGTCGGGGGCGTACACACGGTGACCGGCGGCCAGCTCCTCCGCGATCCGGGTCCAGGTCCCGCTGGAGCCTGCCCGGCCGTGCAGGAGGACGACGGCCGGTGACGCCTCCTCGCCCCACACCCGGTACGCCAGCCGGACCCCGCCCGCCTGCACACTCAGGACCCCGGGTCGAGGAAGGCCTCCACCGCCCGGGCGAAGGCACCGGGGTCGTCCAGCCACGGGAAGTGGCCCGCGCCGCGCTGGACGACGAACTCGGCACCCGGGAAGAGCGCGGCGAGCTCCGTGGCCCGGTCCGGGCTCGGGTGACCGTCGTACTCCCCGGCGAGGACGAGTACCGGCACGGCCAGTTCGCGCAGGGCGGCGACGGTGGCGGCGGGGTCGAACGCGCCGTCCCCGGCATACTGGCCGCGCGCCTCCGCGTTGGTCTGCCCGGCGGAGGCTTCGGCGTGCGCGCGGGCCGTCTCGTCCCAGCGGCCGTAGGTGAGGGGCCGGACGGCGGGCCACAGCTCGGCGAACGGCCCGCCGGCGAGCAGCGCCTCCTGAGCGGCCCGGGCCTCGGGATACCAGGGCTCGTCGCGCCGCAGCTCGGCGGCCTCGCGCAGGTCCCGGTCGCTCACCTCGATGCCCACGGCCCGGGTGCTGGGCGTGACGAGGGTCAGGGTGCGCAGCCGGTCCGGATGGCGGGCCGCGTACAGCAGGGCAAGGTCGGCCCCGGCGGAATGTGTCAGTACGTCGATCCGGTCGAGGCCCAGATGTTCGCGCAGTGCCTCCACGTCGTCGACGAGGCGGTCGCAGCGGTACGTCGAGGGGTCCTCGGGCACATCGGAGTCGCCGGTGCCGCGGAGGTCCAGCAGGACGAGCTGCCGCCGGGCGGCGAGCCCTCCGAGGTCACCCAGATATTCGCTCGCCCGCATGGGCCCGCCGGGCAGGCAGATCAGCGGCTCCCCCTCCCCCACCAGGTTATAGGCGAGCGGGGTCGTGTCGTACGCGGAGAGGATCGGCATGCGCCCCATCCAAACAGGAACCCGCGAGCAGGCGCACGGGACTTCGCGGGGAGCTGATCCGGAGTGATACGTGCGCCCCTCTTGCCAGCGCCCCCGGCCTCCTGAATTACTGCTCCCTGGAAGATCGACCGAATGATCGGTCGCCCGCTTCGGGAGAGGAAGGGCCATTATGACGGCCATGCTGGACGCGGCGGAACGGCTCGGCCGGGGCGAACTGGAGGCCCTGCAACTGGAGCGGCTCCGGTCCACACTGCAGCACGCGTACGACAACGTCCCCTTCTACCGGGCGGCCTTCGACCGTGCGGGGCTCCGGCCCGACGACTGCCGTACGCTCGCCGGTCTGGCCCGGTTCCCGTTCACCGCGAAGACGGATCTGCGGGACAACTACCCCTTCGGGATGTTCGCCGTACCGGAGCACGAGGTGCGCAGGATCCACGCCTCCAGCGGCACGACCGGGCGTCCGACGGTCGTCGGGTACACCGAACGAGATCTGGACACCTGGGCGGACGTGGTGGCCCGTTCGATCCGGGCGGCGGGCGGCCGGCCGGGCCACAAGGTCCATGTGGCGTACGGGTACGGTCTGTTCACCGGCGGGCTCGGGGCACACTACGGGGCGGAGCGGCTCGGCTGCACGGTGATCCCGGCCTCCGGGGGCATGACCGCACGCCAGGTGCGGCTGATCCAGGACTTCCGGCCCGAGATCATCATGATCACGCCGTCGTACATGCTGACGCTGCTGGACGAGTTCGAGCGGCAGGGTGTCGATCCGCGATCGACGTCCCTGAAGGTCGGAATCTTCGGCGCGGAGCCGTGGACCGAGGGGATGCGCCGGGAGATCGAGGACCGGTTCGCCATCGACGCGGTCGACATATACGGGCTCTCCGAGGTGATGGGACCGGGGGTCGCACAGGAGTGCGTCGAGACGAAGGACGGGCTGCACATCTGGGAGGACCACTTCTATCCGGAGGTCGTGGACCCGATCACCGGTGAGGTGCTGCCGGACGGTGAGGAGGGGGAGCTGGTCTTCACCTCGCTGACCAAGGAGGCGATGCCGGTGATCCGCTACCGCACCCGGGATCTGACGCGGCTGCTGCCGGGGACGGCGCGGACGTTCCGCCGGATGGAGAAGGTCACCGGCCGCAGTGACGACATGGTGATCCTGCGCGGGGTCAATCTCTTCCCCACCCAGATCGAGGAGATCGTGCTGCGCACTCCCGCCGTCGCCCCGCACTTCCAGCTGCGGCTGACCCGACAGGGGCGGCTCGACGCGCTCACCGTCCGTGCGGAGGCGCGGGCGGACGCCACCGCGGCCGATCGGGAGAAGGCCGCGCCGGCCATCGCGGCAGCGGTGAAGGACGGCGTCGGGGTGTCGGTGGGGGTCGAGATCGTGGACCCGGAGTCGCTGGAACGCTCGGTGGGCAAGATCCGGCGGATCGTGGATCTGCGGGAGCCCGGCACACGGTGAGCACGCCCCCTGGACAGGTCGGGGGGGGGCCGCGCTCACCGTGTGCCGGGCACTGCGGAATCCCGCTGCGCGTCTCGCCGACCGGTCCCCGGTCACCTCCTCCGCGCCGCCCTCAGGGGCGGTGCCCCACAGGCGGAGTGGAAGACACCGGACCAGGCCTCCGGTGCGACGGCTTCCTGCGCGCCCGGAGAGCTCGCCACCCAGCTGCCCGGGCATGTGACGTGAAGCTCGGCGCGCAGGTGGGGACGACCAGCCTCACCCGGACGGCCACGGCGCTGCGCACCGAACAGGAGACCGGGTCAGGCCAGCTCGTCCCGCAGCTGCCGCTTGAGGATCTTCCCGCTGGCGTTGCGCGGCAGGGCGTCCACGAACACCACGCGCTTGGGCGCCTTGAAGGTGGTGAGCCTCTCACGGGCGTGGGCGATGAGTTCGGTGTCGCTCGCCTCGTCGCGCAGGACGACCACGGCTGTCACGGCCTCGATCCACCGGTCGTCCGGCAGGCCGATGACGGCGGTCTCCGCGACGGCCGGATGGGTGTAGAGGGCGTCCTCGACCTGCCGGGAGGCGACGAGGACGCCGCCGGAGTTGATGACGTCCTTGACCCGGTCGACGACGGTGAGGAAGCCCTCGGCGTCGCGGACCGCGAGGTCGCCGGAGTGGAACCAGCCGTCGCGGAAGGCGCCGGCCGTCTCGTCGGGCTTGTCCCAGTATCCGGAGCACAGTTGGGGTGATCGGTAGACGACCTCGCCGGGGGTGCCGTCCGGGACGTCTGCGCCCTTCTCGTCGACGACGCGGGCTTCCACGAAGAGGACGGGACGGCCGCAGGACTCCATCCGGCCCTCGTGCTCGTCGGGGCCCAGCACGGTGGCCAGCGGGCCGATCTCGCTCTGGCCGAAGCAGTTGAAGAAGGCCAGGTGCGGGAGGCGTTCGCGCAGTCGCTCCAGGACGGGCACGGGCATGATCGAGGCCCCGTAGAACGCCTTGCGCAGACCCGCGAGGTCGCGGGTGGCGAACTCCGGGTGGTTGGCGAGGCCGATCCAGACGGTGGGCGGGGCGAACAGGCTGTCGGCCAGGCCTCCTTCGACGAGGTCGAAGATCGAGGCGGCGTCCGGCGCGTCCAGGATGGTGTTGTCGGCGCCGACCGCCAGATAGGGCAGCAGGAAGACATGCATCTGTGCCGAGTGGTAGAGCGGCAGGGAGTGCACGGGCCGGTCGGCGGCGTCGAGGCCGAGCGCGGTGATCGCGCTGACGTACTCGTGGACCAGCGCCCCGTGCGTCATCATCGCACCCTTGGGCAGGGCGGTGGTGCCGGAGGTGTAGAGCAGCTGCACCAGGTCGTCGGAGGCGGGCGGGCGCTCCGGGGTGAAGGAACGTTCCGTGGCCAGTGCGTCGAGCAGCGAGCCGGGCGCGTCGCGCAGAGCCCGCGCCGGGAGTCCGGTGGGGAGCCGCCCGGCGAGGTCCGGGTCGGTCAGGACGAGGGAGGAGCCGGACTGGTCGAGTAGGTAGGTCAGGTCGTCGCCGGTGAGGTTCTGGTTGACCGGCACATGGACGAATCCGGCCCGTGCGCAGGCGAGGAAGCCGATCAGATAGGCGTCGGAGTTGTGCGCGTAGGCGGCCACCTGGTCGCCGGGGGTGAGGCCGTGCTCCTCGGTGAGGACGGCGGCGGCCGTGGAGACGGCTGCGTCCAGGGAGCGGTAGGTCCAGGTCCGGTCTGCGTACCGTACGGCGGTCCGGGCGGGGATGCGCCGGGCGCTGCGGGTGAGGACGCCGTCGACTGTGCTGCTGCGTACACCTGTCATGGCGTGATCCTGTGCGGCCCGGGCCCCGGGGGTCAAGAGGCCGGATACCGACCGGACGGTTGACAGCTCGGGCTCCTTGGCTGAGTGGCGCGTGGCTGTCCGGACGGTCCGGACCGGCCGCCGTGCCACCCGTTCCGCGGGGAGGAACACCTTGACGTCACGCAACCGTCCGAGACTGCTCGGGGTCGCCGGTCTCGCCCTGTTCACCGCGCCGGCCTCGCTGCCGCCGGCCGGCCGATCCCCCGGCGGCCGTGGTCCCGCCCGACGAGGCCGCGACGGCGGCACAGCGGCTGCTGTCGGCGCGCAACGCCGGCATGGGTTCCAACGCGGTGGCCTTCGACGGCTCCGCCACGGCGAACGGGCGCGGGCTGCTGCTCGGCAACCCGCACTACCCGTGGCAGGGCGGACGCCGCTTCCGGCAGGCGCAGCAGACCATCCCCGGCGAGCTGAACGGGAGGGCGCGTCCCCACTGGGCGCGGACGGAACGCCGGTCGATGTGTCGGCGGAGCGCCGGGTGCTGCGGCACTGGGACCGGAGCGTGGACAGCGACAGCCGGGGCGCGCTGCTCTTCGACCGGTTCTGGCGGAGGGCGTCGGCGGTACCCGCCGCCGAACTGTCGAGGACCCCGTTCGACCCGGCCGACCCGGTGGGCACCCCGCGCGGTCTGAACACCGCCTCGCCCGGAGTGGGCAGGGACCTGGCGGACGCGGTGGCGGAGCTGCGGGCGGCGGGCATCACGCTCGACGCGCCCCTGGGCGAGCACCAGCTCGTCGTACGGAACGGCAGCGGGTGAGCGCTGGGTGACGTCCCGGTTCCGCGAGAAGGACATCGCACGCTCGCCGGCTCTGCGGGTGCACGAGCGGCGGTAGCGCGTGACCGGGTGGATTCGCCCGGCCGCGACGGCAAGGGCGTCCGCCTCGGCGGGCGCCCTTGCCGCTGACGTGTCGTGACAGCATTCCCGGGGGATGTCTTCCGCGAGCCGTCGAAGGCCCCGGAGACCGTTCCCCTGAGCATCCGTGCGACGCACACGCTCTGCTGCCCGACGACCGGCCGGAGGGCGTGGGCTGGCTCTTTCGGATCTCACTGCGAGGACCCGCCGGGCGGGCGGATCACGTCATGCCGAAGGGCCGTGTCCACCAGGTGGACCGCGCGTCGTAGTCCTCAAGTGCGCCGGGTCCCTCGTAGTCGCGTTCCAGCAGTTCCTCGGGGACGTTCACGTAGCAGAGGTCGGCAAGCCTTCGCTCCACGGTGGCGAGGTCGGCGGGGTCCAGCGCCCCCTACTCCCGGGCGTCTTCCGTACCGAGGAAGGCTCCCGGGTTGTCGGCACAGATCTCGGCGAGGGAGCCGAACTCGCTCACACAGACCACGATCCGCGTCCCGCAGACCGTCCCCTCGGCCTGCACACGGACGCGCCCGTACTCGCTGGTGTCCTGCGCGTCGTGCTCGTACTCGCACGGGACCCCGAAGTCCGTCCCGAGCCGGCGCACGAGCCCGCGAGCGGCGGGATGCGGAGGGTTCGTAGTGCAGCGGCCACTCCTGCCGCTCGGGGTCATCGAGTTCACGCAGAAGGGCCAGCAGTTCCGTCTCGCTCATCGCCATCCGCCCATACTGCCGTCCGCCGGGCGGGACGGCGTCGGTGAGCACCGCCGGGCCCGCGAGCGGCGGGTGGGGCCCTCTCGTGGACCCGGGGCTCTACAGGGGGCGCTCATGCCCCTCCCAGTACGGTTCGCGCAGCCGTCGTTTGTAGAGCTTGCCGTTGGGGTCGCGGGGCATGGCGGTGATGAAGTCGAGGCTCCGGGGCCGTTTGTATCCGGCGAGCCGCTCCTCGCAGTGGGCGAGGAGTGCGACGGCAAGCGCTTCCGACGGCACGTGGCCCTCGGCCGGTTCGACGACGGCCTTGACCTCCTCGCCCCGGTCGGCGTGCGGGATGCCGAATGCCGCGGCGTCCGCGACGGCGGGGTGGGTGAGCAGGGCGGACTCGATCTCGGCGGGGTAGATGTTGACGCCGCCCGCGATGATCATGTCGATCTTGCGGTCGCGGAGGAAGAGATAGCCGTCCTCGTCCAGCACACCCAGGTCGCCGACCGTGAAGAAGTCGCCGATGCGGTTCTTCCGGGTCTTGGCCTCGTCCTTGTGGTAGCTGAAGCCGCCGGTGCTCATCTTCATGTAGACGGTGCCCAGTTCGCCCGCCGCGAGCCGGTTGCCGTCGTCGTCGAAGACGGCCAGTTCGCTGATCGGCCAGGCCTTGCCGACGGTGCCGGGCTTCTTCAGCCAGTCCTCGGCGGTGGCGAACGCTCCGCCGCCCTCGCTGGCCGCGTAGTACTCCTCGACGCAGCTCCCCCACCAGTCGATCATGGCGCGTTTGACGTGGTCGGGGCAGGGGGCGGCCCCGTGGATGGCGTGCCGCATGGAGGAGACGTCGTACCGCGCCTTCACATTGTCGGGCAGCGCGAGCAGCCGGTGGAACTGGGTCGGGACCATGTGGGTGTGGGTGGCCCGGTGAGCGTCGATGGTGCGCAGCATCTCCTCCGGGGCCCAGCCGTCCATCAGGACCAGCGGGTGGCCGATGTGCAGCGCGGCACCCGCGAATTGGAGGACGGCTGTGTGGTAGAGCGGCGAGCACACCAGGTGGACGTTGCCGTCGAACGGCCGGATGCCGAAGATTCCGAGGAACCCGCCGAGATAGGTCTCCTCGGGGCGTTGGCCGGGCAGTGGGCGCCTGATACCGCGCGGGCGGCCGGTGGTGCCCGAGGTGTAGTTCATGACCCAGCCGAGGGTCCGGCCGTCCGGTGGGGTGCCGGGGTGGCCTTCGAGGAGTTCGGTGTAGGGCCGACAGCCGGGGGCCGTGCCGACGCCGTAGCGGTGGGTGGCGGGCAGTTCCGCCTCGTCGGCGGCGGCCGTCGCGGTACCCGCGAAGCGTTCGTGGGCGATCAGGACTCGGGCGCCCGAGTCGGCGACGATCCACGCGATCTCGGGACCGACGAGATGGTGGTTGACGGGGACGAGGTAGAAGCCGGCCTGCGAGGCGGCGAGGTAGGCGGTGAGGAGTTCGACGCCGTTGGGCAGCACGACGGCGAACGCGTCGCCCTCGCGCAGTCCCGCCGCGCGCAGTCCATGGACCATGCGGTTGACGTCGGCGTGCAGCCGGCCCGCGCTCCACTCCTCGCCGTCGGGGGCGATCAGGACGGTGCGGTCGGGGTGGGCGGTGGCCTGGGCCCAGAAGCCGCCTGGCGGCTGGTTCACGTGGCGCTCCTTCCGGCGATGCGGTTCATGCGGGTGACGGCCCGTTCGAAGCCGCGGGTCAGGTCGTCGACCACGGCCTGGACGCTGCGTTCGCTGGTCATCCGGCCGACGATCTGCCCGACGGGCGTGCCGAGTAGCTCCCCGACCTCGTACTTCTGGATCCGGGAGACGGCCTCGGCGACCAGCAGGCCCTGGAGCGGCATGGGCAGGGTGCCGGGTCCTGCCCCGTCGTCCCAGGCGTCGGTCCATGCGGTACGGAGCTGGCGTGCGGGTTTCCCCGTGAGGGCGCGGGAGCGGACGGTGTCGCCGGAGCCGGCGGCCAGGAGCTTGGCGGTCAGGGCCGGGGAGTGCAGGTCGGCCTCCTCGGTGGTGAGCCAGAGGGAGCCGAGCCAGACGCCCTGCGCGCCGAGGGCGATCCCCGCGGCGGCCTGTTCGCCGCTGCCGATGCCTCCTGCGGCGAGCACGGGCAGCGGGGCGACGGCCTCGACGACTTCGGGGACCAGCACCATGGAGCCGATCTCCCCGGTGTGACCTCCCGCCTCGTACCCCTGGGCGACGACGACGTCGATGCCCGCCTCCGCGTGCCGCCGGGCGTGCCGGGCGCTGCCGGCCAGGGCGGCGACGAGTACCCCGTGGTCGTGGGCGCGCCCGATGACGTCGGCGGGCGGGGAGCCGAGGGCGTTGGCCAGCAGCTTGATCGGGTAGTCGAAGGCCACGTCGAGCTGGCCCCGGGCGACCTCCTCCATCCAGCCGGTGATACGCCAGCCGGACGCCTCGCCCTCGGCGAGTTCGGGCACGCCGTAGCGGGTCAGCAGCTCCCGCACGAATCCGCGGTGTTCGTCCGGGATCATCGCCTCGACGTCCGCTTCGGTGATGCCCTCGACCTTCTTGGCCGGCATGACCACGTCGAGGCCGTAGGGCTTGCCGTCGGCGTGTTCGTGCAGGCGGTCCAGGTCACGCGCGAGGGCCTCGGGGGCGGTGTAGCGGACCGCCCCGAGCACGCCGAAGCCGCCGGCTCTGGTGATGGCTGCGGCGACCTCGGGGAACGGCGTGAAGCCGAAGATGGCGTGCTCGATTCCCAGTTGCTGGCTCAGCTCCGTCTCCATGGGCGGCAGGATGCCGCAGCCGGGCGACCGAGGGAAGAGCTTTTCTGATGCAGTGTCATATTCTTTGCGGGCCGGGACGCCCACAGGGGCGCGGGGGTGACAGTAACCTCTGCGGCGGCAGGAACTTTCACTGCTCGGCGAGATTTCGGAAGTTACTTTCGCGCGGGCGCCGGAACGCGGCTACGGCCCGGGGCCGGACGCCGGGCGCGGGAAGGAGTTGCGGATGACCGAGGACACGCAGGGGAACGGACGGGCGGCGGACGGCCGGAGCGCGCGGGGAGGCGGGGAGCGGACCCCGAGCCGCGACTCCGCGATCGGCGCCCGCGTGGCCGGGAGCGGCATCGCCCGGCGGCGGCTGGGCGGCGGGATACTGGCGCTGGGCGGTGCGCTCGCGCTGACGCCGGTCCCGCTCGCGGGCGCGGCCGCCCGGAGCGGGCCGGGCACGGGGGTGCCCGACAGAGCAGCGGACACGGGAGCGGACATGGGACCAGGGGCACACCGGCCCACGCTGCGGCGCGGGAGCGCCGCGCGCGCCGGACTGCTCCAGGGGCCGCTGGACCAGCTCGTACGGGACGCCGAGGCCTACCTCGCCGACTCCCCCGAGCACCCCTGGTACGCGGGCGCCGTGCTGCTCGCCGGGCGGGGCGGGACGGTGGCTCTGCACCGGCCGATCGGCAAGGCGGTGCGCTATTCCGCGTACGACGAGAAGACCGACACCGGAGTGGAGTTCCCGCCGGAGCAGCAGATCACGATGGCCGAGGACACCGTCTTCGACCTGGCCTCGATCTCCAAGCTGTTCACGTCGCTCCTGGCCGTCCAGCAGATCGAGCGCGGCGAGCTGGAGCTGGAGACGGCGGTCGCCTCGTACCTCCCGGACTTCGCGGGCGGCGGCAAACAAGGCATCACGGTCCGTCAACTGCTCACGCACACCTCGGGTTTCCGGGCATGGATCCCGCTGTACGAGGAGCCGACCCGGGAGGGCAAGCTCCGGCTGCTGTGGGACGAGGTCCCGGTGAGCACCTCGGGCAGCGCGTATCTCTACTCCGACCTCAACCTGATCTCGCTGCAACTGATCCTGGAGAAGGTCACCGGGCGCTCGCTGGACGCCCTGCTCCACGACGAGATCACCGCCCCGCTCGGGATGCACCGCACCCGCTACAACCCGCCCGGCTCCTGGAAGCCGAAGATCGCGGCCACCGAGGACGCCCGGCCGCCCTGGTCCGGTCTTGAGCGCGGGCTGGTCTGGGGCGAGGTGCACGACGAGAACGCGTTCGGCCTGGACGGGGTGGCGGGCCACGCCGGGGTGTTCTCCTGCGCCTGGGATCTCGCGGTGCTCGCCCGGACGCTCCTCAACGGCGGGGTCTACGGCCGCTCCCGCATCCTGTCCGAGGACTCGGTCGACCTCCTGTTCACCGACTTCAACACCGCGTTCCCGGGCGACGAGCACGGCCTCGGCTTCGAGCTCCACCAGCACTGGTACATGGGGGCGATGGCGACTCCGCGCAGTGCTGGGCACACCGGATTCACCGGGACCAGCCTGGTGCTCGACCCGTCGACCGACACCTTCCTCATCGTGCTGGGCAACTCCGTCCACCCCGTACGGAGTTGGCGCTCGGGCAGTGCGCCCCGGGTGGCGGCCGCCAACCAGCTGGCACGGGCCGTTCCGGTCCGTCCCGAGCGGGGGCGCACGGCCTGGTTCTCCGGGATGGCGAGCGCGTCCACCGCCACCCTCACCCTGCCCGCCCTGCGTCTGAACTCCGCGCGGGCCCGCCTGGAGTGCGCGTTGTGGTGGGACACCGAGCCGGCCGCCGACAACCTCTTCCTGGAGGCGTCGACAGGTGGTGACTGGCAGCCGGTGCCGTTCACCACGCTCGCGCAGGGCCCCGGCCGCCACCGCCCGGACCCGCGGCCGCACCCGACGGGCTCGGCGACCGGCTGGTCGGGGCGCGTCTGGCACCGGCTGGAGGCGGACCTGACGGCCTGGCGCGGCCGGGACGTCCGCCTGCGCTGGCGCTACGCCACCGACCGGCTGTACGTGGGACGCGGCGCGTACGTGGACGGCCTGCGGATCCGCGACGGCGTCCGCACGGTCTTCGACGCGGAACGGCCCCGGGACGCCGGCCGGATCGAGGCGACGGGCTGGAGGCCGTCGGCGGACTGACCGGCGCTGGACCGCCCGTGTCGCCCGGACACCGGAGCCCCGGAACGCCGGGCGGCGCGGGCGGCACAGGCGGTGCCTCGGCATGGGCGGTGCGGGCCGCCGGGGTCGGTCCTCGGCGGCCCGGACCATCGGACCGGTCCTGGTCACCGCCCCAGCGCCGCCATCGCCGCGTTGTGGCCGGGGACCCCGCTGACGCCGCCGCCGCGCACCGCGCCCGCCCCGCAGAGCAGCACGTTGGCGTGCGCGGTCTCCACGCCCCAGCGCCCGGTGCCCTCGTCCGCGTACGGGAAGGAGAGGTCGCGGTGGAAGATGTGGCCGCCGGGCAGCCGCAGATCGCGCTCCAGGTCGAGCGGGGTCTTGGCCTCGGTGCAGGGCTCGCCCCTCTCGTCGAGGGCCAGACAGTCGGTGACCGGCTCCTCCAGGTGCGCGTCCAGTTCGGCCAGGGTCGCCTTCAGCAGCGCCGCGCGGGCGGCGTCGTTGTCGGCGGCGAACAGCCGGGCCGGGGCGTGCAGGCCGAAGAGGGTGAGGGTCTGGTAGCCGCGCGCGGCGAGGTCGGGGCCGAGGATCGAGGGGTCGGTCAGCGAGTGGCAGTAGATCTCGGACGGCGGGGCGGCGGGCAGCCTGCCCGCCGCCGCGTCCCGGTAGGCGTCGGCGAGCTGCCCGTACCCCTCGGCGATGTGGAAGGTGCCGGCGAAGGCCTGCCGGGGGTCGACGGACCGGTCGCGGAGCTTCGGCAGCCGGGTGAGCAGCATGTTCACCTTGAGCTGCGCGCCCTCGGCGAGCGGCGGCGGGGTGTCGCCGAGCAGGGCGGCGAGGGCCTGCGGAGAGGCGTTGACGAGCACCCGGCGGGCGGCGACGACGTGTTCGCCGTCCGGGGTGCGGACGGTGACCTCGGCGGCCTCGCCGTCGGTCTCGATCCGGGTCGCCTCGTGCCGAACGCGGATCTCGGCGCCCGCCGCACGGGCGGCGGCGGCCAGCGCGTCGGTGAGCGCGCCCATGCCGCCGACGGGGACGTCCCAGTCGCCGGTGCCGCCGCCGATCACGTGGTAGAGGAAGCACCGGTTCTGGAGGAGCGAGGTGTCGTGGGCGTCGGCGAAGGTGCCGATCAGGGCGTCGGTGAGGACGACTCCTCGCACCAGGTCGTCGGTGAAGTTCTCCTCGACGGCCACTCCGAGCGGTTCCTCGAACAGCATCCGCCAGGCGTCGGGGTCGTCGATCCGTTCGCGCAGCGCGTCCCGGCCCGGCAGCGGCTCGGTGAGGGTCGGGAAGACGCGCTCGGCGACCCGCTGCGTCCTGGCGTAGAACCGCTGCCAGGCCGCGTACTCGCGCTCGCTCCCGGTCAGTGCGGCGAAGGACTCCCGGGTGCGGCCGCCGGCGACGAGCAGTCCGGTGGGGCGTCCGCCGCGTACGGCGGGGGTGTAGGAGGAGACGGTCCGCTTGCGCACGGCGAAGTCGAGGCCGAGATCCCGGACGATCCTGTCCGGCAGCAGGGACACCAGATACGAGTAGCGCGAGAGCCGGGCGTCGACCCCGGCGAAGGGGCGGGTCGAGATCGCCGCTCCCCCGGTGGCGCCGAGACGTTCCAGGACGAGGACCGACTGTCCGGCGCGCGCCAGGTAGGCGGCGGCGACCAGGCCGTTGTGGCCACCGCCGACGATCACGGCGTCGTAGTGGTCCCGGGCGGGCGTGCCGGGGCCGGGGGACTCCCGGGCGGCGGGCTGTCCTGCGGGTGTCGGGGAGGCGGGAGACTGGGGTGCGGGCATGGACCTTCGTAACACGCCGCCGTCCGTCCCGGCCAGAGGCGGCGGGACGGACGCGGGGCGCACGGGCGGGGCGGGATCGGGCGCACGGGCGACGCGGACTCACGGCGCGGACTCACGGCGCGGACTCACGGGCGCTTGGGCTGATCTGCGCGGCGACACACCGAGTTCACGCGCGGTGGCCCGACGAACCAGGGGTCCTCGTCGCGCGGAACGCCGCCGGTCGTGTTCCGCGCGGTGGGCCGGCCGGAGAGCGTCCGGCGATTCCGCGTGGATCAGCGTCCGGCGTCCGCCGGCCGTCCGAGCCGCTCCAGGCAGTGCGCCTCGTCGTCGCGGGCCGCCAGCGTCTGGGGGTGGTCGGGGCCCAGCACCCGGCCGCGCGCCTCGGCGACCTGCTGGTACGCCACCAACGCCTCGCTCCATCGGCCGAGCCAGCCGAGCCCCGCGGCGACCTCCCGGCGGCTGATCACCGTGTCCGGGTGATCGGGTCCCAGGGTGCGTTCCCGGAGCGCGCAGACGTCGCGCGCCTCCGCGAGCGCCTCCTCCCAGCGGCCCGTCCGCCCCAGGTTGACCCCGAGGCCGTGCCGGGCGCGCAGCGTCTCGGGGTCGGCCGCTCCCGCGGTCCGGGTGCGGTCGGCGACCAGGGACCGGTACAGCTCCAGGGCCTCCGCGTCACGGCCGAGCCGGCCGAGGCTGATGCCGGCCTCGTAGCGGGCGGCGAAGGTGTCGGGGTGGTCGGCGCCGAGGGTGCTCGCACGGGCCCGGGCGACGTCCTGGTAAGCCTCCAGCGCCTCGGCCCAGCGGCCCAGCCTGCCCAGGGTGTACGCCACTTCGTAGCGGGTAGCGAGGGTGTCGGGGTGCGCCGGGCCGAGCAGCCGGGCGCGGGCGTCGGCGACCCCCTGGGCCAGCTGCCGGGCTTCCTCGGGCCGCCCCAGCCGGCTGAGGTTGAACGCCAGGTTGTGGCGGCAGCGCAGGGTGTCGGGGTGGTCCGGGCCCACGACGCGTTCGCGGACGGCGAGCACCGCCTCGTACACCTGGTGGGCCTCGGCGTGCTGGCCGAGGCGGCCCAGGGCGTGCGCGGTCGCCTGGCGGGCGGCGAGCGTCAGTGGATGGTCGGCGCCCAGGGCGCTTTCGCGGCCCTCGGCGACCCGGGTGAACTCGTGCAGCCCTTCCTCGGCCCGGCCCGTACGGCTGAGGGTGAGGCCGATCTCGTAGCGGCTGGCGAGGGTGTCGGGGTGGTCCGGGCCGAGCAGCCGGCCGCGCTGCGCGGCGACCTCGCGGTGCACCTCCCCCGCCTCCTCCCAGCGGCCCAGGCGGCCGAGGTCGATGCCCGCGCTGTGGCGGCCCTCCAGCGTGGCGAGGAGGTCCGGGGCGGGGGGCCCGGCCGACACGGAGACGAAGGTGTGGGAGTGCGGAGCGGCGGCGGTGACGGTCGCCGTGGTCCACTGCCCCGTCAGTCCGGCGGCGGGGTCAGGCCGTTCGGCGACGGGGCCGGTCGCCCGGTGACCTGCGGTCATGGAGCGGGTCCAGGCGGGCAGGGCGATCCCGCGCGGCGCCGGTGGCCGACCTGCCACGGAGTGCGCGAGCGGTCCCGGTCCGAGCGCGGGCTGTTCCCCGGTCCGGCCGAGGACGATGCGGCGGCGCAGGTCGCCGGCGTCCACGGGCCGCTCCTCGGGGGCCTTGGCAAGCAGGTCGAGGACGACCCGGTCGAAGAATCCGGGCAGGTCGGCACGGTGGGTGCGCAGCGGTTCCGGCGGGGTGTCGCGGTGCCCGACGAGCACGGCCCAGGCGTCCTCCTGGTCGAACGGCGGTACGCCGGTGGCGATTTCGTACAGGACGCAGCCCAGTGAGTAGAGGTCGCTGCGGTGGTCGACCTCCTTGCCGCTGATCTGCTCGGGCGACATGTAGTGCGGGGTGCCCATGGCGAGGCCGGTGGTGGTGAGCCGGGAGGTCATGCCGATGTCGTGGCCGAGGCGCGCTATGCCGAAGTCGCAGATCTTCACCGTGCCGTCGGTCAGCCGCATGATGTTGGCGGGCTTGAGGTCGCGGTGGACGATGCCCTGCCGGTGGGTGTAGCCGAGGGCGTCGGCGACCTGTTCCGCGATGTCGACGACATGCTCGACGGGCAGCGGGTGCTGCTGGTTCTCCGCCAGGAGCTGGCTCAGGTTGCGCCCGTCGAGCAGCTCCATGACGAGGTACAGCACACCCTCGTGCTCACCGAAGTCGTGTACGACGGTGACGCCCCGGTGCTGGAGCGAGGCGGCCACCCGTGCCTCGCGCCGGAACCGTTCGCGCAGGACGCGGGTGAACGCCCGGTCGTGCTGGGGGCCCACGGGTTTGAGGCATTTCACGGCGACCTGACGGCCCAGCGACTCGTCGCGGGCGCGCCACACCTCGCCCATGCCGCCGCGCCCGATCAGTTCGAGCAGCCGGTACCGGCTCTGGATCAGCCTGGTGTCCGCCATCTGCCGCTTCCCGCCCCCGTTGTCCCGCTGCTGGTGCTGCGCCCTCCCCGGCCCGTCCAGTATGGCTGCCGGTCCATCCGCGGGTACCTCCGGCTCTGCGGTGCACGGGGGCGGTGTCGGTACACGTACGGACCGGGACCGCGATCGATGGTACGCCGGGGTGGGGTGTTTCCGGCAGGGCGGGTCCGGCCCCGATCGGGGCCGGTTCACGGTGGCCGAGCAGCTCATGGACCGTATGGCGGCACACTCGACGTTCCACCCGGAATACCCCTAGGGGGTATGACCCGCACAGGCGGTCGGCCGCGGAACGACCGCATCTGCCGGACGGAGCCGTTGTCCAGGTCAGCGAAGCCGCCTGCGAAGATCCAGATGCCGCCGGATGCGGCGCCTCCGCCTCGAGCCGCGGTTGAAGCCACGGGTACCGTCGCGGTCAGGCCTCCGGATTTCCCCCTGGCACAGTTTTGGCGCGAGCCGGATCCATCGGCTCCCGGTGCTGGCGGTTCAGCCCCGCCTGCACGGCGCTCGCCAGCACCCGGGCGGCGACACCGACGAGCAGCAGTCCCCCTGCCATCTGCGCCATCGTAAGCACCCGTCCCGTCTGGGAGCGTGCCGTGATGTCGCCGAAGCCGACAGTGGCGAAGGTAGTCAGGGTGAAGTACAGCGCGTCCGTCCTGTTCAGCGCCTCGCTGAACGATCCGGGCTCGGAGCGCTCCAGCAGGTAGTAGGAGACGGCGAAGAGGACCAGGAATAGCACCAGCGTCGCAGCCAGACCCTCGACGGCTCTCAAACGCGGAATAGGAGAACGCGTGATAGCTCGCACCTCCCAACAGAAGACCAGCAGGACGACGAGCAGGCCGGACACCAACAGCACCGCCGTACCAGCCGTGAGTCGCTTGTCCAGAGGCAGCAGGTAGTAGGCGGTGACAAGCCCAACAGCGACGGACACAGCACGCGCAACCGCTACTGCCGCTGCCCCTCTGCGAGAACAATGCGCACCATCGGGGATCGGCCCCGACGAGGTGCCGCCCCGGCTGCCTTCGGAGGTCTCTTCGCTCATCTCATATCTCTTCGTCTCGTCCGCGCCCGATAGGCGAATGTTCCCGAATCCCGCCTCCCTGCCTCGCCGACAGCACAGGATCACCCCTGACGGGTGATCCGGCCCCAGGGGCGACCCCGAAAGTCGACGTACCCCCCACGCGATGTTTCGGAGAAACGCAAGCGCCCTCGTCCCCGAAATCAAAGCGAGGCCGCAGCCGACTGGTGTAGGGCAGAAGAGACTGAAAAGTGAACAAGAGGAGGTCATCGTGTCTGTCACCCCGCACACAGTCAGTGACCTCTTGTCCCACACCCCCGTCGCAGTCGGCAGCCACGCCTCGTACCGACAGGTGGCGAAGCTCATGGCGGAATCGAAGGTCAGTGCGCTGCCGGTGCTCGCGGGCGAAGGGCGTGTTGTCGGAGTGGTCTCGGAGGCCGATCTACTTCCCAAGGAAGCGTTTCGCGAGGGTGGTCCGCCTGCCGCCGCGCAACTCGACGAAGCTTTCAAGGCTGCTGCGGTGCCGTTCGGGCGGTCGAAGGAGTGGTGGACGTGCGAATGGATCTTGGGTAGCCGCATTCCCCGCTCGGTTGTGTGACCCGAAGGGCCGGTCCACCACATGCACCGGGACCGCCCCTCCTGGGACAATGCCCAGGAGGGGCGCAGCAGACGCATCCGATAGCAAGGACCGCAGATGGGCGATACATCGGCTACCACCGACACCTCCGCGACGCGCGTTTTCCTGCTGGACGACCACGAGGTCGTTCGCCGCGGAATACGGGACCTGCTGGAGGCCGAACAGGATCTCGTCGTCGTCGGCGAGGCATCGACGGCAGATCAAGCCCTGGCTCGCGGGCCGGCGCTGCGACCCGACGTAGCGGTGCTCGACGTCAGGCTGCCCGACGGGAACGGCATCACTGTCTGCCGGGAACTGCGGTCACGCATGCCCGACCTCGCTTGCCTGATACTCACCTCGTTCGACGACGAGGACGCCCTTCTCGACGCCATCATGGCGGGCGCGGCCGGATACGTGCTCAAGCAGATCAACGGTTCGGACCTGGTGTCGGCCGTACGTACCGTGGCATCGGGTCGGTCGATGCTCGACCCGTCGACCACGGCCAGGCTCATGCGGTCCCTGCGCGAGGCCGAGGCCGATTCGCCGCCGGAGGACGAGAGGCTCGCGGTCCTCTCCGAGCGCGAGCGTTCCGTTCTCGATCTCATCGGCGAGGGACTGACCAACCGGCAGATCGCCAAGCGGCTCTATCTGTCGGAGAAGACAGTCAAGAACCATATCTCCCGCCTGCTCGGGAAGCTCGGGGTCGAGCGCCGGGTGCAGGCGGCTGTCATCGCGGCCGAGGTCCGGGAGCATCGGCAGCGCGAGCAGTGAGTGCTCTCACTTCGAAGTCGGTCAGGTGCGGCCTGGGCAACAGGTACCCGCCATTCCAGCACTGTGCCTCTCCGCGGATGCGGCTTCGCGCGGAGGGACAGAGTGCCTCCCAGCCGCTCGGCCCGTTCTGTGAGGTTGCGAATACCGCCGCGCCTACCGCTTTCGGGCGCACGCAGACCGACCCCGTCATCGCTCGTCGTCACAGTGAGAACGCCGTCGGCGGCGATGACCGAGACCTCGGCCCGGCGGGCCCGTGCGTGTCGGGCGACATTGCTGAGAGCTTCGCTGACAACCGCGACCGCGTGATCGGCCACCACCCGGGGGACATCGGTGTCGATCAGCCCCTCCATACGGAGGGCGGGCGTGAACCCGAGCGCGGGCGTGGCAGCGTCCACCGCCTGGACTACTCGGAAACGGAGTTTCGATCCCTGGCCCGGTGTCTCGTGCTCCCTGAGGCCGAAAATGGTGGCACGGATGATCTTGATGGTGGTGTCCAGATCATCAATGGCACGGCCCAGCCGCTCGGCCGCTTCCGGGTGTTCCACCAAGGGACGGGCGCTCTGCAGCGTCATTCCGGTGGCGAACAGCCGTTGAATGGCCAAGTCGTGCAGATCTCGGGCGATCCGCTCACGATCGGCCAGCAGGCTCATCCGCTCGGAGTCGCTACGGTGGTCGGCCAGTTCGAGCGCCAGGGCTGCCTGCCCGGCGAATCCGGGCAACGCAGTGATCTCCGCGCTCACGAACGCCGCCCTGTCCCGGGCACGCGCGAGGATCATGACTCCGCTCAGCCGTTCCTTGGTCCCCAGCGTGACAGCCACTGCGGGTCCGCCCCCCACCCCCCCACCGCTCGCGCTGCACCTGCACCCGTGGGTCGCTGCTGACATCCGCTACCGTGACCAGGCCGTCTTCAGCGAGCGCTACTGCGGCAAGCGTGCCCCGACTGCTCGCGAGGACCACGCCCCGATGGAACTCGGCCTTCTCGCCGAGAGCCATCGAGCCGGTCATCTCCCCGTCCGTGCCGATGAGCCCGGTTTCAGGCCGTCGCGCATGTGCCCACGAGATCGCGGCCTCCAGTGTTCGTCGGCCGTCCTGCTGAAGTCTCCGGTGGTGCGGGGTGTCGCCGACGTGCTGGGTGTCGTGCCGGGGAGGGACTGAGAAGGCCAGGCGAAGGTGAAGTCCACGGAGGCGAGCCTCGTCGGCACCCAGGCGACGGCCGGGTGCCAGCCACCACGAGGGTCGACACCCACCACGATCTCCTGACGGATCTCTGCGCTGTTCATAGCGTGCTCCGATGCTCGTCTCCCCGGCGATGGGCGCCGCCCGGAGCCTCGCCGGAGGGTGCTCTGCGCACCGCATACGGTGGCGCTGTTCCAGGTTGCCACTCGGTCTTCTTCTCGAAAGGGGCCGCAGGGTGCAAGCCGGGGCCCAAAGGGCCCATACCCGTAGTTGCCCCGGGCGGAGGGGGCATGCAGGTGGATCCGATCGGCCTCTGGACGGGACCGTTCGGCCCCTGCCCTTGGTGCGGGTGGTGTCCGAAGGTGATACCGGAAGCGCTCCGCACCGTGGGGAGAAGTGGAGGCGCAGCAGGATGCGGCATCTCCGGGTAGGTGACCTGATGACGGACGAAGTGGTCACGGTCGATTGCGCGACGCCATCGGCGGAAGTGGCTGGGCTGCTCGCCCGGCACTCCATCAGCGGCGTTCCGGTGATGGGCGAGGACGATCACGTCGTGAGGATCGTTTCGGCGAGTGACCTGCTCAGCAAGCATGCGTCCACGGTCGGCAAAATGATGTCGTCACCGGCTGTCACCGTCTACGCGGAGCAGACGGTGACAGAAGCAGCCCGGCTCATGACCCGTCGTGGCTGCGAGCGGCTCCCCGTCGTCGACGACGAGGAACGCTTGGTCGGCATGGTGACCAGACGTGACCTCCTGGGCTTCTTTCTCCGTCCTGACGCCGAGGTGGAGCTCCGGATCCGGGACGACGTACTCAGCGGTGTTCTGCGCGTTCAGGCTGATGCCGTCCAGGTCCACGTGCTCGACGGTGTTGTCGTCCTGGCCGGCCGGCTGCCGCATCAGGACCTGATCCGTACCGCCCTCGCACTCACCTCCCGAACAGAAGGAGTCGTCGCCGTCGTGAACCGCATCTCCGTACAACCCGACGACACGTCTTCGCCGCGGAAGCCGGACGCTGCTTCCTGGCCCACCTGAAATGCGCTCCGACGCCAGCTTGTCAGGGCAATTGCGCATGAGGGCGATGACCGACAGGAGACAGGAAGACCATGCTGACGATCGAACAACGGATCACCTCCGTCGTCCCTTCACTCGTCCAGGAGGCCGTGACCGCGCCGTCCATGCACAACGCGCAACCCTGGAAGTTCGTCCACCGCTCCGGAACGCGCCTTCTCTCGCTGTACGGCGATCCGGACCGTGCGCTGCCCGTCGGCGACCCGGAGGACCGTGGCCTGCATATCGGATGCGGGGCGGCGCTGCTGAATCTGCGGGTGGCCGCGGCACATCGTGGCTGGAACACCGTTGCCCAGCTGCTGCCCGACCACCGCGACCCATGGCGTCTCGCTGACGTCATCCTGGAGGATTCCGGGACCGTTGACCATCAACTGGACGACCTACACTTTGCCGTGCGGCTCCGGCACACCAGCCGCTATCCGTTCGCCGACGAGGCGGTCCCACCCGAGATCTTGGACGAGTTGAGCGCGGCCGCGCTCCTGGAAGGGGCACGGCTGATCGTTCCCGGAGCCTGGCACGCCGACGCAGTCCTGGACCTGGTGCACGACGCGGAGCTCTACGAATCCGCCAACGACGCCATGAGGGCGGAAATCGTCACCTGGACCCGCACGGGCAAGGCCGGGGAGGGCCCGGACACCGAGGGTGTCCCCTCGTACGCTTTCGGCCCGCGCCAGCACGGAGTGACGGCCCCTGTGCGGGACTTCGACGTGCCCCTGGGCTCACGGGACCGGGCGTCCGCCACCTTCGAGGAGCGGCCGCAGATCGCCTTGCTGGGGACGGAGGCAGACCTTGCCGTGGACTGGCTCAGGGCGGGACAGGCCATGGAGCGCGTGCTCCTTCAGGCCACTCTCGACGGACTCGCGGCCTCCGTGATCTCGCAGCCGCTGGAATGGCCCGAGCTTCGACACCTCGCACGTGACCCGAACTCGAAAATGGGCTTCGTACAGATAATCCTTCGGTTCGGGTACGGGCCGTCGGGCCCGGCCACGCCGAGACGACCGGTCACGGAGGTCCTGGACATCGCCTGACACCGGCACCCAGCCCCGCTGGTCTTGCGGCTGTCCGCTCACTTCGCGGATTCCTGCGATGGCAGATGAAACCAGTGCTCCCTGCCCGGCAGCACAGCCACCCTTCTGCCCTCCGGAAGCAGTACCACAAGAGCTCCCTGCGGCGAGGGCGGCACAGTGATGCCGATGCGTCCCGGGAGCAGCCGGAGACGCACCCCGCTGTGGCCCCGGAAGCACAGAGTGAAGGAGAAGCGAGGTATCTCTCTGAGTGCCACGGGGTCGATACGCAAACCCTCCTCGCAGGGTTCCAGCCCGGTGATGCCTCTCTCGACCAGATCAAGTGTTCCCGCCATGGCGCCCAGGTGGATGCCCTCGCCGGTCGTGCCGCCCTGGACGTCGGCCACATCGCTGAGGAGTGCTTCCTCCACGTACTTCCAGGCCTCCGGGCCCTTCTGACGCGCGAGGACCCAGCCGTGCACCAGGCTACTGAGTGTCGATCCGTGACTGGTGCGGGGAAGGTAGTAGCCGACTGTCCTGGTCCAGATCTCGTCGTCGATCCGGTAGCCGAGGCGGCCGAAGAGAGCGGTCAGCTCGGCGGGCCGGAAGAGATGGCCGAGCATGAGCGCGTCGGCTTGCTTGGACGCTTGGTAGTTGTTGACCGAGTCGCCCTCCGCCTCCAGGATCCCGTCCAGTCTCCGGATGTCGGGATAGCGGCGCCGATAGCGCTCCCAGTCGAGTTCCTCGAGATCCCCGTAGCCCTCGACCTGGCTCAGCACGCCGTGGTGAAAGGGCACGTACAAGCAGCGGGAGACGTCGTCCCAACGCGCGTGCTCCTCCGTGTCGATCGCCAGTCGCTCCGCGAGCTCCTCGCGCCGGGCATCGGGCAGTGCGTCGAAGACCTCCAGAGCCCGAGTCAGGACCCATGCGGCCATCGCGTTGGTGTAGGCGTTGTCGTCGATGCCCGGCCGGTCCGCGCCCGGATACGCGTCGTGGTATTCGTCGGGACCGACGACCCCCAGCAGCCGGTACCGGCCCCGGCCGGGGTCGAAGGCCGCCGCGCTCGCCCAGTACCGGGCTACCTCCAGCAGGATGTCCGCCCCGGCCGCGTGGAGGAACCCCGGATCGCCCGCTGCCTGCGCGTACCGCCAGGCATTGAGTGCCACCGCGGATCCCACGTGGTGCTGAAGGTGGGAGTGGTCCGGCAGCCACCGGCCGGAAGCGGGATTGAGGTGCATCGCCTGGGTCTCTTCGCGACCGGAACCGGCACTCTGCCACGGGTACATGGCACCACGCGCCCCGGTACGCCGGGCAGCTGCCCGGGCTGCGGGCAGTCGCCGATGCCGGTACATCAGCATCGCGCGGGCCACTTCGGGGAAGTGGAGGGTGAGATACGGCAGTACGAACAGTTCGTCCCAAAACACATGGCCCCGGTACGCCTCTCCGTGCAGCCCACGGGCCGGCACCCCGACGTCGAGCTCAGCCGTATGCGGCGACAGGGTCTGCAGCAGATGGAACAGGTGCAGGCGCAGTACGTGCCCGCTCTCCCCGGGGACGTGCAGCTCAGCCTGGCTCCACATGTGTTGCCAGGCAGACCTGTGCGAGCGGAGCAGTCGGCTGAAGAGCGGAGCGTGGGCGAGGCTCTCCAGGGCTGCGGCGAGCGGGGCACCGGCGGGGCGGTCGAGTGATGTGTGCAGGGCGACCGTCTTGGTGACCGTCACCGATTTACCGGGCGAAACCGGGAGAACGAACCGCTGCACGACAGCCCGAGCGGCGTGAACGTACTCGGCAGGTCGTGCCGGGCTGGAGGTGGTGCGGAGGGCGAGAGCGAGGTGGACCGCCGACTGGCCGGTCCGGCAGGTGAGCCAGGCGACTCCCCCGGGCTCCGCTCCTTTGCGTTGCTCGGTGAGGTGCTGCCCGTCGAGGTCTCCGTAGCGTTCCACTCCGGCATTGGTGACAGTGCCGTCGAGAATCGACTCGATCTCGAGTCGACCGCTCCAGCCGTAGGCTCTGAACGCGCTGCGTTGAGCGGCGAGCCAGGGAACTCCCATATGGACGAACCGCTCGTGGGTGACGTGCAGACCGCGTCCCGCACCGTCTCGGTAGAGCAGGCGTCGGGTGAGGACTCCGGCTCGCAGGTCCAGATGTGTGGTGGAGCATCTCAGTTCGGCGGAGTCAGGCGTGAGCCACTCCCCGGGCGGTCCGTCTTCGGGCAGGCAGCGGTAGCGCAGCAGCGTCCAGTTCGGGAGGTTGACCAGGTCTTCGTTCTCGACCATTCTCCCGGCGACGGTGGATGAGAGGCGGTCGTAGCAGCCGGCCAGGTAGGTGCCCGGGTAGTGCGCGTCGTCCGCCACGCATTCCGGAGTGCTGCCTCGCGTGGCGAACCTGCCGTTGCCGACGGTGCACAGGGTTTCGACCAGCCGTTCCGTGTGCGGATCGTAGGCGGAGTAGTTCCAGCTCCAGGCGTCGTTCATGGGCTTTCCACCCGTAGCTCGTCGACGAGAGCGGCAAGGTCGCGCAGCACAAGATCCGCCCCCATGCTGTGCAGCGCGGCATCCCTGTCGGCACTCGGTGTCCGGTCCAGTCCGACGACGAGCCCGAAGCCTCCACGACGGGCCGCGGCCACCCCGGCTTCCGCGTCCTCGACCACCGCGGCTTCGGCCGGGCGCAGTCCCAGCTGGGAAGCGGCCTCCAGGAACAGCGCGGGGTTCGGTTTGCCGGGAAGCCTGAGCCGTGCCACGTCCCTGCCATCGACCACGGTGTCGAAGAGGCCGAGAATTCCTGCCGCTTCCAGCAGGGCACCGGCATGGCGTGACGCGGAGGCCGCGGCGCACCGAATTCCCGTGGCGCGAAGGGATCGCAGTGCGGGAGCCACATCGTCGAACACGGGAACGGCCCGGGTCGAGAGCATGTGAGTGAAGGCCTGCTCCTTGTCAGCGGCGACCGCCCAGATGCTGGTGCAGCCGGGCTGGTCGTCGGGTGCGCCCAGTGGCAGCACAATGCCACGGTCCTTCAGGAAAGCGCGGGCTCCGTCGAGCCGTGCTTTGCCGTCCACGAGGCGTCGGTACTCCGCGTTCGCGTCGAAGGGAGGCTGTCGCGGGTCGCCGGGCCTCAGCTTCCCGATGCAGCGGTCGAACGCGACTTTCCAGGCAGCGGCGTGAAGGGACGCGGAATCGAGCAGAACTCCGTCGGTGTCGAAGACGACGCCCTGTGTGCCGGGCGCGACACCGGCTCCGGTCCCCGCGCCCGTCTGCTCGGAGGGAGATGCCGACGAGGTAGGAACCGGT
The DNA here is from genome assembly GCF_002910905.1 of Streptomyces sp. SM11. Classification (GTDB taxonomy): domain Bacteria; phylum Actinomycetota; class Actinomycetes; order Streptomycetales; family Streptomycetaceae; genus Streptomyces. The sequence goes on along the minus strand of NZ_NEUE01000298.1, from coordinate 54,521 downwards.
GGGTCACCGCGGGGCATGGAGTGCGACCTTCAGGGCTCCGGTGTCCGTAGCCCTGAAGAACACGTCGTACGCCTCCTCCATCTGCCCCGGTTCGATCCGGTGTGTTACCAAATCGGCCGACAGTAGTCTTCCGTTCGCCAGCATCCGCAGCAGCATGGGGGTCGACGAGGTGTCCACCAGGCCCGTGGTGATGGTGACGTCCTTGATCCAGAGATCTTCGAGGTGGAGAGTGGCCGGTTTGCCGTGCACGCCGATGTTGGCGACCCTCCCACCGGGCCGGACCATCCGGGTGCACGTCTCGAAGGTCTCCGGTACGCCGACCGCTTCCATGACCACGTCGGCACCCAGACCGTCCGTCAGATCTGCGACAAGTTGCTGCGGCTCCTCGTCGGCACGGACGGTGGCTTCGGCACCGAGAGACCGGGCCGCGTCCAGCCGGGCGTCGGCGAGGTCGACGGCAATGACCCGCTCCGGCGAGTAGAGGCGGGAGGTGGCGACGGCGGCCAGACCGATCGGCCCTGCGCCGACCACGACGACGGTGTCACCCGGGCTCACCCCGCCGTTGCGGACACCGACCTCGTAGGCGGTCGGAAAGATGTCCGCCAGAAGGACGGCGTCGACACTGTCGACGGCATTGGGCAGCGGATAGACGGAGAGGTCGGCGAAGGGCACGCGGACGTATTCCGCCTGGGTTCCGTCGATGGTGTGCCCGAGCACCCAGCCACCTCCGCCCCGGCACTGTCCGTAGCGGGCCTCCCGGCAGAAGCGGCACCTCCCGCAGGCCGAGATGCAGGAGACCAGCACCCGGTCCCCCGGCCGTACGGTGCGGACGTCCCCGCCGACCTCCACCACCGTGCCCACCGCCTCGTGGCCCAGTACCCGCCCCGGGGGTCACATCGGGCACGTCACCCTCCACTATGTGCAGATCCGTGCCACAGATGGTGACCGTGTCAACGCGCGGAATGACATCGGAAGCGTCCTCGATACCCGGGTCGGGGACGTCCCGCCACGTGGTGCGGCCTGGCTCCTGGAAGACGAGCGCCTTCATGACATGGCCTTCTTCCTGTGCGTAACTCCGCGAGATTCGCTACCAGACTGACTCCACGGACCAGTGGTCCGCATGGGCCGGTCGGTCCCCATGAGGGCCCCCGGCGGTCCCCTGCTGTTCAGGGGGACCAGTGGGAAAGTGGGAGTGCGCCCGCATCGACGGCAAGGGGGTACTTCATGTCCCGGCCGACACCGCCGCCCGTCATTCCAGCCTCCCGTGCGGCTCTGCTCACGTTCCTCGGCGCCACGGGCACCGTGACCGGCAGCAAGTTCCTGGTCGAGAGCGACCGCACCCGCATTCTCGTGGACTGTGGGCTCTTCCAGGGTTTCGCCGATCTGCGGCGCCGCAACTGGGAGAAGTTCGCCCGTCCCCCCGCCGACCTCCACGCCGTCGTGGTCACCCACGCACACCTGGATCACTGCGGGTATCTCCCCCGCCTCGTCCGGCAGGGGTTTCGCGGCCCGATCATCATGAGCTCCGACACGGCTCGGCTCGCCGAGATCGTCCTGCGGGACAGCGCACGGCTCCAGATGGAATCGGCCCAGCACGCGAACGCCCACGGCTGGTCCAAGCACCGCCCCGCCAAGCCGCTGCACGACGACGCCGACGTGGAGAAGACGCTGAGCTTCTTCGATACCGTGCCGGTCGGCAGCGAGGTCGAGATCATGGCGGGCACCCGGCTGACACTGCACCGCGCGGGCCACATCCTTGGCTCCGCCTGGGCCCGTCTCACCCTGGAGGACGGTCACACGTTGGCCATGTCCGGCGATCTGGGTCGCCCGGGTCACCCGCTGCTGCTTCCCCCAGAGCCATTCTCCGGTGCCAACGTACTCCTGGTCGAGAGCACCTACGGCGACCGCCGCCACGCCCCTGCCGAGAGCCGCGCCGCCTTCGCCTCCACCATCGGACGAACCCTCGCGCGAGGCGGCACCGTCGTCGTCCCCGCCTTCGCCATCGACCGGACCGAAGTCGTCCTCCACGAACTGGTCGAGCTGCGCGCCGCCGGCGTCCTGCCCGCGTCGGTACCTGTGTACGTGGACAGCCCGATGGCCCTCGCAGCCCTGGACGTCTACCGGCAAGCGGTGCGCGACCGGTCACCGGAGCTCAGGCCGGACATTCTGGGCCAGGGTGCGGGAGCTCTGAGTCCCGACCCGTTCCTGGCGGCCCGGACGGTCCAGGAGTCCATCGCGATCAACAGTACGCACGGGCCGTGCGTCATCGTCTCCTCAGCCGGGATGGCCACCGGCGGCCGGGTCCTGCACCACCTGCGCCGACTGCTGCCCGACCCGCGCAACACCGTCGTCGTCGTAGGCTTCGTCGCGGCCGGAACACGCGCCAGAGACCTCGTGGACGGCGCCCCTGCACTCAAGATGTTCGGCGAGTACATCCCCGTCCGCGCTGAGGTCGCCGATGTTCCACACATCTCGGCGCACGCCGACGGGAGTCAGATCCTCGACTGGCTGCGCGGCTCCCCGCCCCCGCACACGACGTACGTGGTGCACGGCGAGCCGTCGGCGGCTGCGACGCTGCGCACCCGCATCTCCGACGAGCTCGGCTGGACCGCCGTCGTCCCACGCTCGGGAGAAGCCGTGCTGGTCCGATGACCGAATCCGATGACCGGCCCCAGCCTCACCAACTCACACCACGGACCTGCTCGCCGGCGTTGAGGAGAGGATCATGACTCCACACCCCTACACCGTGGCCGACGTCATGACAAGGAAGGTCGTCGCAGTCGCGCCGAAGGCGTCGTTCAAGGACATCGTGACTGCCATGTCACGGTGGTCCGTCAGTGCTCTCCCGGTCATCGAAGGGGAGGGCCATGTCGTGGGAGTGGTGTCGGAGGCCGACCTGCTGCCGAAGGAGGAGTTCCACGAGCGGCGTCCCGGTCTCGTGGAACAGATGCGCCGTCTGGACGCGACGGCCAAGGCAGGCTCCTTGTCCGCCGAGGACCTGATGACGCGGCCGGCCCTGACCATCGGCCCGGACGCGCCACTGCCGCAGGCCGCCCGACTGATGGCCACCCGCGGAGTGAAGCGCCTGCCGGTCGTCGAGGGGGCATCCTCAAAGGCATCGTCAGCAGGTCGGACCTGCTCCAAGTCTTCCTCAGGTCTGACGACGAGCTCGCCGGGGAGGTACGGGAGCAGGTGGTCGCCCGGCTCTTCCCCGTGTCGCGGGAGAAGGTGACCGTTCAGGTCGATGCGGGCGTCGTGACGATGTCGGATGTGGTCAGGGAATCAGGCCTGCTCCCGGTGGCAACTCGTCTGGCACGGGCTGTCGAAGGAGTGGTCGACGTACAGTGCGAGCTGACCGCTGCCGAAGCCGGTTGAGGGCATCCCACGCCGCCATGCGTGACCCTGGTCTGCGGCGCATGCTCGAAGTATCCCAGGTGACCAGCACGGATCTGTACGAGGTCACGATGGCATTGTCCTATGTGCGTGAAGGCATGCGGGCACCAGCCACGTTCAGCCTCTTCGCTAGGAATCTTCCCCCCGGACGGGGCTTTCTCGTCACGGCGGGACTCGAACCGGCGCTCGACTACCTCTCCGGGTTCCGGGGCGAGAAGTCGGACACGGACGAGTTCGCCCAGGTACTGCGCCTGCCTCCCGAGGACCTCGCACCGCTGCGGGGGCCGGCTTTCGACGGCCAGGTCCGTGCTGTCCCCGAGGGGCGGCTGGTCTTCGCCGGAGAGCCCTTGCTGGAGGTCACTGCCCCGCTGCCCCAGGCCCAGTTGGTGGAGACGTACCTCTTGTCGCTGGTCTGGCGAAGGTGGCGTTGACCGCGATCACGGCGAGGATCGCCCAGCCGAGCACCGCCAGTCCGGCCACGAAGGCCAGGGCCGCGGCGGCCCAGAGCAGGAGAGCCAAGGGGTGGGCGAGCTGTGCGGACAGCTCGCGAAGGAAGGAGGAATGGGCCTTCGACCGCACTTCGCTGGGGCCGTGGACAGCGAGGCGACAGGATACCCCTCGCGCGGAGAGCCCTTCGGGCCCGGTGGCGAGCTCGCGGCGCAGTCGGGGAACCGGCTCGCTGGGATCGAATGTCTCGCCCGGCGTCGGGAAGGCGTTGCCCTTGCCTTCGGTCGGCGGTTCCTCAGTCATCGCCGGTCCCGGGGCGCAATCTCACCGGACGCGCTGCGGGGGTGCGCGGGGGTGGCGCGGACCACGGAGCAGCGCTCGTCGACGGGCCGCTCATGGTCGTTGTCCTTCACCATGCCGCCCTCCTGCGTGCTCGCGACAGCCCTGGCTCACTCGACCGGTCAGGAGGAAGTGGCGAGTTGGGCTGCGATGTGGTGGGCCCATTGGCGGATGCGTTCCGGGTTGCGGAAGTCACCGCCCTTCCCGTGTCGGACCAGACTGTGGGCGATCCGGCCCGGAGTCTCCGCCGTGAGAGCTCCGCCGAACGTGATGTGCTCCCGTGCGTCGAGACGCTGCATCCAGCGGGCAACGCCACGTATCGGCGCGATATCCCGCCGTTCGGCCGAATCGTCGACCGGACCGCTGCTGAAGAGATAGACGGGCCGCTGCCTCAGCTGCCCCGCATGACGTCGGGCGCACCGGCGGGCCTCGACGTGCCAGCGTCCTGCGTAGACAGCGCCACCGAGAATCACGGCGTCATAGCCGCTCACGTCGTCGACACGGTCGGCGGGCATCACCATCGCGTCGAATCCGTCGGAGCGAAGCGCCTCTCCCAACTCCTCAGCGATTCCCTGTGTCGCTCCGTGCTTGCTTCCGTAGGCGATCAGCACACATGTGTTGTGCATGTCATTCACCTTGTTCCTGGGTGGACATCCCCATCTCTCCGAAGGCCCTCGGCGCGCGCCACATGTTCCTTCACCGCAGCGAAGCTGTCCGGGGCCACAGAGATCGAGTCGATGCCGGACCTCACGAGGAACTCGGTGAAGGCGGGATCGTCACTGGGCCGCTGACCGCACAGACCGACGGTGCGTCCAGCCTCATGAGCTCCGGCCACCAGCCGGTGGATGCTGCGAGTGCCGAGCGTCAGCTGGGTCAGGTCGTTGCTTCCGATGGAGAAGCCGTCGAACCGTTCACTGAACTCCCGGACAAGGATGATGTTGGAGGGTATCTCGGCCATGACGTAGATCTTCAGCCCGTTCTGCCCGCGCCTGAGGCCCTGCGCGCCCATCACATCGAGCACCAGGTCGGCCTCGCCGGGCGTCCGGCAGAACGGAATCATGACGACGACGTTGGTGAGACCCATCTCGTCGCGGACCCGGCGAAGGGCACGGCATTCCAAGGCGAATCCATCGCTGTAGTAGCGGCTGGCGCCTCGCCAGCCGATCATCGGGTTCGCCTCGTCGGGCTCGAAGGTGCGGCCCCCGAGCAGCCGCGCGTACTCGTTGGTCTTGAAGTCGCTGGTACGCACCACCACGGGGTCGGGCCAGCGTGACGCGGCAATCCGGGCGATACCTTGGGAAAGCCGGTCGACGAAATACTCCCCCGGTCCTGGTATCCCTCGGTGAGTCGCTCGATGCCGCGGCGGTCATCCGCGTCGAGCTTCTCCGGGTGAAGCAGCGCCATGGGGTGGGCCTTCACCTGATGGGCGACGATGAACTCCAGCCGGGCGAGCCCTACGCCGTCGGCCGGCAGGCGCCACCGCCGCAGGGCGGCGGACGGATCGGCAAGATTGAGCATGATGCGCGTACGCGTCTTCGGGACGGTCGAGAGATCGGTCTCGCGCTCCTCGTAGGGGAGCAGACCGCCGTAGACGCGTCCGCGATCTCCTTCCGCACAGGACACCGTCCAGGTCCATCGGGCAGCCGTAGTGCTCCTCGACAGCTCTGGCCCATCCGGCGAGGGTGCGGACGTCGTCGTCGCCGAGCACCCGACGTACGCGTTCGCCCGGGGATGTGTCCACGGTGCGGGTGAGTCCTGTCCCCGCGTACACGGTCTTGCGCTGTTTGGCGCCCACCCGCATATCGATCAACGGGTTCAGGGAGGAGTCCTTGAGGCTGGGCTTGAAGACGGTGTACTCGTCGGGGTCCACCTGTCCACTCACCACGGTCTCGCCGAGTCCCCATGCCGCGCTGATCACGATCACGTCGGGGAATCCGGTCTCGGGGTCCAGGGTGAAGATCACCCCTGCGCCGGCACGGTCCGCGCGGACCATGACCTGCACACCCACCGACAGCGCGACGGACAGGTGGTCGAAGCCCATGCGTTCCCGGTAGTCGATGGCCCGGTCGGTGAACAGCGAGGCGAAACAGCGATGGCAGGATTCGAGCAACTGTTCAGGTCCGCACATTGAGGTACGTATCCTGCTGACCGGCGAAGCTGGCCTCGGGCAGATCCTCGGCGCTGGCGCTGCTGCGCACGGCGACGGAGGGATCCTCGCCACCCGTGCGGCGAGCGAGATCCTCGTAAGCGCTGACGATTTCGCCCGGGAGCGATGTCGGCAGCGGTTCGCGCAGTATCAGCGCGCGGATGGCCCGACCGACTTCCTCCAGCGGGGCTCCGTCGTGCAAACGCGCGATCTGATCCTCGATGGAGGTATGCAAGCCGTGCGCGGCCAGTAGTTCCTCGTACGCCTGGGCAGTCGTGGCGAATCACGGCGGGATACGCACGCCTGCGGCGCCGAGGTGTGCGGTCAGCTCACCGATCGAGGCGTTCTTCCCGCCTACGCTCTCGATGTCCTGACGGCCGAGCTCCGTGAACGGAATGACGTGTCGCCGAGATGCTATGACGGTCTCCGTAGGTTCAAGCGGTCAGCGAGGCAAGGGCGTCCGAAGGGGGCGTGCGCGAACTCCGAGCCTGCCCCACAGTGCACAGTCACTTGGCTTCCACACCCGCGTAGAGCATTCGGCGATCGGTGTCAGCGGCATGGACGACATGGAGCGGCCGACCGCGACGATCCGCTTCCTCCGCAGCCCACAGCGCTGCCGTGCGGGCCGGGGCCGACGCGTCCACGCCGACAACGACGCCACCGAGTTCGACAGGGTCGGGAGTGGGGCTGGTCATGGCTCCTCCTCGGGATGGTCCAGAGGCATTCACACGTTACGGTTCCACCGCAGCGCGCGGTCGGCATGGGCCATTCGGTCCTGATCGAGACCTGTCGGCCCTCCCCTCGCCCGCGTCACGGCGGGACGCTGGCTGCAGGGTTCCGCCCAGGGGCCCCGCACGCCGAGGAGGCGTTGTCATGACGCGTCACGTCACGGTCGGTTTGGACGAGTCGCCCGAAGGTATCGCGGCAGCCCATTGGGCCGCGCGTGAGGCCGCACTGCGCGGTACCCGGTGGCACCTCGTGCACGTGGAGGAGTGGCCGGTCACCCCGGAGATCCCGCAGACCTTCACAGAGTCGCTCGTCGAACGGTACGAAGCTCTCCTGCGGGACACCGCAGACAGGGCCCGCCGGGATCACCCCGGTCTGGAGGTGACCACGGATCTGGTTCAGGGCCGGGCCGTCGACGAGTTGACGCGCGCCGCGAACGAAGCCGAGGTCACCGCTCTCGGGTCACGGGAAATCGGCAGACTTCTCGGCTTCCTCATCGGTTCGGTGTCACTGGGCGTCGTAGCCAGAACGCGGAGCCCGGTGGTTCTCGTGCGTCCGCAGGAGACCGACGCCGCCGCCCCGTCCGAAGGACCCTCGGACGGCCTACCCGGGATCGTCCTGGGCCTTGATGTTTCCCACCCCTGCGACCCGCTCCTCGCCTTCGCCTTCGAACAAGCGGCCCGCAGAAGCACGCCACTGCAGGTCGTACACAGCTGGTCACTGCTGGCAACCTACACGTATGCGGCGGTCCTCGACCCGGACGTCGGCAGTGGCCTCGGTCAGCACGCCGCCCAAGCACTCACCGAAATGCTGCGCCCCTGGCGGGCCGAATTCCCCCAGGTCGACGTCTCGGAGACGGCAGTCATGGCTCCGCCGGCCAGCGAGCTCGTCCAGGCGTCCCGAGGAGCCGATCTCGTCGTTGTAGGTCGGCGCAGCAGCAGACCTTTGGGGCCCCATGTCGGCCACGTCACCCACGCTGTGATTCACCACAGCTCCGCACCGGTCGCCGTAGTCCCCTTCGAGTGACGTCAGCCGCAGCCAGCGCCTTCGTAGCTGCGGGCCTGGTGCCGCGCCCTCCCCACTGAAGGGCGCAGCACCAGGCCCGCAAGGGCCGCATCAGTCGGCGTCGCCCGGGGCATCGGGAACAAGAATCTTCCGCCCAGTGACTCGTCGGGGCCCGAGGAGCATGACGTGCTCACGCTCCTCACCTGCCCAGGGAGTCGAGTACGCCGTTTCCCTGAGCCGCTGGGCGGCCTCTTCGTTCGACACCGAACGCACGGTTCCGACGATCAACACGCTCCAGCCCTTACTGAAGGCGTCATCGATATGGTCGGCCTCGAAGGCAATCTCCGCGTCGGCGGCAGCGGCGAGTGGGGAAGCACCCCCCGTACTGAACATGACTTCGCCGTCCAGCACCTGGTAGTTGACCGGCAGCACGACCGGTCCGTCCTCCATCGTCAGGGCAACCCGCCCTACGCCGTGGTCTCCCAGCAGCGTCCAGCACATTGCCTCGTCGAGTTCGACCATCCGGGCCCTACGGGCTCCGCGGCCGAAGCCGGGCGGCAGGTCGCCCGTACTTCCGGACAGTTCCTGAACCGTGGTCTCCAGCGCGTCGGCCAGCCGGAGCAGGAAGCCGATGCCCGGTGTGGCGGGCTGTTCCTCGACATACTCGATGTAGCCGGGCGCGGCTCCTGCCCGCAGCGCTACGTCCTGCCGGGACAGTCCGAGCTGCAGGCGGCGTGCCGCGATGCGTCGGCCCATGTCGCCTTTGGCCGGAGGCGGTGCTGAGGACATCGCTGGCTCCTTGCTCCTCGACTTCTCCCGCCGGGGCGGGTCCTGCGGCTCACGCTAGCCAGAACCGGGAGCAGACGCAGCGCGGAGGCTGTCCCGGTGTCGGGACTCAGACGTCGGTCGTCGCGGCATCGGTGAGGCGCTGGGGCACGACGACGACAGGGCACGCGGCGTGGTGCAGCGCTCGGTGGGCCACCCTCCCGAGCTCAAGGCCGATATGGCTCCCCTGGCCTCGTGCTCCGACAACCAGCAGGTCAGCAGCGGCCGACCGCTCGACCAGAATCTTGGCAGCCGCCCCCTCCACGGTGGCCCTGCTCACCCGGACATCCGGGTACTCCCGGGCCGGTCCTTCGAGGGCCTTGTCGAGAAGCGCGGCGGCACGCTCTTCCGCCGAGTGTGCCGGATCGCCCGTGATGAGCGGGTGCTCGGCGGGCCTCGGGGCCGGTTGGCGCCAGGCGCTGAGAGCGCTGAGGGCGCAGCCGCGAACGGCTGCCTCACGGAAGGCGAAGCGCACCGCAGGAGCCCCGACGTCCCTGCGGCCCACCCCCAGGAGGATGCGTTGGTGTCGGGAGGCGAGCGCTATGTCATCCCCACGTACCACGACCACGGGACACACGCTGCGGGCCGCCACGACGAGGCTCACCGAACCCAGCAACACGGACGCCACCTGCCTCGTACCGCTCCCAGAGCGAGGCGTACACCAGCCTCAGCGGGGTCGCATGACGCGCGGCCTCGTCAGCGGCCCAGTCCACTGCTTGAAGACTGGATTCAGAGCCGTCGCCCCCTACAACCAGCGGCGCTTGCATCATGCCCACCACCCTTCTGCGAAGGATTGACTGCTCCCAGGCTGGCACCGGGCACAATGCCGGGCCAGGGCCGGTCGGTCCCCACCTCTCGCCGACCGACCCAGGAGCGGTACGGGGCTGGGTGTGCTGTGGGCTGATCGGTACCGGACAGGGCCGCATGGCCCCTCCTCGGCCAAGGCATCCACGTCGATGCTGAGAGAAGGGTCGTCACTCCTCGGCAGACGGGACTGAGCCAACATGACAAGGACGGGCTTTCCCCTGAATCCGGGCGGGCCGCAGGCAAGCGGCATGATCGGTTCGGTGGTCGCGGGTTTCGGCGGATCCCCGCAGAGCAGCGTGGCCGCATACTGGGCCGCCCGGGAGGCCGGCCTACGTGCTGTCCCTCTTCGACTCATTCATGTCCAGGAGCCGTCGGCTCTTGGACACGTCTTCCGCGCACTGGACAGTCGAAGCCGCTGTTCTGCACAGCATCTCCTCGCCCAGACAGCCGAAGAGCTCCGTAGGACATTTCCCGCCCTGGACATCAGCATCCGTTCAGTGGACGGCAGACCAATCGACGTGCTGTCCGAGTCCGCTGCGGACTCGGACATGATCGTCCTCGGCTCCCGTGCGCTCGGGCCGGTCATGGGCTTCGTCCTCGGCTCCGTGAGCATGGCGCTCATAGGCGCCACGAACTGCCCGACTGTGTCGGTTCGGGCCAAGGACGACGCCTCGTACGGCGACCTGGTGGTGGGCGTCGACGTACGCCAACCCTGTGAGGCATTGCTCCGCTTCGCCTTCGACGAAGCGGAGCAGCGCGGCTGCGGCATTCGCTTCCTGAGTGCTTGGGCTCTGCCTCCGCTCGTGGGATACGGGGCGGCGTACGACCCGAGGGTGCACGTTCAGTTGGACGGCCGTCCCTGCGCTGCCACCGGAATCGCCGCACCTGCGGCCAGGTCGGTGAGCGGTGCGTGCACCGCGCCGGGAGCGTGGCCGGTTCGCCACTCGACCTCTTCCCGGACATCCAACAGAACGGCTTCGGGGCAGCTCCCTGCCGTACGGGGCCGGGCCTCGTCGACGGACAGGCGCTGTCCACTTCCACGGTGAAGGAACACATGGCCCGGTCCCGCTCCAGCCACGACTCGAACCCCACCAGCGACTGCGTCGTTGCCGCCCAGTACCAGCCCGTGAAATGCCGCCGCCCGCGGTACGACGTGAACTGTCGCACCGGGAGCACCGACTCGAACCGGACCCGGGACACCGCCTCCATCACGGGCTTCCGCAGCCCGCAGCCCTCGCCCTCAGCCCACTCGACATCGATCAGCCCCAGATCCATCGCCATCCCCGACTCCGCGTACCTGCCGAGAACGACCGTGACAGGTACAGCGAGAACCGGACCAGGAAAATGAGATCAAACCCCACGTACGGGGCAAACGTCTTCGCTCAGCGCGCGACGCGGTGAGAATCCGACAGCACGAACGAGAAGCCGTGAGAATCCGACAACCTCACTGCGACAGGACACAAGTGACGGACACCGCCGTCAGGTTCGAAACAGCTCAGCGCCAACTATCCCGCTTCAGTGCCAACCAAAAAGCCTCGTCACACACGACATCACCGCCGCACGCGCGGCATCCCCAGCCCGATCCACGAGATGATCTCCCGCTGGATCTCGTTGTTGCCGCCGCCGAAGGTGAAGATCACGGCCGAGCGGTAGCCGCGTTCCAGTTCGCCGTGGAGCACCGCGCCGGCCGAGCCCTCCTTCAGCGCGCCCGCGGAGCCGACGATCTCCATCAGCCAGGCGTAGGCGTCCCGGCGGGCCTCGGAGCCGTAGACCTTGACCGCCGAGGCGTCCTGGGGGGTGAGGGTGCCGTCGTGGAGGGCTGCGACCATCTGCCAGTTGAGCAGTTTCATCACGTCCAGGCGGGTGTGGGTGCGGGCGAGCAGGGCACGGACCCAGCCGAGGTCGATGACCCTTCGGCCGTCGGTGAGCTTGGTGTCGGCGGCCCAGCGCTGGACGTTGTGCAGAGCGCGGACCGCCATCGTGCCGTGGGCGGCGAGGGTGACGCGTTCGTGGTTGAGCTGGTTGGTGATGAGCCGCCAGCCCTTGTTCTCCTCGCCGACGCGGCGGGACACCGGGACGCGGATGTTCTCGTAGTAGCTGGCGGTCGTGTCGTGCGAGGCGAGGGTGTTGATCAGGGTGCAGGAGTAGCCCGGGTCGCTCGTGGGGACCAGGAGCATGGTGATGCCCTGGTGCGGCGGGGCGTCGGGGTCGGTGCGCACGGCGAGCCAGACCCAGTCGGCGGTGTCGCCGTTGGTGGTCCAGATCTTCTGCCCGTCGACGACGTACTCGTCCCCGTCGCGCACGGCCCGCGTCTTGAGGGCGGCGAGGTCGGTGCCCGCGTCCGGTTCGCTGTAGCCGATCGCGAAGTCGATCTCCCCGGCCAGGATTCCGGGGAGGAAGTGGGCCTTCTGCTCGTCGGTGCCGAACCGCATGATCGTGGGCCCGACGGTGTTCAGGGCCATCAGCGGCAGCGGTACGCCGGCCTGGGCGGCCTCGTCGAAGAAGATGAACTGTTCCATCGGGGTCAGTCCCCGGCCGCCGTACTCCTTCGGCCAGCCGACCCCCAGCCAGCCGTCGGCGCCGAGACTGCGGACCGTATCGCGGTAGAAGAGCTTCTGGGCGGCGGGCTCCGCGTAGCGGGCGTAGGCGTTGTCGGGCACCAGGGCCGCGAAGTAGGTGCGCAGTTCGGTACGCAGCCGCTGCTGCTCAGGCGTGTATTCGAGGTGCACGGCCCCTCCAGAGTCTCGCTCGGCGTCGTCCGTGTGCGGCGGCGCACACAGTAGAACGTGTTGCAAGAATCCGGAAGGGCCGGAGGGCGTCCGGCAGTTGCGCTCGGACCGGGGAGCGGCCCGGCAACCGGCCCGGTGGGCGGCGCACGGCAAGCAACGCCGGGTGCGCCGCTCCCGGTCAGCGCTTGACGGCGCGCAGGACCACGAACTTCGCGTCGCCCGCGACCGTGGTGCAGTTCCCGAAGATCCGCCGCAGGTGGACGTGGTACGAGAGGTGCCGGTTGCCCACGACCCAGAGCTCGCCGCCCTGGCGCAGGGCGGTCCGCGCCCCGGCGAACATCGTGCGGGCGGTCGCGTCGGTGGTGGCGAGGTGCGAGTGGAACGGCGGGTTGTTCAGCACCAGGTCCACGCTGCCCGGATCGAGGTCGCCGAGACCGTCGCCAACCAGGAAATCGGCCTTCGCGCCGCCCGGCGCACCGGCCCGGAAGGTCTCCTCGGCGGAGGCGACCGCCCCGTAGGACTCGTCGACGAAGGTGACGTGCGCGTCGGGGTTGGCGATGGCGGCGGATAGCCCGAGGACGCCGTTGCCGCAGCCCAGGTCGACGACCCGGACGGCACCGCCGCGGGTGGGCAGGTGCTTCAGGAAGAAACGGGTGCCGATGTCGAGGCGCTCGGCGCAGAAGATCCCCGCGTGGTTGACGGTGGACAGGCCCGAGACGGGGCCCACGTCGGCGGGCAGCTCGTAGCGGTACGGCCACGGGCTCGGCGTACGCGGCAGCCCGGGGTCCGGCGTGCAGAAGATGAGCCGCGCCTTGCGCACCGCGAGGGAGGTGCGGGTCGGGCCGATGATGCGCTCGAAGAGCTTGAGCGTGGAGGTGTGGATCTCCTTGACCATGCCGGTGCCGATGACCACCGTGCCGGCGTGGACGGCGGGGGCGATCCGGTGGAGCTGGTCCTCCAGGAACGCCAGGGACTTGGGCACCCGGACGATCAGGACGTCGATCCGGTCCGGCGGGGTGTCGCGCGAGGACAGGAGCCGGACCGCGCTCTGGTCGATGCCGTTCCGGTCGAGGTTGGCGAGGGTGGCGCGCCGGGCCAGGTAGGAGTCGCTGATCTGGACGGGCCGGTGCTCGGCCAGCGCGGTGGCGAGCGCTCCCCACCGGTCCCCCACGACGGCGACCGTACCCGAGAGGTCGACCGGACCCGTCTCGGGGTCAGTCAGCTGCCGGAGCAGGTATTCGTCGGCGGCGTCCCACGCCCGGAAGGGATCGCGCGGGTGCTCGGGGAAACGGGCGAGCTCGAAAGCGCCCTGTGAGGTCGTCAAACGGTTCATATGTCACTCAGGCTAACCGAGGGAACCGGGGGCGCCCCACACGCTCCCCGGCTCCTCGGCCGCCTTCACCTCGGCGTACGGCTCCAGGCACCGCCCGCCGGGTGTTCCCGCGGCCCCGCCGGGCGGTCAGGGCAGTTGTTTGTCGATGGCCGACCGCCCCTCGGCGGCCAGCTTGCGCCGCGCCCATTCCAGGGTCTTCGGCGTCAGGTCCCGCCCGGAGGCCAGCACCAGGTCCTCCGCGCTCGGCCGGTCGCTCGCGCCCGTGTGCAGGAGCCGGTCGGGCGTAATGCCCCCCGGCCCGGACACAGCCGCGGATACGGATTCGGGCTCTTCGCTCATGCCGCCTCCTCGTCCTTGCGGCAATTCTCGCCCCCCGCGGCCCCCGCCGCATCCGAGGAGCGCGCGCCCGCCCGCCCGGGAGGGTGAGTCCACCCTCGGCCGGCCTGGGGAGTGGGCAGGAGAGGGAGGTCGTTGCCCCATTCCGCGAGGTGGTGCCCATGCTCCACCACGTCGACGTCAGCGCCTGTCAGCCCTCCCGCGACACGGACGGACTCGGCTTCTCGTCCTGATCGAGTCCGCCGAAGGCCGCACCCATGTCAATCCGCGTCCGGACGCCCAGGTGTAACGGGCCCGGGGCGCCGAGTGCGTCGTCGGCTTCCATCACTTCCTCCGGCCGGGGGACGTGGCGGATCAGGTGACGTACCTCCTGACGCGTCCGGGCCGCCGGGTAGCGCCGGACAGCACCGGACAGCACCACTCCGTCCACTCCGGAGGCCTTGCGCCGCCGCGGCGGACGGCCGTTCCCGGCGGGTTCCCACCACCCGATTCTTGACCTGCACATGATAGATGCACAGTGTTCACCCGTGGGGCACGGTGCGTGTGGAAGGCTCCCGGCTGACCACCTACCGCACGGCCGCCGCAGGGGCACTCCCACCCAGGGTCCTCGTCGCGGCGCCCGCGTTTCGGAGAGGACACCCCACATGTCCCGTAGTCACTCGTTCTACGCGCGTCCACTGCTCGCCGCGGCAGCAGCCGTCACCGTGCTCGGCGGCACCGCCGCCGCGGCCCCCGCGGACGACTCGCCCGACCGACACACCGCCACCGCCCTCGACGACACGTACTACCGGGACGCGCTCGGCAAGACCGGAGCCGAGCTCAAAACCGCCCTGCACACGATCATCAGCGACCAGACCAAGCTCTCCTACCGCCAGGTCTGGGGCGCCCTCAAGGCCACCGACGAGGATCCCGCCGACTCCTCCAACGTCGTCCTGCTGTACACCGGGCGCTCCCAGTCCAAGAACGACAACGGTGGCAACTCGGGCCAGTGGAACCGGGAGCACGTCTGGGCCAAGTCGCACGGCGGCTTCGGCACCGCAACGGGTCCGGGCACCGACGTCCATCATCTGCGCCCCACCGACGTCCGGATCAACTCCACGCGCGGCAACAAGGACTTCGACAACGGCGGAAGCGAACTGGGCAACGCGCCCGGCAACTTCACCGACGGCGACTCCTTCGAGCCGCGCGACGCGGTCAAGGGCGACGTCGCCCGCATGATCCTCTACATGGCGGTGCGCTACGAGGGCAACGACGCCTTCGCCGATCTCGAACCCAACGACCAGGTGAACAACGGGTCCGCGCCGAAGATGGGCAAGCTGTCCGTCCTGAAGCAGTGGAGCCAGGAGGACCCGCCGGACAGCTTCGAGAAGCGCCGCAACAACGTCATATTCGAGCAGTTCCAGCACAACCGGAACCCGTTCATAGACCACCCCGAGTGGGTCGGGTCCATCTGGTAGACCCGGCCCACCCGGCAGTCCTGCTCAGCCCTCCCCGGCCAGGGCCCGCGCGCAGCCTTCGACGGCACTCTCACGGGTGGCGTAGCGCGGCAGGTCCTGGCCGGTCCGCTCCCGTACGAGATCGGGCGGGCCCAGCAGATCGCGCGGATCGACGACCGCCGCGCGCCGCCCGTCGCTGGCCAGCCGGGCGAGCCCGGTGTGCAGCATGGCCAGGGCCACCGAGTCGATGGACGTGACGTCGTGCAGGTCGAGCACCACCGAGCCGCCGTCCGGCCCGGACTCGTCCAGGGCGTACAGCACCCGTTCGGCGGCCGTGAAGTCGATGGACCCCTGGGCGACGACGACGCCGACCTTTTCGTGGAGGACTCGCTCGTGCTCGGTCGAGGGCGCCGACGGCAGATCGTCCGCGGTCGTGACGAGGCTGACGGTGGAGCCCGGCAGCGCGGGGTTGAGCATGAGGTGGAGCCCGTAGCGTTTCGACATCGTCTCCAGCGCGGCGTGACCGCGCACCGAACCGCCGGTGGTGTCCAGCGGCGGGCTGTACGTGGCGACCCCGAAGCGGGCGGGACCTACCGCGATGAGGCCGCCGGACACCCCGCTCTTGGCGGGCAGCCCGACGCGCAGCAGCCAGTCGCCGGAGCCGTCGTACATGCCGCAGGTCGCCATGACGGCGAGGACCTGGGCGGCGACCTCGGCGGCGACGACCCGCTCGCCGGTGACCGGGTTCACGCCGCCGTAGGCGAGCGTCGCGGCCATCGTGGCGAGGTCGACGGCGGTGACGCGGATCGCGCACTGGCGGAAGTACCGGTCGACCGCCAGGACCGGGTCGACGGGCATGGTGCCGGTGGAGCGGATCAGGTACGCCAGCGCCCGGTTGCGGTCCCCGGTCACCGATTCGGAGCTGAACACCTCTTCGTCGACGTCGAGTTCGCGTCCGGCGAAATGGCCGAGGCAGTGCAGGATCCGGTCGAAGGCGGGTTCGTCCGGAGCGTCGGGGATCAGGGCGGTGGTGACGATCGCGCCGGCATTGACCATGGCGTTGGCGGGCCTGCCCGTACCGGGTTCGAGGCTGATGGCGTTGAACGCCTCGCCGCTCGGCTCGGCGCCCACCCAGCGGCTCACCTCGTCGAGGCCGAGGAGGGAGAGTGCCAGGGCGTAGATGAACGGTTTGGAGACGGACTGGAGGGTGAAGGGGACCTCGGCCTCGCCCGCGCCGTAGCGGTGGCCGTCCATGCTGACCAGCGCGAGCCCGAAGGCGTCGGGGTCGGCGAGGGCCAGCTGGGGGATGTAGTCGGCCGGTTTCCCCTCCCGTACGTCGACGAACTGGGCGCGCAGGGTCTGGAGCGAGTCGGTCACCGCGTCGGCGGCACTCATGGACGCCGCCCGCTCAGCCGCGCTCGGCCTGGGCGACCCGGGGGAAGGTCTTCACCCCGGCGGCCTTGCGGCTGTTGGCCTGGGCGGTGACCGTACGGTCCGGCGGTGCCTCCTCGACGCCGACGACGACGGTGTCGAGAACCTTGTCCTCGGCGTCGACGAACTCCACCTTCACGGCGTAGAACGCGGCCTGGTCCGTGGGGTTGGTGACCCGGACGAGTGCGCTGCGGACCTCCTCGGACGCGGTGAGCGGCAGTCCGTTGACCGAGACGTCGCCGACCGCGTTGCCCCGGCCCTCGACCTCGTCCAGCCGCTCGGCCGCCTCCTGCCGTACGCGTTCGGACTCGGCGGACACCGAGGCCGCGAAGCTCTCCTGGGTGCGCGGGCTCGCGGCCTCGGACGGCGATTCCTCCGGTTCGGGCGTGAGGGTGTGGACGCCCCGGTCGGTGCCTTCGCTACTGGTGTCGGAGTCGCAGGCCGCCGTGGAGGCGAACAGCAGGGCTGCCGGCGCGAGGGGGGCCAGGGTTCGGGCGGCGCGGCGGCCGCGCGCCCGGCGCGCGGGGAGGTTCGCTTTCACGGACGGTCCGTCCAATCCAAGAGAGTGGATCCGGGTGAGGAAAGGGGGTGTGCGCGGGTCACGCCGTCTCGTCACCGAAGACGTCGCGAAGCTTCGCCTCGCGCGCGGTGTCGAGATTGCTGTGGAGGAGTTCGGCGCCGTCGCCGGGCAGCTGCGCGCCGATCCGCTCAGGCACCTCATTCATGGTCAGCAGGAACAGCGCCGAGGTTCCGGGCGTCACCTTCTCCTTGACCTCGGCGATGAAGTCGTCGTCGATGCCGACGTCCGCGAGCTTCCCGCCGAGCGCCCCGGCGGCCGCCCCGATGGCCGCGCCCAGCAGCGGCATGAGGAAGATCAGGCCGAAGAGCATGCCCCAGAAGGTGCCGCTGAGGGCCCCGGCGCCGACGAGATTGAGCAGCTGTTTCGTGCGCGGCTTGGCCCGGTCGGCGGGCCAGCTCACCACCGCCGCGTCGAGAATCTTGATCAGCCCTTCCTTCTGAAGGGATTTCAGCGCCTCCTCGACACTCTCCGCACCGTCGGCCGTCCGGAACTTCCAGACCGTGAGCGTGGACATCGCGCAACCTCCCGCACTCCAGGAGCAACAACTCGCCCATATTAGGATCAAACGGTATGAATTGACTCGTCGAAGCATCCGCTTCATACGGGAGCGGGTTCGAGCCCTGGGAGGGAACGATGGATACGGACGCCCTGACCGCCGACCTGTTGCGGGAGCTGCGGGCGACCCGGCCCTATCCGGCCCTGTCCCTGACCATGCCGACCCACCGCAAGGCCCCCGACAACGCCCAGGACCCGGTCCGCCTGCGGAACCTGGTGGCCGAGGCCGGACACCGCCTCGACGCCGACCCGCAGGTCAGTCGCGAGGTCCGGGCCGCCCTCCAGGCCCAGCTGGAGCGGGCGGCGGGCGAGGTGGACCCGCGCCGGGCGATGGACTCCCTGGTGCTCCTGGCCACCACCGACGCGTACTGGATCTGGCAGCTTCCGCGCACCGCACCCGAACGGGTGGTGCTCAGCGACACCTTCCTCACCCGCAACCTCGTCGCGGCCAAGGCTCAGACACGCCCGTTCCGGGCGCTGACCGTCGCCGCCGACCACGCCACGCTGTGGCTCGGCACGGGCGACGGCATCCGGCCGGAGGAGGCGGACGGCTTCCCGCTGACCGCGCCGAAGGAGCCGCCCAACCCGCAGCGCGAGGAGCGGATCGGGGACACCCCGAGCACCTTCACCGACGAGGAGACCCGGAACTTCTTCCGTACGGTCGACGAGAAGCTGCGCGCCGTGCTCGCCGCTGATCCGCGGCCGCTCTACCTGATGGGCCTGGCCCCTGCTCTCGCTCTGCTGGACGAGGTCGGGGCGGGCTCCGGGTCCGCCCTCGGCCGGGTCGCCAAGGGAGCGCCGGCCGATCTGCCGCCCGCCGAAGTACTCAGGGAGCTGCGGCCCGCCCTCGACGAGGGGGCGCGCCTGGCGGCAGCGGAGGTGGAGACCCGGCTGGACCACGCCCGGAGCGCGCACTCCTTCGCCGGGGGTCTCGACGAGGTGTGGGCCGCCGTCCGGGAGGGCAGGGCGGGTCTGGTCGCGGTGGAGGAACACTTCCAGGCGGCCGTGCAGGTGACCGACGAGCACCTGGAGCCGGTGCCCGAGGGGCGTACGCAGAGCGCCGACGGCACGGTCCGTGAGGACATCGTCGACGAACTGGTCGAAGCGGCGCTGGACAGCGGCGCCGACGTGGCGTTCGTCGAGGACGGTTCGCTGGCGGACCACGGCCGGATCGCGGCGGCGCTGCGCTACTGACGGGAGCCCCTGACCGGGGTGCCGGGAGGGGCTCCCCCGGGACGCCTGGTCCGCCGTCAGCCCAGGCGGCGGACCGGCTGCCCGTCGAGGAACGCCCTGATGTTCTCCACGGCCTGGCCGTAGTAGGTCTCGTAGTTGGCGCGCGACACATAGCCCAGGTGCGGGGTGGCCAGCAGGCGCGGGGCCGTACGCACCGGGTGGCCGGCCGGGAGCGGCTCGATGTCGAACACATCGGTCGCGGCCCCGGCGATCGCCCCGGCGTTCAACGCGGCGAGCAGGGCGTCCGTGTCGACGATGGCTGCCCTGGAGGTGTTGATCAGGTACGCGGTCGGGCGCATCCGGGCGAGTTCTGCCGCGCCGACCAGGCCCCGGGTCCGCTCGCCGAGCGCCAGGTGCACGGAGACGAAGTCGCTGGTGGCCAGCAGTTCTTCCTTGGAGGCTGCCAGGGCCGCCCCGACCTCGTCGGTACGTTCCTTCGTGAGGTTCTGGCTCCAGGCCAGGACGTCCATGCCGAACGCCAGGCCCACCCGCGCCACCCGGGCGCCGATCTTCCCCAGCCCCAGCAGACCGAGCCGCCGGCCGTGCAGATCGGCACCGAGGGTGGACTGCCAGGGCCCGCCCGTGCGCAGGGCCTCCGCCTCGGGGACGATCCCGCGCGCCAGGCCCAGCAGCAGCGCCCAGGTGAGCTCGACGGGCGGGGTGGAGGAGCTGGCGGTGCCGCAGACCACGACGCCGTGCCGCTGCGCGGCGTCGAAGTCGATGACGGAGTTGCGCATGCCGGAGGCGATCAGCAGCCGCAGGCGGGGCAGCCGGGCGAACAGCTCAGCCGGGAAGGGCGTCCTCTCGCGCAGGGTCACCACGATGTCGAAGCCTGCCAGGGCGGCGGCCGCTTCGTCCTCGGTGGCGAGGTGCTCGCTGAACGACACGACCTCGACGTCGGCGGTGAGGGGCGACCAGTCGACGACGGTGGCGGCCACGGACTGGAAGTCATCGACCACGGCACAGCGCAGCTTCATGGCGGCCTCTCCGGTGGGTCTCGGGTCACCGCCCATGATCGCGCATCGGCCGGTCCGGGGGCAGGGGGGGTGGGCAGTGGCCGGTGGACGACACCGTCAGCCGCCGCACTTCCGGTCCACGGCCTACGGCAGGTGACGAGAACTGTTCGAAGAGCCGTCCCGTGCCGTGGACGTCCCGTCCGGCGTCCGGACAGGTCTCGGTGTAGCTGCCCTCCAGCCAGGAGTTGGCGAGACGGCGGGTCCGCCGTGGCCGGGGCCCCAGACGCACAGGGCGCTCAGGTCGCGGGCCCTGATCACCCGGTTGAGGTGGGTGTGGACGAGGTCGAGGCCCGGCGAGGCGCCCCAGTGGCCGAGCAGCCGGGGCTTGATGTCCGCGGGGTCGAGCGGCCGGGTCAGCAGGGGGTTGTCCATCAGCTGGATCTGGCCGACGCCGAGGTGGTCGGCCGCGCGCCGGTGGGCGTCGAGCGCGGCGAGCTCCTCGTCGGAGGGAGCGGAGGAGGTACGGGTTGCGCTCCCGGGGCAGGTCTCCTCGTCGGGTGACGGCGTACGGGCGGCACCGTTTTCAGGACGCCTCGGGGCCGTACCAGAGCGTGGTGGCGTTGCAGAACTCGCGGATGCCGTGGCCGGCGAGCTCACGGCCGTAACCGGAGCGCTTGATCCCGCCGAAGGGCAGCGCGGGGTGCGAGGCGGTCATGCCGTTGAAGAAGACCCCGCCGGCCTCCAGGTCGCGGGCGCAGCGTTCCTGTTCGCCCGGGTCGCGGGTCCAGACGTTGGAGCTGAGGCCGAAGGGGGTGTCGTTGGCCAGGTGGATCGCCTCGTCGAGGTCGGCGATCCGGTAGAGGGTGGCGACCGGCCCGAACGTCTCCTCGCGGTGGACGCGCATGGCGGAGGTGATGCCTGCGAGCACGGTGGGCTCGTAGAACCAGCCGTTCTCCAGGCCGCCGCCGAGCTTGTCGGGGCGGCGGCCGCCGCACAGCGCCTCCGCGCCCCGTTCGACGGCGTCGTCGACGAGTTCCTCCAGGTCGGTACGGCCCTGTTCGGTGGAGAGGGGACCGATGTCGGTGGCCTCCTCCAGCGGGTCGCCGACGGTCAGGGCGCGCATGCCCGCGGTGAAGTGCTCGGCGAACGTGTCGTAGACGTCGGCGTGCACGATGAAGCGCTTGGCGGCGATGCAGGACTGGCCGTTGTTCTGGACGCGTGCGGTGACGGCGGTGGCCGCGGCCTTCTCCACGTCCGCCGAGGGCAGGACGAGGTAGGGATCGCTGCCGCCGAGTTCCAGCACCGTCTTCTTCACCTCGTCACCGGCGGTGGCGGCGACGGAGCGCCCCGCCGGTTCGCTGCCGGTGAGGGTGGCCGCGACGACGCGTGGGTCGCGCAGGACCGCCTCGACGGCGCCCGAGCCGATCAGCAGCGTGCGGAAGCAGCCCGCCGGAAATCCCGCGCGGTGGAAGAGGTCCTCCAGGTAGAGGGCGGTCTGCGGGACGTTCGACGCGTGCTTGAGGAGACCGACGTTGCCCGCCATCAGCGCGGGGGCGGCGAAGCGCACCACCTGCCAGAGCGGGAAGTTCCACGGCATCACGGCGAGGACCACGCCGAGCGGACGGTAGCGGACCAGCGCGCGGGAGGCGCCGGAGTCCTTCACGTCGTCGGGGTCCGGGTGTTCGTCGGCGATCAGGCCCTCGGCGTGGGCGGCGTACCAGCGCATCGCCTTCGCGCACTTGGCCGCCTCCACGCGGGCCGCCGTGACGGGCTTGCCCATCTCGACGGTCATCGTACGGGCGATGGTGTCGCGGTCCTCGTCGAGGAGGTCGGCGGCCCGGTTCAGCCAGGCCGCGCGTTGCTCGAACGGGGTGGTGCGGTACTGGCGGAAGGTCTCCGCGGCGGCGGTGATCCTGCGTTCGGTCTCCTCCTCGTCGAGGGCGTCGAAAGACCTGATCAGTTCGCCGTTCGCGGGGTTGACCGTCGCGATGGGCATGGCAGTGGCCTCCTTGCATCGGTACTCCGACCGTGCCGCGCCGCACCGGTCCGCGCAACGCGGCCCTCCCCTCCCCGCACGTACCCGGCCGACGCGGATCATGCGTGCCGGAGGGGCACGTTCCGCGTCGGCCGGGTGTGCGGGCCGCCTTTCGGGGCGGTTACACGAGCACCGCGAGGGGGGTGCGGCGGGCGGTGCGGACGCCGGGCAGCGGGGCGTACGGGAGCAGTCCCGCGGGCCGCAGCGCCTCGGCGTAGCGGGTGAACCAGACCACTTTGCCGTCGGTGGTCCGGCAGGTGCCCCAGCTGTCGCTCAGGGCCATGACCCGGCTCAGCCCGCCGCCGGCCGGCAGCAGCCTGGGCATCCGGGCACTGTCGTCCGCGACGGAAACGGTCACGTGCCGTCCGGTCCAGCGGAGTTCGAGGACGCAGCTGTTGCCGTCGCCGACATGCCGGTGGACGTTGGTCAGAAGCTCGTCCAGGGCCCGGCACACCGGCCGGACGTGCAGGTCGAGACTCCAGTGACGAAGATGTGCGGCGACGATCCGCCGCAGCTGGGGAACGCGCTCTGCCGACACCTGCAGTTCGACCGAGTAGTGCCGGTCGAGTGGAACGGTCATCGTCGAGGCTCCTCACCACGAGGCCCACGTGCTTCACCCCGTCGTACTTCACCCCGTCGTACGAACGAACCCCGAACACGAAGCGTGAGCTCTGATCACTTCTGGGTCACTCATCAGGGTGCGCCGAGTACGCCGGACGTGCAACAGGTGGGCCGTCCGTGCTGGTGAGGGCGGTGTCCGGTCAGAGCAGGTAGGGCAGCAAGGTGTCCGGGGTGAGGGGCAGTTCACGCAGCCGGGCGCCAGTGGCGTGGCGGACCGCGTTCCCGATGGCGGCGGCGGTGCCGACGATCCCGATCTCGCCGATGCCCTTGGAGCCCATCGGATTGAGGTGGCGGTCGTCCTCCTCGATCCAGTGCGCCTGGATGTCGGCCGTGTCCGCGCAGACGGGCACGTGGTACGAGGCGAGGTCCTTGGCGGTGAAGTCGCCGAAGGCCGGGTCGAGGCCACAGCCCTCGGTGAGGGCCATGCCGATGCCCATCACCATGCCACCGGTGAACTGGGAGCGTGCGGTGCGCGCGTTGAGGATCCGCCCGGCGGCGTACACGCCGAGCAGCCGGCGGACGCGCACCTCGCCGGTGACGGCGTCGACGGCCGTCTCGGCGAAGTGGGCGCCGAAGGCGTGCCGGGCGTACGGGGACTCCTCGCCGGTCTCCTGCTCGGTGTCGGCGGTGGTGGTGATTCCGCCGGCGGGCAGCGGTCCGGTGTGCTCGGCGAGGCGGGCGGCCAGGTCGGCGGCGGCCTTGTGCACGGCCCAGCCCCAGGAGGCGGTGCCGGAGGAGCCGCCGGCCAGCGGGGCGGTGGGCAGGTCGGTGCTGCCGATGTCGACGTGTACGGCCGCGGGGGCGACGCCGAGCGCGTCGGCGGCGATCTGGGCCAGCACGGTGCGGGCCCCGGTGCCGATGTCGGTGGCGTTGACCGCGATGCGCAGGGCGCCGTCCGGTGCGGCGTGGGCGCTCGCGGTGGACCGGGAGACGAGCACGGGGTACGTCGCGGAGGCCACGCCCGTACCGATGAGCCGGCGCCCTTCCTGGCGGGCGGCGGGCCGGGGGTCGCGGTCGTGCCAGCCGAACCGCGCCGCACCGTCGCGCAGACAGGCGGCGAGGCCTCGGCTGCTGAAGGGGCGGCCGCTGTCTGGTTCGGTCTCCGGTTCGTTGCGCAGCCGCAGCTCCACGGGGTCCAGGCCGAGCGCGGAGGCCAGCTCGTCCATGGCGGACTCCAGGGCGTACATCCCCGAGGCCTCCCCCGGGGCGCGCATCCAGGAAGGGCTCGGGACGTCGAGGGCGGCCACCCGGTGCGTGGTCCGGCTGTGCGGCGAGGCGTACATGGTGCGGGTGGGCACGGCGGCCTGCTCGACGAACTCCTTCACGGTGGAGGTCTGGGTGACGGCCTCGTGGCTGACCGCGGTGAGCACCCCGTCCAGGTCCGCGCCGAGCCGGACCCGCTGGATGGTGGGGGCCCGGTGGCCGACGACCTCCGCCAGCTGGGCCCGGGGGAACACCAGTTTCACCGGCCGCCCGGTGTGCCGGGCGGCCATCGCGGCCAGGACCGCCTGGGGGCGGGTGGTGCCCTTCGAGCCGAAGCCGCCGCCGACGTGCTCGGAGACCACGGTGATCCGGTCCGGATCCAGGCCGAGCGCCTGGGCGAGGCTGTCGCGCACCTTGGTGGAGCCCTGGCTGGAGTCGTGGACGGTGAGGTGTCCGTCGGCCCACACGGCGGTGGCGCCGTGCGGCTCCATGGGGTGGTTGTGCAGCGCGCCCATCCGGTACGTCGCGTCGACCTGGACGCTCGCCCCGGCCAGGGCGCGTTCCACGTCGCCGCGCACCCGGACGGCGGGGAAGCCGCCGTTGGCCTCCTCGGGCGTGTAGAGGCCGGGGTGGTCGTCGGTGAGGGTGACGTCGTGCGCGTCCCGTTCGTACTCGACGTGGAGTTCCCCGGCTCCCGTCCGGGCCGCTTCCAGGGACTCCGCGATCACGAGGGCGATCGGCCAGCCGTGGTGCGGGACCCGGTCGTCCTGGAGCACGGCGAGGATCGGGTCGTCGGGCTCCTGGAGTCCGGGCGCGTTGTCGTGGGTGAGGACGGAATGGACGCCGGGTACGGCGAGGGCGTCGACGGCCCGTACGGCGGTGACACGTCCGGCCGCGACGGTGGCCGGGACGGTCCAGGCGTACAGACAGCCGGCCGGCACGCGGTCGGCCGCGTAGCGGGCGGTGCCGGTGACCTTGTCCCGGGCCTCTCTGCGGACGACGGGCGCACCGGGGAACTGCGGGGCTCGGGTGGTCATGGCGGTGGGTCCTCGGGGGTCGGTGGTGCTGGCGGGCGCGGGGCGGGTTCAGCCGGTCCGGGCGGTTCAGCCGGTCCGGGCGGGTTGCCGGGCGGTGAGTTCGCCGAGCACGTCGACGGCTAGCCGGCGGGCGAGGTCCACCTTGAACGCGTTGTCGCGCAGCGGCTGGGCCTCGGCCAGTTCGGCGATCAGGGCGTGCTGGAATACGGCGGGCGTGGCGGGGGCGCCGCGCAGCTCTGCCTCGGCCCTGCGGGCGCGCCACGGCCGGTGGGCGACACCACCGAACGCGAGCGTGGCGTGCTCGACGCGGCCGGCGTCCACCCGGAGCGTGGCGGCGACGGAGACCAGCGCGAAGGCGAACGAGGCGCGGTCGCGGGCCTTGCGGTAGCGGGAGGCCGTCCCGGGCACCGGCGGCGGAAGCACCACTTCGGTGATCAGCTCGCCGGGTCTGATCACGGTGTCCTGGTCGGGGTTCTCCCCCGGCAGGCGGTGGAATTCGGTGACGGGGACGATCCGTTCGCCCTCGGGCCCCAGGAGCACCACGGTCGCGTCGAGCGCGGCGAGGGCCACGGCCATGTCGGACGGGTTGGTGGCCACGCACTCCGGCGAGTGCCCGAGGATCGCGAGGTCGCGGTGGGTCCCTTCGCGGGCGGGGCAGCCGGACCCGGGGAGTCTCTTGTTGCAGGGTTTGGAGACGTCCTGGAAGTAGCGGCACCGGGTGCGCTGGAGCAGGTTGCCGCCGGTGGTGGCGGTGTTGCGGAGCTGGCCGGAGGCCCCGGCCAGCAGCGCCCGGGACAGCGCGGGGTAGCTCTCCGTCACGTCGGGGTGGGCGGCGAGGTCGCTGTTGCGCACGGTGGCGCCGATGCTCAGGCCGCCGTCGGCCGTCCGGGTCACCCGGTCCAGCGGCAGCCCGGCGACGTCGATGAGGACCCGGGGCGTCTCCACACCGAGCTTCATCAGGTCCACGAGATTGGTGCCGCCGCCCAGGAAGCGGGCGCCGGATCCGGCCGCGCAGAGCCGGACGGCCTCGTCGGTGGAGGCGGGGCGCACATAACCGAACGGCTTCACTCGATCACGTCCTCGATGGCTTCGACGATCCGGGGGTAGGCCCCGCACCGGCACAGGTTGCCGCTCATCCGTTCCCGGATCTCGTCGGCGTCGAGCACGACGGGGCTGTCCGGTTCGGTGGCGTGCGAGGGATGGCCGTCGGCGGCCTCGCGGAGCATGCCCACGGCCGAGCAGATCTGGCCCGGGGTGCAGAAGCCGCACTGGAGGGCGTCCCGCTCGACGAACGCCCGCTGTACCGGGTGCAGGCTCTCGCCGTCGGCGAGCCCTTCCACGGTCGTGATCGTAGCGCCGTTCTGGGCGACGGCGAGCAGCAGACAGCTGTTGACCCGCCGCCCGTCGACGAGGACCGTGCAGGCTCCGCACTGGCCGTGGTCGCAGCCCTTCTTGGCCCCGGTGAGGCCGAAGCTCTCCCGCAGCGTCTCCAGGACCGTGGTGCGGTGGTCGACGGTCAGCGTCGTCGCCTCGCCGTTGACGTACAGCGTCACGGCGGAGTGCGCGTCGACGACCGGTTCCGGTTCGAGGTCCGCTCCGAGAGCGAGGGAGTCCATGCGTGCGCCTTTCGCTTCGCCGCGGGGCGGGGTCACCCCGCTCGTGTTCTCGTCCGGGCCGTCAGCGGCTCTCAAGCCGCAGCCTGACCTCCTGCTCCTGGTCCCCGGCGGCCGTACCGACGACGCTCACCGCGAAGGCGCCGGTGAGGTGGGTCCGTAGCCGGTCGACGGCCCAGTAGCCGCCCTGGGCGTCCACCGTGACCGGTGCGGTGAGGCGGGCGGGGGCGGCGTCGGCCCTCGGTTCGGATACGTCGACGGTGGTGACCCAGACGGTCGGGCGGGGGCCGGCGGCCGGCGTGGGGGTCTCGCCCATCGGGTGGTCCGAGGCGAAGGCGGTGGCGAGCACGTCGAACACGGTCCGCGCGTCCTGGGTGTCGCAGCGGCTGAGCGAGACCACCACCTCCCGGCCCGCCGGGTGGTCCTCGCCGTTCTGTTCGGGGGTGCTGTTCACCGTGGTTCCTTCCGCTGGGTGCCGGCCTTCGGGACCACTCCAGGCTGACCCCGTATCCGGCCGACGGCGACACGGGAAGCGCCCGATGGGGGGCTGGAGCTCCCGGAGGGCGGGCAGGAGGGCTGTTCCGGCCCACGCGATGAAGGAGCGCTGATGTTCCCCGCCCGCCTGGACCGGGGCGATCTCGGTGAAGCCCGCGTCGGTGCAGGCGTGGACCGTGTCGACGAACTGCCGACGTCCTGCCCGCACGGGATCGCGGCGGCGACGCCCCCGGGCCGGACATGGTCGGTGGCCTGGGCGAAGGTGGCCGGGCCCCGGTCGAAGGCCTCCGGCAGAGAGCTCTCGGCCCCGGTCGCGATCACCAGGGGGGCCGGCCCTCCAGCAGCGGCCGGATGATCCGCACGGATTCTTCCAGCGTCTCCAGCCGTACGGGGACGGCCGGACGGCCACCGCCGACGACGTGCTCGTCGAGGTTCTCGCCGGAACCGAGGCCGAGCCGGAAGCGGCCCTCGGCGAGGATCTGGACCGTCGCCGCCTTCCGGGCGACGACGGTGGGGTGGTGGCGGACGGTCGGGCAGTTCACGTACGTCGTCAGGCCGATGCGCGAATGCGCGAGGTGACCTGCGCCCGCGGCGCCCGGCACCGCCCAGGCGTAGGGGGCGTGCCCCTGTTCCGCCGGCCGGGGGACGCGGTGGTCGGTGGTGACCGAGAAGCCGAACCCGCCCTCTTCCGCCGCCACCCCGTCGCCGACGAGCTCACACGGTCCGGTCCGCTCGGCCATCATCGTGTAGCCGTTTCGCACCGTGCGAAACGCGTTTCCCCTGAGATACCCATAAAACATGAATTGATGTGAATGCCTGACTGATGACCTCTTCCTGGGGTATGCGGGTTATATGGATGTTCTGAATGCAGTCAATGCCGTCGAGGCGTCCGCCGAGGTACCGCTCGCGGACGGCGCAGGGGCCCTCGGGGTCTTCCTCGGTGTCGCGGCGCTGGCGGTCGTCGCCCTGCTGATCGGTGGCTTCATCCTCAGCAAGCGCAAGCACGACGCCGAGCCGCCGCCGCCGCGGCCCGATGAGCAGCCGGAGAAGCCCGAGCGGCGCACCCACGTCGAGCGGCACGACCCGCATTCCTCCGACCAGTTCCCCGAGGACGGCCACGCCCTGTCGCCGTACGAGCTGAAGGACCACGGCAACGGGCCGCTGCCGCCCGACGAGGAGCGGCCGAGCAGCTGACCGCCCCGCTCCGTCGGCCCCTCCGCTCAGGAGGTCGTGATGGCTGGCTAGGCCGCCGACCGACGTACCGACTCACGGTCCCCCGCCCTGTCGGCGGAGGCCGCCCACTCGGTCGCCGACAGCCTTGACGAGGTCTTCCTCCCCGCCGCACTCCGGCGGGGATGATCGTCCTCGGCGTCGCCCCGGCATCGACAGCGAGCGGATCGAGGAGGTCCCGATACGCATCAGGGAGGCGATGGCCGACCGGTGGCCGCAGGCCGACCGGATCTTCCTCCACATCACGAACGCCCCGTCGCGCGCAGGTCTGTGACCCGGGCCCGCGTTGCGGGACCGGGCGGGCCGGTCGAGGCTGGTTGCTGGACCGCAGCGGCCGGGCAGGACGCCGCTCCCCGAGGAAGGCAGGACCCATGACCGGAAGTGACCCCCGTACGGCATCGTCGACGGCACCGCTGACGGGGTCGGCCGCACCGTGCTGGGTCACCCTCATGACCCGGAACCTGGAGACCGCCGAGCGGTTCTACACACAGGTCCTGAGCTGGTCGTTCCGCCCCGGACGGCTCGGGTCCGACTACGCCGTGGCCTACCGCGACGAGGTTCCGGTGGCCGGTGTCTTCGCCGTCTCGTCGGCATACCAGGTCGCGGTGGCCTGGACACCGTACTTCGCGGTGGAGGACGCGGACGTGGCCGCCTCCCGCATCCGCGAGCGCAGCGGGACCGTGGCGGTGGGCCCGCTGGCGCTCGGCAAGGGACGCGGGGTGCTGGCGTCGGGCCGGGACGGGGAGTTCTTCGGCCTCTGGGAGCGCACCGAAGCCTCCGCCTCACCGCCGGCCCCGGCCGATCACGCACACGCCTGGCTGCGGCTACGGACCCGGAACGCCTTCGACGCGGCAATCTTCTACGGCGAGGTACTCGACTGGGCGAGCGGGCGGCCGGGATGCTGCGATGTGGCGTACGAGGGCGACGAGGTCATCGTGCGGTGCGAGGGACATCCGCTGGCCCGGATCAGCTCCGGCGCCGTGGAGAGTGCGGTCGACCCGGTGGTGCGCCCGCACTGGCAGGTCCAGTTCCCGGTGACGGACCTCACGGCGACGGTCTCCGCGGCCGGACGGCACGGCGGCGCCCTCGTCGAGGAGCGCACCGGCTTCGGGGGCACCGAGGTCACGCTGCGGGATCCGGACGGCGCGATGTTCGCGGTGACCGATGTGCGCAGCCCGGCCTGACCGGTTCTAAGGCTTGTCGTCCCTCCCCCGGGCGGGCGGCTCCTCCTCGCCGCCCCCGCCCGCCTCCTCGCGCCGGACGGAACGTCCTCGGGCCAGGGCCCACACCGGGAAGACGAACCAGCAGGCCAGGAACCACAGGGCCATCGCGCCGACCAGCCACAGAGCCAGCTGGCTGTGCAGGGCGACGCGCAGGATCAGCAGGAGCGCCGAGCACATCGTGCAGAAGAGCAGCACCAGGCCGAGAACGGTCATCCTGGACGCCCAGATGACCGTCTCGGGCTTCATCCGGCGGCCGGTGAGGATCCGGTGGTACGACACGGGTCCGACGAGCGCCGCCGCGGTCGCCGAGCCCAGCATGACGGTGACGACGTAGATGGTCCGGTCGGTGTCCCCCAGGTCCTCGAACCGCGACTGGAAGACCACCGCGAGCAGGAAGCCGAAGAGGATCTGCACCCCGGTCTGTGCGACGCGCAGCTCCTGGAGAAGTTCGGCCCACTGCCGGTCCGCCCGCTCCTCCTGGGTCTCCTGACGGCCTCTGCTGGGTGTCACGTGGCCTCCCTTCCTCCTGGAGAGCCCCCGGGCGGGGGTGCCGGCGTGCCGATGGCCGGATCTCACGGGCTCCCCGCCGTAACGGTCGTAACACCGTGGACCGGTGCGCACGGCCCGCCTATGATCACCGCAGGGCGTCGCGCGTCGGTCACCGGCCGGGTGAGGCGTGGAGGCAGCCCGTGAGATGCCCGTTGGAGGCATTCCACCGTGCCAGTCGAGTTGAACCACACCATCGTCCATTGCCGGGACAACCGCGAGTCCGCCGAATTTCTGGCGGATCTGCTGGGCCTGACGGTCGGAGAGGAGTGGGGGCCGTTCATTCCGGTCGTTCTCGCGAACAGCGTCACGCTGGATTTCGCGACGGTTCCCGCCGCTTCGATCACCCCGCAGCACTACGCCTTCCTCATCTCGGAGGCGGAGTTCGACACCGCGTTCGCGAAGATCCAGGAGCTGGAGATCGACTTCTACGCCGATCCCCATCAGAAGCTTCCCGGCGAGATCAACCACAACGACGGCGGTCGGGGCGTGTACTTCCCCGATCCGAGCGGTCATGGTCTGGAGCTGATCACCCGCCCGTACGGCGGCTGATCACCACCGGCAGCACCCCGCCCCTGCCCCGGGGCCCGGCCGCGCACCGCGGCCGGGCTCCGGTCGTGCCCGGCACAGCACGCCTCAGCCGGTGCGGAGCAGCAACTCGGGGCGGTCCCACATCACGGCCGGCGGGTTGGCCCGGACGGTGCCGACGGGTTCGGCGCCGATGCTCCGGTAGAAGCCCTCGGCGGGCGGGTGGGAAACAATCCGGACGCCCGTGAGGCCGGCGCTCCGGGCCTCCTCGCGCAGATGGGAGATGAGCAGTCGGCCGATGCCGCGCCCCTGGGCGGAGTCGGCGACGAACATCAGGTCCAGTTCCGGCGGGTCGAGGAGCAGTGCGTAGAAACCGAGGATCTGGCCCGTACCGCCGTCCGCGGCGACGAAGACCCGGTGCGTCCCGATGTAGTCCGGCCCGACCCGGTAGCCCTCGACCATCGGTGCGTACGGGCCCTCGTAGGCGCGTGATGTGCGGACCAGCCGGGTGAGACGGCCGGCGTCGCGCGCCGCGGCCCGGCGGACCACCACGTCGACGCGCCGTGCGGCGGGCCCGCGCCGCCGCCCTGCACTCTCCGGTTCCATACGGCGATTATGCGGCACGCCGGCAGCTTCAGGCCGGGCGGCGTTCCTCGCGCCAGCGACGTACGGTCCCGTCCACGTCGAAGGGCTTCAGCTGCAGCGGCGGGCCCTCGGGAGGCATCCGGATCGCCCGCTCGATCTTCTCGTTCACCTCGGTCAGGATGCGCCGCACCTCGGCCTCGGTACGGGCCGCGGAGACCGCGCCGGGGACGTCTTCCGCCTCCTTGCGCAGGGCCAGCGCGGGCGGCAGCATCGACACGCCCTCCCGCTGCATCTTCTGCTTGATCCACCAGGCCTCGTCGTACGGGCGTTCCAGGCCGGCGATCGGCTTGCCGAAGCCCGGGAGCGCGGAGAAGTCGCCGCGCTGTTCCGCCTCGTGGATCTGCCGGTCGACCCAGGATTCGAAACTCACTCCCGGTGGTTTGCGTTCCGTCATCGCGTGCCCCTCCGACCTGTCCGCCGATCCGACTCCTTCACCCTACCCAGAGCGTCGCGCGAAGCCTTCCGCCGCAGCGCGGCTGCCTCGAACGGGGAGCCGAGAGTACACGAACTCGTTTACCCCGACCGGCGATTACCGCCGGGCCCGGACCGAAAGGGGTTGACCGCTGCGACAGCAGAGCCACGTACCGGCCGATGAACGTCGGGGGCGGCAGCCATGACAACAGCGGTCATCATCGCCGTGGCCGCCGTGGCGGCCATCGCCGCGTACTTCCCGCTTCGTGGACGCCTCGCCGGCGGCCGGGGACTGCGCAGCCGCTTCGGACCGGAGTACGAGCGCGTGGTCGCCCGGCACGGCGGTGGCACCACGGCGGCCGAGCAGGAGCTCGGCGGTCGGGTGAAGCGGCACGGGCACCTGGATGAGCACCCGCTGACCGAGGGGGCCCACGCGGGCTGCGCCACCCACTGGGCGAGCTCCCAGGAACTGCTCGTCGAATCGCCGGAGTCGAATCGCCGGAGCGGACGCTCACCGAAGCCGACGCGCTGCAGGCCGAATCTGTCGCGCGAGCGCGGCTTCCCGGCCGGCGAGGACTTCGAGGACCGTACGGACTCGCTCTCCGTCCACCACGCCGCGCCCGTCGACGGCTACCGCCGGGTGCACACCGCGCGACGCGGGAACGCGGGAACACGAGCACCGAGGATCTGCGGATCGCTCTCCAGCGCTACCGCGACCTCACGGAACGCCTCGTACGCCTGTAGCGGGCCCCTTGCCGCGTTTCCGTCGCTTCAGCCGCGGATGACCAGGCCGTCGCGCAGCCGCTCCAGTGCGGCGTCGGGCACACGCAACCCGTTGCGCACATAGCCGTCGAGGCCGCCCCAGCGCTCGTCCATGGCGTCGAGCGCCACGTCCAGGTAGCGGGGGCGGACCTCGATGATCGCCGCGGCGATCGCGGGGTCTCCCCCGCCGTCGAGGAACTTCGCCACGTGCGGGGCGAATGCGGCCCGCACAGCGGGATTGACCGCGAGGAAGTCCGACCGCACCGTCGCGCGGGCCGCTCCCAGGATCATCAGCAGTACGGCTGCCGCCCAGCCGGTACGGTCCTTGCCGGCCGTGCAGTGGAAGAGCACCGGGCGCGCACCGGGGTCGGCCGCCGTCTCCAGGAAGGCGCGGTAGGCGGCCGCCGCGCCGGGCGAGAGGACCATCTTCCGGTAGGTCTCGGCGAACAGTTCCTCGGCCCGGCCGCCCCCCAGCGTCCGCTCCGCCTCGACCGGGTCGTTGAGCAGGGACCGCAGCCGGGCGGGCGCCACGCCCGGGTGGTCGCCCAGTACATCGGCGACGAAGAGCCTCGCCCGGTCCGGCAGCCGGTCCGGGGCCCACTGGCGCTCGTCGGCGGTGCGCAGGTCCACGACGGTCCGGATGCCGAGTGCGGACACGGCCCGGTCGCTCTCCGGGGTGAGCTCGCTCAGCTGACCCGAGCGGAACAGGACGCCCTGCCGCACCCGGCGGTCACGGCCCAGGGCGATGCCGCCCAGGTCGCGCAGATTGACAACGGTGGTGGCCGGAACGGTCCGGGCGGTCTGCACGATGAACTGCCTCTTTCCCCGATGAATTCCACATATAAGGATCAACGTCGCATGCGGCAAGGAAAGCACCACGGGAGGACGCCGTGCGGCACCCCGGGACGCGGGCCGGACATCAGTCCGACAGGAGTTTCGTCTTCTGCTCCACGAACTCGGCGTCGGTGAGGACGTCCCGCTTCCACAGTTCGGCGAGCCGCTCCAGCCGGGTGATGATGTCGTCCCCCGCGGCATCTTCCCCACCGGACCCACCGGACCCACCGGACCCACCGGGCCCACCGTCCCCGCCGGCGCCGAGGCGCTCGTGCGCGACGAAGGTGCCGCCCGCCTCGCGGGCCGTACGGGCGAGCCGGGTGGTCCACAGGTCTTCCCGGACGACGATCGCCACGACATCGCCCGACGGCACGCTCCCGTCGAGCCGGTCGACGTCCTCCGCGCCCAGTACCGCCGCCGCCCCGCCCTCCGCCGCATCCGCGGGAACCGCTCCCCCGGGGTCCAGCTCCCGCAGCTCCACGGAGGCGAGCACGCCACCCTCGGACCGACGGACGAATGCCAGGTCACCGGCGCGTACGGCTCCGGACGACACGGCGCCGGCGAGAGCGGGGGCGACCGACCCGGTGAAGCGACTGCCGGGGAAAGCGATGACGAGGTACTCCACAGGTCCGACGGCCACGGTCGCGTCCTCTCCGTATCCCGGCGGCCGCAGGGGCGCCGGGGTGGATACGGCATTCCAGGTATGGCATAAGAGATCAGGAAACTTCACACATAATATGCATCACTGTCCCGATTCACCCCGATGTCGAGGACTGCCGTGTTGCCATGGTCCGTCCCTCACGCCGGTTACGCGACTGTATGTAAAGGATCAAGTACATCTCCGAGAGGGCAAGGTCACAGCAGGTGCCCCTGCTGCTGGTTCGGCGCACTGGCCTAGCATCTGAGCATGACGGTCCAGCCTGCTGACGGGCTCTCTCCGGCCGCCGCGTTCCCCGACCCCTCCCATGACCAGTGGCAGAGCCTCGTCGAAGGCGTTCTGCGCAAGTCGGGCAAGGAAGTCTCGGGCTCGGCCGCCGAGGAAGCGCTGTCCACCACACTGGAGGACGGGCTCACCACCCGCCCCCTCTACACCGCGCACGACGAGTCGCCGGACACCGGTTTCCCCGGCTTCGCCCCCTTCACCCGGGGCAGCAGGGCCGGAGGGAACGCGGCCGGCGGCTGGGACGTGCGACAACGCCACGCCCTGCGCGACCCCGCCCGGCTGAACGAGGCGGTGCTCGGCGATCTGGAGAACGGGGTCACCTCGCTCTGGCTCACGGTGGGCGGTCCGGCGGGCGTCCCCGTCGACGGGCTCGCCCGGGCGCTGGACGGCGTGTATCTCGACCTCGCGCCCATCGCCCTCGACGCCCCGGCCGACCTGGACGCCGCGGCGACGGAGCTGCTGCGGCTGTACGAGGAGCGCGGCGTCGCCAGGAGCCAGGCGCACGGCACGCTGGGCGCCGACCCGCTCGGCCACCAGGCCCGGACGGGCGTCGGTGCGGACCTCGGCGCCGCCGTGCGCTGGGCTCAGCGGTGCGACGCGGAGTACCCGGGGCTGCGGGCCGTCGCCGTGGACGCGCTGCCCTACCACGAGGCGGGCGGTTCGGCCGCCGAGGAGCTGGGGCTCTCCCTGGCGACCGGCGTCGCCTACCTGCGGGCCCTGACCGGTGCCGGGATGAGCGTGGAGGCGGCCTGCGGGCAGCTGGAGTTCCGTTACGCGGCCACCGCCGACCAGTTCCTGACCATCGCCAAGCTGCGCGCGGCGCGTCGGCTCTGGGCGCGGGTCGCCGAGGCCTCCGGTGCTCCCGCCGCCGGGGCCCAGCGGCAGCACGCCGTCACCTCGCCGGTGATGATGACGCGCCGCGACCCGTGGGTGAACATGCTGCGCACCACGCTGGCCACGCTCGGTGCGGGCGTCGGCGGCGCGGACTCCGTGACCGTGCTGCCGTTCGATCACGCGCTGGGCCTGCCGGACGCGTTCGCTCGGCGTATCGCCCGTAACACCTCGACGATCCTCATGGAGGAGTCGCACCTGGCGCGGGTCATCGACCCGGCGGGCGGCTCCTGGTATGTGGAGCGGCTGACGGACGAACTCGCCGCGGCCGCCTGGGCGTTCTTCCAGGAGACCGAACGGGCGGGCGGGCTGCCCGCCGCCCTGCGCTCCGGGCTGGTCGCGGAGCGGCTCACCGCCACCTGGGCGGCGCGCAGTGCGAAGCTGGCCCACCGCAAGGAGCCGATCACCGGGGTCAGCGAGTTCCCGCTGCCCGGCGAGCGTCCGGTGGAGCGCGAGCCCGCGGCCGACGCGTACGCCGGGGCTCCGGGCGGTCTGCCCCGGGTCCGTCGCGACGAGGCGTTCGAGGCGCTGCGCGCCCGGTCGGACGCGCACCTCGCGGCGACCGGGAGCCGCCCGAAGGTGTTCATCGCCGCGCTCGGCCCCGCCGCCGCGCACACCGCGCGGGTCTCGTTCGCCGTCAACCTCTTCGGGGCGGGCGGGATCGAGGCGGTGCACGGTCCGGTGCCGGAGGCCATCGAGGGCGGGGCCACGGCTGCCGACGCGCTGACCGCTTCCGGGGCGACGGTCGCCGCCCTGTGCTCGTCGGACGCGCTGTACGCCGAGCAGGCGGAGCGGGTGGCCGGTGCGCTGAAGTCGGCGGGGGCCGCGCAGGTGTTCCTCGCCGGCCGGCCCGGCGAGTACGCCGGTGTCGACAGCTACATCTTCGCGGGCTGCGACGCGGTCGCCGTTCTCACCTCCGTACTCGACCGCATGGGAGTGGCGTGATGCCGACACCGCCCACGGAACAGAAACCCTCCGTTCCCGACTTCTCCGACGTGCCGCTCACGTCCACCGCACCGCCCGCCGGTTCCGCCGGTGAGTGGCGGGCGGCGGTGACCAAGGCGGCCGACGGCGCCGAGGCCCCGCGCTGGGAGACGCCCGAGGGCATCACGGTCAAGCCGCTCTACACCGGCGAGGACCTGGAGGGCCTGGACGCGCTGCACTCGTACCCGGGCATCGCCCCGTATCTGCGCGGGCCCTACCCGACGATGTACGTCAACCAGCCCTGGACGATCCGTCAGTACGCCGGGTTCTCCACGGCCGAGGAGTCCAACGCCTTCTACCGGCGCAACCTCGCGGCCGGGCAGAAGGGCCTCTCCGTCGCCTTCGACCTGCCGACCCACCGGGGGTACGACAGCGACCACCCCCGGGTGACCGGCGACGTCGGCATGGCCGGTGTGGCGATCGACTCGATCTACGACATGCGCCAGCTGTTCGACGGCATTCCGCTGGACCGGATGTCGGTGTCGATGACGATGAACGGCGCGGTGCTCCCCGTGCTGGCGCTGTACATCGTGGCCGCCGAGGAACAGGGCGTACCGCCCGAGAAGCTGGCCGGGACCATTCAGAACGACATTCTGAAGGAGTTCATGGTCCGCAACACCTACATCTATCCGCCGACCCCCTCGATGCGGATCATCTCCGACATCTTCGCGTTCACCTCGCAGAAGATGCCGCGCTACAACTCGATCTCGATCTCCGGGTATCACATCCAGGAGGCCGGGGCGACGGCCGATCTGGAGCTGGCGTACACGCTGGCCGACGGCGTGGAGTACCTGCGCGCAGGTCAGGAAGCCGGGCTGGACGTCGACGCGTTCGCGCCCCGGCTGTCGTTCTTCTGGGCGATCGGCATGAACTTCTTCATGGAGGTCGCGAAGCTGCGGGCGGCCCGGCTCCTGTGGGCGCGGCTGGTCAAGCAGTTCGACCCGAAGAATCCCAAGTCGCTGTCCCTGCGCACCCATTCGCAGACATCGGGCTGGTCGCTGACCGCGCAGGACGTGTTCAACAACGTGACGCGTACGTGTGTGGAGGCGATGGCCGCGACGCAGGGGCACACCCAGTCGCTGCACACCAACGCGCTGGACGAGGCGCTGGCGCTGCCCACCGACTTCTCGGCGCGGATCGCCCGTAACACGCAGCTCCTGCTCCAGCAGGAGTCCGGTACCTGCCGGGTCATCGACCCGTGGGGCGGCAGCGCGTACGTGGAGAAGCTGACGCGGGACCTGGCGGACCGGGCCTGGCAGCACATCGAGGAGGTCGAGGCGGCCGGCGGCATGGCGAAGGCCATCGACGCGGGCATCCCCAAGCTCCGGGTGGAGGAGGCCGCCGCGCGCACGCAGGCGCGGATCGACTCCGGGCGGCAGCCGGTGATCGGGGTGAACAAGTACCGGGTGGAGACCGACGAGAAGATCGATGTGCTCAAGGTCGACAACTCCTCGGTGCGCACCCAGCAGATCGAGAAGCTGCGCCGGCTGCGCGAGGAGCGCGACGAGACGGCGTGCCAGGAGGCGCTGCGGGCGCTGACGGCCGCGGCCGAGCGCGACCCGGGCCCGGGACTGGAGGGCAATCTGCTGGCGCTGGCGGTCGACGCGGCGCGGGCGATGGCCACGGTCGGGGAGATCTCGGACGCGCTGGAGAAGGTGTACGGGCGGCACGCCGGGCAGATCCGTACGATCTCCGGTGTGTACCGCAAAGAGGCAGGGGACTCCCCTTCGGTGGACCGCACCCGCGCGCTGGTCGAGGCGTTCGAGGAGGCGGAGGGCCGTCGTCCGCGCATCCTGGTCGCCAAGATGGGGCAGGACGGCCACGACCGGGGCCAGAAGGTGATCGCCACGGCCTTCGCCGACCTGGGCTTCGACGTGGACGTCGGCCCGCTGTTCCAGACGCCGGGCGAGGTGGCGCGACAGGCCGTCGAGGCCGACGTGCACATCGTGGGCGTCTCCTCGCTGGCGGCGGGGCACCTGACCCTGGTGCCCGCGCTGCGCGAGGAGCTGGCCGCCGAGGGGCGCGAGGACATCATGATCGTGGTGGGCGGGGTGATTCCGCCGCAGGACATCGAGGCCCTGCACGAGGCGGGCGCCGCCTCGGTCTTCCCGCCGGGGACGGTGATCCCGGACGCGGCCCACGACCTCGTGACGCGGCTCGGCGCCGCGCTCGGCCACGAGCTGTGAGCCGCTGACGGATGGCCGCGAAGATCGACATCGATGGTTATGTGCGGGGAGTACTCGACGGGAAGCGGGCGTTCGTGGCGCGCGCGATCACGCTCGTCGAGTCGACCAGGGCCGAACACCGGGTGTTGGCCCAGCAGTTGCTGAGCCGGCTGCTGCCGCACGCGGGGGCGGCCCGGCGGATCGGGATCAGCGGGGTGCCGGGCGTGGGCAAGTCCACGTTCATCGACGCGCTCGGCACGATGCTCACGGGGCTCGGGCACCGCGTGGCGGTGCTGGCGGTCGACCCGTCCTCCACCCGTACGGGCGGATCCATCCTGGGCGACAAGACCCGGATGGAGCGCCTCGCGGTGGACCCGGCCGCCTTCGTCCGCCCCTCCCCCACGGCGGGGACGCTCGGCGGGGTGGCCAAGGCGACCCGGGAGTCCATCGTGGTGATGGAGGCGGCGGGGTACGACGTGGTGCTGGTGGAGACGGTGGGCGTCGGGCAGTCGGAGACGGCGGTGGCCAACATGGTCGACACGTTCCTGCTGCTGACCCTGGCCCGTACCGGCGACCAGCTGCAAGGCATCAAGAAGGGCGTCCTGGAGCTGGCGGACGCCATCGCGGTGAACAAGGCCGACGGCCCGCACGAACGCGACGCCCGCTCGGCGGCCCGCGAACTGGCGGGTGCGCTCAGGCTCATGCATCCGGCGGACGCGGCCTGGACACCCCCCGTACTCACGTGCAGCGCGCGCGAGTCGCTCGGCCTCGACACGCTCTGGGAGCGACTGGAGCAGCACCGTACGGTCCTGGAGTCGACGGGCCGGCTGGCGGCCAAGCGGCGGGACCAGCAGGTGGACTGGACGTGGACGATGGTCCGCGACGAGCTGCTGGACAGTCTGCACAGCCACCCGGCGGTGCGGAAGCTCGCACCGGAGCTCGAACAGCGGGTCCGGGAGGGCACGTTGACGGCGACGCTGGCCGCCGAGAGGATCCTCGGCGTGTTCCGTGGAGGCAGTACGGGAGAGTCCGCCTGAACGTGTCGGCACATGCGGCGGATACGGACCGAGGGCCCCCGGACGGAGGGGCCCCTCGGCGTTCTCGGGCGCCTGCGGACCGGCGCGGGTGGCGGTGCCTCAGACGCCGACGGCGGGCGTGCGCACGGTCGGCACGACGACGGGCGCTCCGTCCGAGGTCGCGGTGAGGATCTCCGCCTCGATGCCGTAGAGCTCCTGGACCAGTGCGGCGTCCACGGTCTCGCGGGGCGGCCCGGAGGCGATGATCCGCCCGTCGCGCATGGCGACCAGGGTGTCGGCGTACCGCGCGGCGGCGGCGAGGTCGTGGACGACCATGACGATGGTGCGGCCCTGCGCGGCGACTTCGCGGACCAGGTCCAGGACCTCCACGGCGTGACCGATGTCGAGGGCACTGGTGGGTTCGTCCAGCAGGACGACGGGGGTCTCCTGGGCGAGGGCCATGGCAAGCCAGCAGCGCTGCCGCTGGCCGCCGGAGAGCTGGTCGATGCGGCGGCCGGCCAGAGCCGCGGTGCCGGTGGCCTCCAGGGCGCGGGTGACGGCCTCCTCGTCCTCCTGCGACCACTGACGGAACAGCCCCTGGTGCGGGTGGCGTCCGTACCGTACGAGTCCGGCCACGGTGACCGCCTCGGGGGCCTGCGGGGCCTGGGGCAGCAGGGCGACGCGGTGGGCGGCGTCGCGCTGGCGCAGCTGCCAGATGTCGGCGTCGCCGACGAACACCGTGCCGGAGCGCGGCTGGTGGAGGCGGGCCATGGAACGCAGGAGAGTCGATTTACCGCAGCCGTTGGGGCCGACGATCGCCACGACCTGTCCGGAGTGGACCGTGAGGTCGACCTGATCCACGGCGGTTTGGCCGGTGTATCCAGCGGTGAGCTGTTCGACACGGATTTCCACGAGGACCGGCCTTTCGGAAGGACATGGGCATCACCTTGCCCGATGCCGCTAAAGTAAGGCTAACCTTAGCTCGCACGCCAGCTGATGACCGCACCCGTGTGGCTACGGCTGTCACCGTTTCACGTCCCGTTGAACCCGGAGTCCTTGATGATCCTGCACCGCCGCCCCGCCCGCACCGCCACCCGGAGAGCGGCGCGAGCCGTCGCCACGCTCGGGGCCGCCGCCCTCCTCCTGACGGCCTGCGGCACGGACTCCGACTCGGGCAAGCCCTCCGGGGACAAGGCGGGCAAGGCGGACACCGCCTCCTCCGCGACCCGCACGGTCAAGGACGCCACCGGAAAGGCCGTGGAGATACCGGCGGAGCCCAAGCGCATCGTCACCCTGACCCAGGAGGACCTGGACGCGGTGCTGGCGCTGGACATCAAGCCGGTCGGCATCACCAACGGGCAGGGCCTGGACAAGCCCCCGGCCTACCTCGCCGACAAGGTCGAGGGCATCGACATCGTGGGCAACCTTCTGCAGCCGGTCATGGACAAGGTCGTCGCCGCGAAGCCCGACCTGATCCTCGCCGGCGACATGCAGGACGAGCAGGTGCTCAAGCAGCTCCGCGAGATCACCCCGGCCACGCTGGTGACGATGGCGCCGGCCGACGACTGGAAGCTGTTCTTCCGCGGGATCGGCAACGCCGTCAACAAGCTCGACGACGCCAACAAGTTCATCACCGGTCACGAGGCCGCCGCCAAGGCCGCCGGGGAGAAGCTCGGTGCGAACAAGGGCGCCGAGGTCTCGATCGTCCGATGGAACCCGGACGGGCCGAGCTGGATGGAGAACAAGCAGTTCGCCAGTGGCGTCGCCCTGGAGATGGGGCTGAAGCGGCCCAAGTCCCAGAACAAGGACGGCAACGCCCACACACCGTCGCTGAGCCTGGAGAAGATCAATGAGATCGACGGCGACTGGCTGTTCCTGTCGACGCTGACCTCGGACGGCGAGAAGGCGCTCAAGGACGTCCGGTCCAAGCCCGCCTACAAGGAGCTGGGCGCCGTCAAGAACGGCCACACGGTGACCGTCGACGGCTCGGTGTGGTCCACGCGCGGCGGCCCGCTCGCGGCCGACGTCGTCCTGGACGACTACATCAAGGCGCTCTCGGCCAAGTGACCCTCGGGTGACCTTCACGGCGTG
>NZ_NEUE01000298.1:0-12892 GCF_002910905.1 Streptomyces sp. SM11 | reverse complement strand
CGGCGTGCCGTCAGCCGGACGTGCGGGCCGCGGTCCGGGCGGCGGCGAAGTCGGCGGCCGTCCACGCCATGCCCACCGCCCCGTCGAGCAGCGCCTGTTCGGCCGCCGGGGAGACGGCCGCCTCGGCGAACGCGGCCTCGTGCGGGCCGCAGGCTCCCCCGCTGATGTCGAGCACCGGGTGGATGGACGGCACCACGTGGGAGACGTTGCCCATGTCGGTGCAGGCGAACGGCGGGCGCTCGACGGGTTCGGCGCGGCCGAGCTCGCGGGCGTTGGCGGTCCAGATCCGGATCAGTTCCGGGTCGCCCCGGAAGTCGAGGTAGTCGGGCTCGGGGCGCTCCAGGGTCACTTCGCAGCCGGTGGCAAGCGCCCCGGCGCGGAAGCAGTCCTCGACCCGCTGCCGCAGCTCCCGCAGGTCCTCGGCGGCAAGTGCCCGGATCTCGTACGTGGCGGTGGCCCGGTCGGGTATCGCGTTGGGTACGGTTCCGGCGGCGGTGGTGATGCCGTGCACCCGCCACTGCGGGGGCAGTTGCTGGCGCAGGAGCCCCAGGGCGACCTGG
Source organism: Streptomyces sp. SM11 (assembly GCF_002910905.1). Lineage (GTDB taxonomy): Bacteria > Actinomycetota > Actinomycetes > Streptomycetales > Streptomycetaceae > Streptomyces. The sequence continues at coordinate 12,332 of NZ_NEUE01000298.1, read as the reverse complement.
GCGACGGTCAGCGCGTCGGCGGCGTTGCGGCCCTCGTGCGGGTTGAGGCTGGGATGCGCGGCGCGGCCGGTGTAGGTGACGTCGAGGGTACCGAGCGCGAAGGAGCGGAAGTCGGCCATCTCGAAGGGGCAGGGGTGCACCATCATCGCGGCGTCCGCCCCGTCGAACGCTCCGGCGTCCAGCAGCAGCGCCTTGCCCGCCCCGCGCTCCTCGGCGGGAGTGCCGATGACCCGTACGGTCAGGCCGAGTTCGTCCGCGTGGGGGGCGAGGCCGAGGGCCGCGCCGACCCCGGCGGCTGCGATGAGGTTGTGCCCGCAGGCGTGGCCGAGGCCGGGCAGGGCGTCGTACTCGCAGGCGATGGCGACCGTGACGGGGCCGGAGCCGACCGTGGCGCGAAACGCCGTGTCCAGGCCGTGGGCGGGGGCGGTGACCTCGAAGCCGTGTGCGGCGAGGAGTTCGGAGCAGAGCACGGCGGCCCTGTGCTCCTCGAAGGCGGTCTCGGGCTCGGCGTGCAGGCGCTGGCTCAGGTCGAGCAGGGCCGGGGCGTGGCCGCCGACCGTCTCCCGCACGGAGGCCCTGAGCACACGGATCCGCTCGTCGGTCCGCGTCTCGGGGTGTGGGGATGCGGGGACGGTCATGGGCGCTCCTTGGTTCCGGACCGCTCCGGAGCGGTCGCCTGCACTGCTCAGAATAGGTTAACTTAGCCTTACCTAAGTGTGCACCGAGGGCCCGATGGCCCGGTGTCCGTTGTCCTTCAGGGGAGTCGTCACACCCATGCATGAGCGTCCGAACCGCCCGACCAGCTCTTCGGCAGCGCACATTGGCAGCGCGCCTTCCCCCGGACTCCCCCTCCTGACCGCCCAGTCGGGCATCTACTACGCACACCAGCTGGCCCCGCTCGGCACCGAACTGAACACGGCGGACTGCGTGGAGATCGACGGGCCGCTGGACGCGGACCTGTTCGTGGAGGCGCTGGGACGGGCGGTGGGCGAGGCGGAGACCCTCGCCCTGCGCGTGTCCGAGGCCGACGGCGTACCGGTGCAGCGGGTCGTGCCCGCCGCCGAACCCGTCGTGCACCGGCTGGAGCTGACGGAGGACCGGGCCGAGGCGTGGATGCGGGAGGACCTGGCCCGGCCGGTGGACCTCGCCGCCGACGGCGCACTGATGACGCAGGCACTGATCCGGGTCGGCGAGGGGCGCCACCGGTGGTACCAGCGGGTGCACCACATAGCCGTCGACGCCTACGCCCTGGCCCTCATCGGGCAGCGCGTCGCCGAGCTCTACCGGGCGCTGGTCGCCGGACAGCCGCTGCCCGGGGGCCGGTTCGCCCCGCTGAGCGAGCTGACCGGCGAGGAGTCGGCCTACCTGGCAGGTGAGGAGTACGCGGCGGACCGGGCCTTCTGGTCCGCGCGGATGGCGGACTCCTCCGTCGCCGAGCCCCACCGCTCCCCTGCTCTCCCGGCCGCGCCCGAAGTCGGCCTGTTCCACCGGACCACCGACCTCCCCGCCGAGACCCTGGAGCGGCTGTCCGGGGCGGCGCGTGCGGCGAAGGCGACCTGGGCCGAGCTGGTGGTGGCCGCGACCGCCGGTCATCTGCACCGGCTCACCGGCTCCGAGGACATCGTGCTGGGCCTGCCGCTGACCAACCGGCGGGGGCCCGCGGCGCTGCGGACCCCGGCCATGACCGTGAACGTACTGCCGCTGCGGATCGCCGTGCGCCCGGGGGACACCGGGGCCGAACTCCTGCGCCGCGTGGTGCTGGAGATCCGTGCGGTCCGCCGCCACCAGCGCTATCCGCAGGCCGACCTGCGCCGCGATCTGGCCCTGGAGTCGGCCGACGCCCCGCTGACCGGTCCGATGGTCAACCTCAAGCCGTTCGACGGCGCCCTGGACTTCGCCGGGATCACCGGCACCGTGCGCAATCTCGCGGCCGGACCCGTGGAAGGGCTCGCGGTCGGCGCGGCCCCCGGACCGGACGGAGGCCTGCGGCTCACCCTGGACGCCAACCCCGCCGCCTACGGGCCGGAGGACCTCGCCGCCCACGAGGACACCTGGCTGCGCTATCTGGACGGCCTGACCGAGCTGCTGCTGACCGACCCGGAGCGGCCGATCGGCACCCTGGACCTACTCACCGCCGAACAGGTGCGCGAGGCCGTGACGTACGGCCGCACCGAGCCCGCCGCCGCACTCACCCTCCCCCGGTCGTTCACCGCGCAGGCGGCCCGGACGCCCGACACCGTCGCCGTGCGCTCCACGGTGGCGGGCACGTTCCGGGGGGAGAGCGCCGAGGCCGGCGGCACGGAGACGGGCACGGGTGCGGACGCGCCGGAAACCGCCGCCGAGTCCGGGGCCCGGCTCACCTTCGCCGAACTGGACGCCGCTTCCGACCTCCTGGCCCACCTGCTGACCGGCCTCGGCGCGGACAGCACAGTCGTGGCAGGCGGCACCGGCGGCACGGTGGCGCTGGCCCTGCCCCGGACCGCCGACATGGTCGTCGCGCTGCTGGCCGTACTCAAGGCGGGCCGGGTCTGCCAGCCACTCGACCTCGGCCACCCCGCCGCCCGGACCCTGGCCGTCCTGGAGGACGCGCGGCCGCTGTGCGTGATCGGCACGGCGGCGACGCTCGCCGCGCTGCCCGACCACGGGCTGCCGACCGTCGCGCTCGACGCCCCGGCCACGGCCGACGCCCTCGCCGCCTGCCCCGACGGGCCGCTGCCCATCGGGCCCGCGCTCGCGGACCCCGCCTACCTCATCCACACCTCCGGGTCCACGGGTCGCCCCAAAGGCGTCCTCGTCAGCCACGCCTCGCTCGCCAACCTCTGCGCCGGGCACGGCACGGACCACATCGCCCCGGCCGTCGCCCGGACCGGCCGGGAACGCCTGCGGGTCGCGCACAGCGCCTCGTTCGCCTTCGACGCGTCCTGGGACCCGCTGCTGTGGATGGTCCACGGACACGAGCTGCACCTGCTGGACGACGCCGCCTACCGGGACCCCACGGCCCTCACCGCGTACGTCGGCGCGCACCTGGTCGACTATCTCGACGTCACCCCCTCCTACGCCGAGGCGCTCATCGCCGAAGGCCTGCTGGACGAGGGCCGCCACCACCCGGCCCATCTCGTGGTCGGCGGGGAGACCGTCCCCCCGGCCCTGTGGGAGCGGCTGACCGAGGCCGGGGCCGTGCACCCGGTCAACCTCTACGGGCCGACCGAGACGACGGTCGACGCCTACTACTGGGTGCCCGGCCACTGTGCCGCCCGGCCCGACGGCCGCCCCGTGCGCGGTTCACGCGTCTATGCCCTGGACTCCTCCCTGCGTCCGGTGCCCGCCGGTGTGACGGGTGAGCTGTACGTCGCCGGGGCCTGCCTGGCCCTCGGCTATCTGGGCCGCCCCGACCTGACGGCCGAGCGGTTCGTCGCGGACCCGTTCGGCGCGCTGCACGGCGACTCCGGGGGCCGGATGTACCGCACGGGGGACCTGGTGCGCCGCCGCGAGGACCACACGCTGGAGTTCCTCGGGCGCAGCGACGACCAGGTGAAGATCCGCGGCTTCCGGATCGAACTCGGCGAGATCCAGGCCCGGCTGGCCGCCCACCCGCAGGTCGCGGCGGCCGCGGTCATCGCCCGGGAGACCGGTCACGGCAAGCGGCTGCTGGCCTACGCGGTCCCGGTGCGGACGACGGGGGGCGACCCGGCCGCCGGCACCGCGCCGCCCACCCCCGCCCAGCTCCGCGACCATCTGGCCGCGGCCCTGCCCGAGCACATGGTCCCCGCGACCGTGACGCTCCTGGACGCGCTGCCCCGTACCGCCAACGACAAGCTCGACCACCGCGCCCTGCCCGACCCCGAACCGGTCCCGCTCGCCGGAGGCGACCCGGACAGCGCCGGCGGCGGGCCGCACACCGAGATCGTGCGCGGGCTCTTCGCCGACGTGCTCGGTATCGCCGAACCCCCGGCCGCCGACGCGGGCTTCCTCGACCTCGGCGGGCACTCGCTGCTCGCCGCCCGGCTGGCCGCCCGCCTCCGGGAGCACTTCGGCGTGCCGATGGGCATCGCCGACGTCTTCCGGCACCCCACGTCCGGCGCCCTGGCCGCACTGGTCCGCACCCGCAGCGGCGCGGCCACCACGTCCGTCCCGCTCTCCCCCGTACCGCGCACCGGTCCCCTCCCCCTGTCCCCGGCCCAGCAGCGACTGTGGTTCCTCCACCGTCTCGAAGGCCCCAGCCCCACCTACAACATCCCGCTCGTCCTGAGCGTCAACGGCCCGCTCGACCACGACGCTCTCCAGCTCGCCCTGCACGACCTGGCAGAGCGTCACGAGACACTACGAACGGTATATCCGCCCACTGACAACGCCTCCGGAAGAGCCGTCGACGGCGATGCGGTCGGCATCCCCGACGACACCCCCCGCCAGCGGATCCTCGCCCCCGACGACCCGGCGGGCCGCCCTGTGCTGCATCTGGCGGAGCCGGGCAGCGATCTCACCGAGGCCGTGCGTCACTGCTTCGACCTCGCCACCGAACCCCCGCTGCGCACGGTCCTGTTCAGCGAGTCGCCGGACCAACACACCCTGCTCATCCTGCTGCACCACATAGCGGGCGACGGGGCCTCCACCACTCCCCTGTCCCAGGATGTGGCCACCGCCTACACCGCCCGCGTCGGCGGCCGCGCACCGGAGTTCACGCCGCTGAGCGGCCAGTACGTGGACCACGCGGCCCGGCTCCAGGAGCTCCTGGGCACTCCGGCCGAGCCGACCACGCTCGCCGAGACCCAGCTCGCCCACTGGCGCGAGGCGCTCGCCGGGCTGCCGGACCAGCTGGAGCTGCCCACCGACCGGCCCCGGCCGCCGGTGGCCACCTCGACGGGCGACACCGTGCCCTTCGCCCTGGACGCCACCGCGCACGAGGCGCTGCGCCGGCTCGCGCGGGCGCACGGGGCGACCGTGTTCATGACCGTGCAGGCCGGGCTCGCCGCCCTGCTGACCCGGCACGGCTGCGGCACCGACATCCCCCTCGGCACCCCCGTGGCGGGCCGCGACGACGAGGCCACGGCCGGGCTCGTCGGCTTCTTCACCAACACCGTGGTCCTGCGCACCGACACCTCCGGCGACCCCGCCTTCGGCGATCTGCTGGACCGCGTGCGGACCACGACGCTCGCGGCGTACGAGCACGACGCGCTGCCCTTCGACCACCTCGTCGAGGCGCTGAACCCGGCGCGTTCGCTGGCCCGGCACCCGCTGTTCCAGACGATGCTGGCCTGGCAGTCGATCGCGGACGGGCCCGTCTCCCTGGGCCCGGACACCACCGCGCGGCTGACAGCCGTGCCCTCCGGCACCGCGAAATTCGACCTGACCCTGAACGCGGGCGAGCTGCCCGGCGGCGGGATCGGCGGCTTCCTGGAGTTCCGCACCGACCTCTTCGACCGGTCGACCGCCCAGGCCCTCGCGGACCGGCTGTCCCGGCTGCTCACCGCGGCGGCCGAGCGGCCCGCAACGCCGATCGGTCTGCTCCCGGTCCTCGGCGACGACGAGGTCCACCGCGCCCTGGTCGAGGCGAACGGCGACAGCCACGACCGGCCGGTGCCGCTCACGCTCGCCGAGGTCTACGGGGTCGCGGCGCGCCGGCATCCGGAGCGGGTGGCGGTGAGCTGCGAGGGCGCGTCACTGACGTACGGCGAACTGTCCTCCCGGGCCCAGTCGCTGGCCCGGCTGCTGGCGGCCCGAGGGATCGGTCCCGGTTCGATCGTGGCGCTCGCGCTGCCGCGCTCGACGGACCTGGTGGCCGGGCTGCTCGCGGTGTCACTGGCGGGCGCCGCGTATCTGCCGATGGACCCCGACTACCCGGCGGACCGGCTCACCTACATGCTGGACGACGCCCGTCCGGCGGCACTGATCACGGACGCGGCGACGGCCGAGCGGCTGCCCGCGCACGATCTGCCGCTGATCACCGTCGAGGAGGCGGCAGGGTTCCCGGACGGTCCCCTCGGCCAGGCGGACCGCACCCGGCCGCTGAGCCCGGCGGACCCGGCGTACGTCATCTACACCTCGGGGTCCACCGGCCGGCCCAAGGGGGTCGTGGTCACCCAGCACAATGTGACGCGGCTGCTGACGGCGACCGAGCACTGGTTCTCGTTCGGGCCGGACGACGTGTGGACGCTGTTCCACTCCTACGCCTTCGACTTCTCGGTGTGGGAGCTGTGGGGCGCGCTGCTGTACGGCGGTCGGGTCGTCGTCGTCCCGTACGCGACCAGCCGCGACCCCCACGCCCTCCTCCGGCTGCTGGCGGACGAGCAGGTGACCGTCCTCAACCAGACGCCGTCCGCCTTCTATCAGCTGGCCGCCGCCGACCGGGAGGCTCCGGCACACGAACTGGCGCTTCGGTACGTGGTGTTCGGCGGCGAGGCGCTGGAGCTGGGGCGGCTCGCGGACTGGTACACGCGCCACCACGAGAACGCACCGAAGCTGGTCAACATGTACGGCATCACCGAGACCACGGTCCATGTCTCGTATCTGGCGCTGGACCGGGCGACGGCCGCCTCCGCGGTCTCCAGCACCATCGGGGTGAACATCCCCGACCTGCGCGTCTACGTCCTGGACGACCGGCTGCGGCCGGTACCGCCCGGGGTCACCGGGGAGATGTACGTCGCAGGCGAGGGGGTGGCCCTCGGCTATCTGGGCCGCCCGGACCTGACGGCGGGGCGATTCGTCGCCGACCCGTTCGCACAGCTCTTCGGGGAGAGCGGGCGCCGGATGTACCGCTCGGGCGACCTGGCCCGGCGGCGCGTGGACGGCACGCTGGAGTATTTCGGCCGGGGCGACCAGCAGGTGAAGATCCGTGGGTTCCGGATCGAACTCGGCGAGATCGAGGCGGTGTTGGCCGACCGACCGGAGGTCGCCGATGTGGCGGTCGTGGTCCGTGAGGACATACCCGGTGACCAGCGGCTGGTCGGCTACGTCGTCCCCTCGCCCGGCACGGACCCGGCGCCGGCCTCGTTGCGCGAGCACGCCGCCGCCGCGCTGCCGGTGCACATGGTGCCCTCGGCGGTGGTGGTGCTGGAGCGGCTGCCGCTCACCGGCAACGGCAAGCTGGACCGTAAGGCACTGCCCGCGCCGGGCGCGCCGGTGAACGCCGGTGGACGCGCGCCGCGCACGGTCCGCGAGGAGCAGCTCTGTTCGGTCTTCGCGGAGGTGCTGGGACTGCCGTCCGTCGGGGTGGAGGGCAACTTCTTCGACCTGGGCGGCCATTCACTGCTCGCGGTGCGCCTGGCCGGGCGGATCAGGTCGGCGTTCGGTATCGAGGTGTCGATCGGCACGGTGTTCCAGGCTCCGACGCCCGCCGCGCTGGACACGGCGCTGGACGTCTCGCGCGAGGCGGATCCGCTGGATGTGCTGCTGCCACTGCGGCCCGCCCGCCCCGGCGACCGCGCCCCGGTCCACTGCGTGCACCCGGCGGGCGGTCTGAGCTGGTGCTACGCCGGTCTGATCCGCCATCTGCCCGCCGATGTACCGATCTACGGACTCCAGGCCCAGGGCGTCGGCGAGGCGACGGCGGACGAGCCGCTGCCGACCACCCTGGAGGAGCTGGCCGCGCACTACGGCTCCCGGATCCGCGAGGTCCAGCCCGAGGGCCCCTACCGGCTGCTCGGCTGGTCGACCGGCGGGATCATCGCGCACGCGGTCGCGGCGGTCCTCCAGGAGGCGGGTCACAAGGTGGAGTTGCTGGCGATCCTGGACGCGTACCCCGCCGAGGGCTTCCGGGGCCTGCCGGTGCCCGATCGGGCCGAGGCCCTCGAATCGCTGCTCACCATGGGCGGTTACGGCCCCGAGAGCCTCGGGGACAAGGAGCTGAACACGGCGAACGTGGTGGAGGTGCTGCGCCGCGAGGGCTCCCCGCTGGCCACGCTCTCCGCCACGAGGATCGAGGCGCTCGGCGAGGTGTACCTCAACACCAACGATCTGGTGCGGGCCTACGACCACCGGGTGTTCCGGGGCGATGTGCTGTTCTTCCGGGCCACGGTGGACACCATCGACGACACCCTGACGCCGGAGACCTGGACCCCGTACGTGAGCGGGCGCATCGACAACACGAACGTCGCCTGCTCCCACAAGGACATGACCCTGCCCGAACCGATCGCGCACATCGCGCGCGTGGTCGCCGACCGACTGACCGAGCTGGAGAAGTGACACCGATGAGCGACGCATCCGCCAACCCCTTCGACGCGGAGGGGGAGTTCCTGGTCCTGGCCAACGACGAGGGTCAGCACTCGCTGTGGCCGCTGTTCGCGGCGGTGCCGGAGGGCTGGACGACGGCTCACGGTCCGTGCGCCCGGCAGGAGGCGCTGGACTGGATCACCGCGCACTGGGACGGCCCCGTAGCCGCCACCGCGCGGTGAGCGGGCTGCTGATCCGGCCCCGGATACGCCCCCGGGTCGCGGTCGTCCTCGTCTACACGGCCGCGATGTGCATGAACGGCCTGGACTCGACGATCGTGAACCCGGCGCTGTACACGATCGCGGGCGACTTCGGTCGTCCGCTGTCGGCGGCGAACACCGTGGAGACGGCCTTCCTGGTCGCGCTCGCGGTGGGGCTGCCGGTGGCGGGGTGGCTGGGCGACCGGTTCGGGACGAAGCGGGTGTTCCTGGGCGCGCTGGCCGCGTTCACGATCGCCTCGGCCGTCTGCGGTCTGGCGCCGGACCTCAGCACACTGGTGGTGGCGCGGGCCGCGCAGGGCCTGGCGGGCGGGTTGTTGACGCCGGTCGGGATGACGCTGCTGTTCCGGGCGTTCCCGCCGCACGAGCGGATGAAGCTGGCCAAGGTGCTGATCGTGCCGACGGCTCTGATGCCCGCGCTCGGTCCGCCGCTGGGCGGGCTGCTCACCGAACACCTCTCCTGGCACTGGCTGTTCTTCGTGAACGTGCCGATCGGTGCGGCGGCGGTGCTGCTGGGCGTCTTCGGCCTGCGCGAGCATGTCGAGGGCCCCGAGGGGCGGTTCGACACCGTCGGCTTCTGGCTGGCCACTCCGGCACTGGGTCTGCTGACGTACGCGCTCGGCTTCGGCCCCTCGCAGGGCTGGTCCCGGCCCGCCGTCGCCGTCAGCGCCGTCCTGGGCTCCGTTCTGCTGGTGGCGGCGGTCCTGCACCAGGTGCGGGCGAAGACACCGTTGCTGAAACTGCGGCTGCTCGCCGACCGGGTGTACGGGTCGGCGTCCGCGCTGGCCGGGGTGACCGCGGCCGGGCTGATGGGCGTGTTGTTCGTCTTCCCGCTGCTCTACCAGGCGAGCCTGGGTGCGTCGGCGCTGGACGCCGGGCTGAGCGTGTTCCCGGAGGCGGTCGGGCTGATGCTGGCCTCGCAGGTGGTGGACCGGCTGCTGCCGAGGCTCGGCCCCCGGCTGCTGACCGTGCCGGCGCTGCTGGTCGCGGCCGGGGTCTTCGGGGCACTCGCGATGCCCGGGGTGGCGGAGAACGCGTGGAGCGTGCGCGGGCTGATGTTCCTGATCGGTCTGGTGCTGGGGACGGCGGTGCTGACCGTGCAGATCTCCGGGTTCGAGTCGATCGGGCCCGCCGACATGGGCCAGGCGATGGGCCTGTTCCAGATCGTCCGCACGCTGGGCGGTGCGCTGGGGATCGCCGCCTGTGCGGCGGTGATCGGGGGCGGCCACGTCACGGAGGCCGCTGATCCGGGCCCGTACCGTACGGCGGTCTGGGTGACGGCGGCGCTCGTCGCGGCCGGGGCGCTGATCGCGCTGCGGCTGCCGCGCGAGGCCCCGCAGCCGCCGCCGTTCGACGACGAGGAGGAGGAGGACGGGCCGCCCGGCCCCGGCGCGGGCCTGGCGGCGGACGAGGTGCCGGCCGTCAAGGGCTGAGGCGGCACGACGCCAGACGGCAACAGCAAAGGGGCGGGGCGGTATCCGGAAGGGGGATGCCGCCCCGCCCCTTGCCGTCGCCGGGAGCGGGGTCACGGAGGGGGCTCAGCGTCCGCCGAGCAGTTCCGCCAGGCCTTCGGCCAGGCCGCCGCGCCAGCAGGCGTAGTCGTGGCCGCCGTTGAACTCGCGGTAGCGGACGTCGTATCCGCGGGCGCGCAGCACATTGCGGAACCTGCGGTTCTCCGCGAGGAGCATCCATTCCTGGAGGCCGACCTCCAGGTGGAGGGTCACCGGCCTGCGTTCCGCACGGGCGTACTGGCCGGTGAGCCACTCGCTGCCGCGTTCGTCGTCGGGCCACCAGAAGGAGCCGGACTGGGAGAGGGCGAGGCCGAAGCGGTCGGGCCGCTGGAAGGCGGCGAACGCGGCGGTGAGTCCGCCCGCGCTCTGCCCGGCGACGACGGTCCGTGCGGCGTCGGCCCCGGCCCGGTACTCCTGCTCCGTCCAGGGCAGCAGGGTGTCGGCGAGCCAGTCGACGAACGGGGCGCTGCACGCCAGGTCTTCCATGCGCCGGCCCATGGTGTCGACCAGGACCGCCACGGTGGGCGGCAGACCCCCGTCGGCGTGCAGGTTGTCGAGGATGTCACCGACGCCGAGGACCGGTCCCCACATCTCACCGTCGAGAAGCACGGCGAGCGCGTACGGGTCGCCGTCCGGGCGGTGCCCGGGCGGCAGGTGGACCGAGATCCGGCGGCCGTCGACCTCGGCGTCCAGCGTTCGCCCCCGGTCCACGTCCTCGCGCCGCCGGGTGCGCGGCTGCGCCGGGGCTTCGGGGAGTTCGCATACGGAGGCGGGGTTGCGGCCGTCCCGGGAGGGCAGCGGGGCCCGGTCGTTGAGCGGGTCGGGTTCGGCGTGGTCGAGGACCCGGAGCCAGGAGGCCCGGTCGGCGCGCAGGGCGTCCTGGCGGGTGCCGTCGGTGGCGTGGAACTGGTACGAGGCGCGGTGGTCGGCGCGCAGCCGGTGACTGATCGCCCAGACGCCGGTGCCTTCGAGGCGGTCCATCAGATGCGGGGCGAGGTCGCCCGCGTGCCGGTCCTTGTCGGTGACCGTGTGGACCAGGGCCAGGACGTGCGTGGCGGGGCGGGCAGGGTCCTCGCGGTGGACGAAGGTGACCAGCCGGTGGCCGGGGTCGCCCTCGGGGTCGGGCTCGACGAGCGGGGCTCCGGTGGTGGTCACGTGGCGCCAGAACGCCTCCTCGGCGCCGGGCTTGCCCGCACGTACGTCCTCAAGGAGCGTACGCAGCAGGGGGCTCCGTACCGCGGTCGCCCCGGGTCCGGTCGGTGCCTCGGGTGCCGGAGGGGCCGGCGGGTTGTTGCGCGGCGGGTAGGTCACGGTCTCATTGCCTTTCATACGCGGGTGGCTGCGGAGCGGCCGAGCAGCACCCAGAGCAGGAAGGGGCCGCCGAGGACGGTGGTGACGATGCCGACGGGGAGCTCGACACCGTCGAACGCGATGCGGCCGAGGGTGTCGGCGGCGACGACGAGGACGGCCCCGGTGAGCATCGAGCCGACGAGCGGTACGCGCAGGGGGCCGGCGAGCCGGGAGGCGATGACCGGGGAGGCGAGCGCCACGAAGCCGACGGGGCCGCAGATGCCGACGGCGAGGCCGGCGAGGGCGACGGCGAGGAGCAGGGAGAGGGCGCGGACCCGGCCGGGGGCGGAGCCGAGCGAGGAGGCCGTCGCGTCGTCGAAGCGCAGGACGCCCAGGTGGCGGGCGACGGCCAGGCTGATGGGGACGAGGACCGCGAGGCCGATGAGGACGGGGAGGGCGACGGAGTAGCTGCGTCCGTTGAGGCTGCCCGAGGTCCATACGTACAGCGAGCTCGCGGAGGAGAGGGACCGGCGGGACAGGACCACCTGGGTGATCGCGGAGGCCAGCGCGGACATGGCGAGGCCGACGACGAGGACGCGGTAGCCACGTTGGCCGAGGCCGCCGGAGACGGTGGTGACGACGATGACGGCGACCAGGGCGCCGATCGGCCCGGCCCACCAGGCGCCGAAGGATCCGGTGGCGCTGAGGGTGACGGAGAGCAGGACGGCGGCGGTGGCCCCGTCGTTGACGCCGAGGAGTTCGGGGGTGGCCAGACGGTTGCGGGCCAGGGTCTGGGTGAGGCAGCCCGCGAGGCCGAGGGCGGCGCCGGCGGTGAGTCCGGCGACGATGCGGCCGAGGCGGAACTTCTGGACGAGCAGGACGTCGAAGCGGTCGCCCTGGCCGAGCACCGCGCGGAACGTGCGTCCGACGCCCATGTCGCTCTGGCCCGCGTACGCGGAGAGGACGACGGCGAGCACGAGAGCCCCGGTGAGGGCGAGGGCGGCGAGGGCGGCGCGCCGGGTGACGAGGAGGGACAGCGGGCCGCGGCGCAGGACGAGGGTGTCGGCCGGACGGACCCGCGGGGCCTTCGGGGTGCGGCGGGCGGGGC
>NZ_NEUE01000297.1:2123-19525 GCF_002910905.1 Streptomyces sp. SM11 | reverse complement strand
TCACGGCGGACCAGGGCGGGCGCGACGGCGACCAGCCAGGCGAACGCGCCCGCGCCGAGCGTCAGGGCGAGGTGGCCGGGGATCGGCTCCGGGCGCTGCGGGGTGAAGAGGGCGGCGGAGCTGACGAAGGTGAAAACCACATGGGCGGGCGGCCCGATCCGGGTGGCGTCGCACAGCACCTTCTGGGCGGCGGCGAGCAGCGCGCCGACGGCGATGAGCACGGCGGTCGATCCGGTGAGGGAGGCGGTGACCAGGGAGACGGCAAGGCCGGCGGTCATGCCGAGCACCACGCCCGCGACGGCCCGCGCCCGCCGGGCGTACGGCAGGCCGTGGCCGTACAGCGCGCAGAGCGATCCGGCCATCGTGTACATCACGAGGTCCGGCCGGCCGATGGCCAACAGCGTCAGATGGGGTACGGCGGAGGCGACGACCACGCTGAGGGCAGGTTTGAACCAGGTGTCCGAGGGCCGCGAGAGCCGGAGGGCCGGGGTCAGCGGGAGGGCCCGGACGGAGGGGCGCCGAGGCCATATGGATGTATCACTCACCCATATACGTTAACAGGTATTACACCTGTAAAATACTCTGCGCGCGCAGCACGACAGGACGCCGCCGCCCGGTTCCGGGCGGCGGCGTCCTGAGGGATCGGGCGCGAACGGCTGGCAGGTCAGCCGAGACCCCGGGCGTCCTGCTTGAGGGCGGTGTCCACCGTCAGCGCCGTGGCGACGACCAGACTGAGCAGCGGCTCGGGCAGGCGCTGGTGGATCTGGAGCACGTAGTTGTCGGCCGTCGTGAACATCGTCTTCGCGAGGCCTTCCCAGGTCTTGGTGATCCGCGCGATCTCGGTGCCGTTGTGGTCGACGATGGCGAAGTTCCAGGCGCGCCAGTTCTCCGCCCTGATCGCGCCGACCTGCACACCGCCGGCTGTCATTGCGAAATTGATCTTGCCGATGGCGTTCTGTTGGATGATCTCGCCGACGGGCTGCCCGTCGGGGCGCTGGACGATGACGCGCGACTTGATGAACTTCGCGGGGCGGGTCAGCAGCAGTTGCGGCCGGCCGTGCGCGTCGCGGATCTCCAGGCGGTGCGTCAGGTACTGGTCGATGCCGGAGACGAACCGGAGCACCTTGCGCAGCGCGCTCTGGCCGACCTGGACGACCGAGCCGACGGTCGCGCCGTGCTGGTCGAACACCCGGTACTCGTTCGTGACCTCGATCAGCTTGGCCTTCTGGTTCACCACCAGGACCGGCTGGTCGAAGAGCGAACCGGCGGACACGGCCTGCTGGGCGGGGACCCCGGCAGCGGCCGGAGCCTGCTGGGCAGGGGCCCCGACAGTTCCCGGGGCCTGCTGGGCGGCGGCGCCGGCGGGGGGCTGCTGCCCCTCGGCCGGGTGCGTGTGCTCGGTCCACCGGGCCCCGTCCCAGTAGCGCAGCAGCTGAGGTGCGCCATGAGGGTCAGGGAACCAGCCCGGAGCTATGCTCGACTACGTGGTCACTCAGGCACACTATCCTGCGGACAGCTCGACCCATATTCTTTGAATCTTCATGCACCCACTACGATGACGGGCGATGACCAGGGTGAGCACGCGGACCGACCGGCAGCGGTGCCGCTCCCGCGCGCCCTTCGCCCTGGGCTGGGTGTTCTTCCTGCTGGCCATGCTCTTCTGCTGCTCGGTCACCACCTCGTCCGCCGCCGTGCCGGTCATGGCGGGCCCCGCGGAGGCGACCGCCGTCCGCGCGTTCACCCCGACGCCCGACGCGGCCTTCGAGCCGGTCGTCCTGGCCGCGCCGGCGGACCGCGGGATCGGGTCGTCGTGCCACGGCGGCTCGACGCACACGGTGGCCGTCGTGCTTCCGGCGTCGTCCGCCCCCGTGGCCGTCCCCGCCTCCGTGGCCTTCGTCCCCGCCTCCCCGCTCACCGGTGCGGCGGCCACCCGGGGTCCCGCACACGACGGTGTGCGTTCCGTCGATCAACTGCTCCTACAGGTCCAACGGATCTAGAGGCCGGATCCGCTCTCCCGTCGCGCCCTGGCGCCGGTTCACCGGGAGCGGCTTTCCGTGTGCCCCGCATCCCTTACCCCTGTGTCCCTTCCCCCTTCATGCATCGCCCGTATGCATCGGTTGAACGACGAGGACTTCCCATGGCTTCCCCCAAGAACCAGAACACCCCGGCCTCGGCGCGCCGCGCCAAGCTCGAAGAGGCGCGCCGCAAGGAGCGCGCCCGCGAGCGGCGGGTCCGCATCATCACCATCAGCGCGTCGGTGGCCGTCGTCGCCGCCCTGGTCGCCGGAGGCGGCTATCTGATGGCGCAGGCCAACGAGAAGGACAAGAAGGACGAGCAGGCCAAGACCTCGCCGGTCACCGGCGAGCGCAGCTGGGACAAGCTGACGCAGGAGCACGTGGCGACCAAGGTCGACTACCCGATGAACCCGCCCGTCGGCGGCGACCACGACCAGGTCTGGATGAACTGCAACGCGGACGTGTACACCGACGAGATACCGAAGGAGAACGCCGTGCACTCGCTGGAGCACGGCGCGGTCTGGGTCACGTACAACGACGAGGCCTCGGACGCGGACATCGAGGCGCTCACGAAGAAGGTCAAGTCGACTCCGTACTCCCTGATGAGCCCGGTCAAGGACCAGAAGGACCCACTGATGCTCAGCGCGTGGGGCAAGCAGGTCACCGTCAAGAGCGCGGAGGACGACCGCGTCGGACAGTTCTTCACCAAGTACGTGCAGGGCCCGCAGACCCCTGAGCCGGGGGCCGCCTGCACCGGCGGGCTGGACAAGTGACCGCCCTGGCGACTTCCGGCTCCACCCGTCGGATGATCCTCGCGGGAGTCTCCGTGCTGCTCGTGGCGCTCGGGCTGGTGGCTCTGATGGTCGTACGCTCCTCCTCGGCCTCCCCGTCCGGGGCGTCCTCGGCGGCGCGGTCCGCTCCCGCGGAGGACTCCGTGGACGCGGGCTTCGCCCGGGACATGGCGATCCACCATCAGCAGGCGGTCGAGATGTCGTTCATCGTGCGGGACCGCACCGACGACGAGGACCTGCGGCGGCTCGCGTACGACATCATCAACACCCAGGCCAACCAGCGCGGCATGATGCTGGGTTGGCTGGAGATCTGGGGGCTGCCGAAGAGCGCGGCCGGGCCGCCGATGGAGTGGATGGGGCACACCCTCACCCCGACCGACGACGGTTCGCTGATGCCGGGCATGGCCACCGACGCGGAGCTGGCGGCCCTCACGGCCGCGAAGGGCGAGAAGGCCGAGGTGCTGTTCCTGCGGCTGATGACCGTGCACCACCGCGCGGGTGCGGACATGGCGCAGGCCGCCGCAGGTACGGCGAAGACGGATGCCATCCGGAACCTGGCGGCGGGCATGGTCCGCGGCCAGCAGTCGGAGATCGGCCTGATGGCGGACATGCTGACGGCCCGGGGCGTCAAGCCCTGAGCGGAGCCCGAGGGGGTGGGGTTGGTTCCGGCCGGACGGCCGGAACCAACCCCACCCCCGGTACCGCCCCTCTCGCTTCCGCGGTACGGCCCTTCCCGCACCCCCGCCGGGGGCCCCTCATCACATAGGCTCGGCGACGATATGAAGAGCATCCTCACTCCGCTGGGGCCCAAGGCCGACAAGGACACCGTGCGACGGCACAATCTGAGCCTGGTACTGCGCGCCGTGCGGGACGAGGGCGAGCGCGGCGAGGCGACCCGTGCCGGGGTGGCCGCCCGGATCGGGCTGACCCGGGCCGCGGTGTCCTCGCTCGTCGAGCAGCTGATGGACAGCGGGTTCCTCACCGAGTCGGGCAAGACGTTCAGCGGTCACGCGGGCCGCCCCGGCACCGCGCTCAAGGTGGCCCGCACCGGTCCGGCCGGGCTCGGCGTGGAGATCAACATCGATTACGTGTCGGTGTGCGTGGTGGATCTGGCGGGCACCGGCCGGGTCCGGCAGACCGAACACCTCGACAACCGGGGCGCGTCCGCCGGGGAGACCCTGGCGCGGGCGGCCCGGATCGCCGCGCGGACCCTGGAGTCGGCGTACGAGCAGGAGCTGCGTCCGGTGGGCGCGGCGCTGGCGCTGCCGGGTCTCGTCTCCGGCGGCTCGGTGCGGCAGGCCCCCAACCTCGGCTGGAACGAGGTCCCGGCGCAGGAACTGTTCGCCGACACCCTCGCCGCCCTGCGCCCCGGCCACCCCGTCCTGCCGGTCGCCTCGGAGAACGAGGCCAATCTCGCGGCGCTGGCCGAGCTGTGGTTCGGCGGGCTCGACGAGGTGCGCACTTTCCTCTATCTGACCGGCGAGATCGGGGTCGGCGGCGCGCTCGTCCTCAACGGCGAACTGCTGCGCGGTGCGCACGGGTTCGCCGGGGAGATCGGCCATGTGGTGGTGGATCCGGCGGGGCCGGAGTGCCGGTGCGGGTCGCGGGGGTGCCTGGAGCAGTACGCCGGACAGGCGGCGCTGCTGCGGGCGGCCGGGATCGAGGGGCTCGGCGGCGCCTGTGGGGTGCTGGAGCTGGAGCGGCGCGCGGGGGCCGGGGACCCGCGTGCGGTGGCCGCGGTCGGTGAGGCGGGCCGGATGCTGGGCCGGGTGCTGTCGGGGGCGGTGAACCTGATCGACCCGGACGCGGTGGTCCTCGGCGGGATCTACCGGGGCCTGATGCCGTGGCTGGCGCCGCTCGCCGACGAGGAGCTGACCGGCCGCGTGGTGTCGGGGCTCTGGTCCCCGGGCAGCGGCCGGCTCCGGGCGTCGTCGGTGGCGGGCGACGCGGCGCGGGGCGCGGCGGCGCTCGTGGTGCAGGACGTGCTGGACGATCCGGTGGCGTACGCGGAGCCGTCCGGCGGGTGAGCCGGGACCGTCCGGCCCCGGCTCACCCGGTACGTCAGCGGCAGCGCCTCACCCCGTGCCTCTGGCGGCGCCGGTTCACCCCGTGCGTCAGCGGCGCCGGGCTCATCACTTTCGTCAGCGCACGGCGAGCAGGTGGTCCATGGCGAGCTGGTCCAGCGCCTCGAAGGCCATGCCTCGTGCGGCGGCGGTGTCCACGTCGAAGTCCTCGTACGCGCTGCGGTCGGCGAGAAGGCTCGCCAGGCCGTCGCCGGCGGTGGGACGCGCCAGTTCGTCCAGGCGGGACGCGCGCAGGGCCGCCCGCACCTCGGGGTCGGCGCGGAACGCGGCGACCCGCTCCTTGAGGATGAGGTAGTTGCGCATGCAGCCCGCGGCCGAGGCCCAGACTCCGTCGTAGTCCTCGGTGCGCGGGGGCTTGAAGTCGAAGTGGCGGGGTCCTTCGTAGCCGCTCTCCAGCAGGTCGACGAGCCAGAAGGCCTGGCGCAGGTCGCCCGCGCCGAAGCGTAGGTCCTGGTCGTACTTGATGCCGGACTGGCCGTTGAGGTCGATGTGGAAGAGTTTGTCCGCCCACATGGCCTGGGCGATGCCGTGCGGGAAGTTGAGCCCGGCCATCTGCTCGTGCCCGGTCTCCGGGTTGACGCCGACCAGCTCGGGGCGCTCCAGGCGCTCGATGAAGGCCAGGGCGTGGCCGATGGTGGGCAGCAGGATGTCGCCACGCGGCTCGTTCGGCTTGGGTTCGATGGCGAAGCGGAGGTCGTACCCCTGCTCGGTGACGTACTCGCCCAGCAGGTCGAAGGCCTCCTTCATCCGGTGGAGAGCCAGGCGGACGTCCTTCGCTCCGCCGGACTCGGCCCCCTCGCGGCCGCCCCACGCCACGAAGGTGCTCGCGCCCAGCTCGACGGCGAGGTCGATGTTGCGCAGGGTCTTGCGGAGTGCGTAGCGGCGCACGCCACGGTCGTTGGCGGTGAACCCGCCGTCCTTGAAGACGGGATGGGTGAAGAGGTTCGTCGTCACCATGGGCACGACGAGCCCGCTGCTGTCGACCGCCTGCCGGAAGCGCTTGACGACCCTTTCGCGCTCCGTCTCCGGCGCCCCGAAGGGGATCAGGTCGTCGTCGTGGAAGGTCACGCCCCAGGCGCCCAGCTCCGCGAGCCGCCGCACCGACTCGACGGGGTCGATGGCCGCGCGGGTCGCGTCGCCGAAAGGGTCCCGGCCCTGCCAGCCCACGGTCCACAGGCCGAAACTGAACTTGTCCTCGGGGGTGGGGGTGAAGCGTTCCGTCATCGTCGTCCGACCGCCTTCGCCTGCCGTCGGGACGCCCGGCCGCAAACCCGGCACCCCTATTTGTTCAGTGTCATGACTAATCAAGCACACCGCACCCCGGGCACGGAACACCCCTGCCGCACGGAACACCTCCGACCCCCTGTCCAGGGGGCCGCACATCCCGTAATTTGTTTGTGCCGCAGCCGAATGACCGGCACCCGTGACCAGCACCCGCAGCGCGAAAGAGGCTTCTCATGCCGTCACCCGCCGTCGTCATCGGCGTGGACAGTTCGACCCAGTCCACCAAGGCCGCCTTCATCGACGCCGTGACCGGTGAGCAGCTCGCCGTGGGGCGCGCCCCGCACGTGGTCACCGGCGAGGCCGGGGCCCGGACGAGCGATCCGGAGATCTGGTGGCGGGCCCTGTGCGAGGCGGTCGCCGCCGGACTCAAGGGATCCGGCCTCCCCGCCCGCGCGGTCACCGGCATCGCCGTCGCCGGACAGCAGCACGGGCTCGTCGTGCTGGACGGGGCGGGCCGACCGCTGCGGCCCGCGCTGCTGTGGAACGACACCCGCTCCGCACCGCAGGCCGCCGCCCTCACCGCGGCGCTCGGCGGGCCCGGGGCCTGGACGGCGCGGACCGGCTCCGTGCCGGTGGCGTCCATCACCGCCTCCAAGTGGCAGTGGCTGCGCGAGAACGAACCCGCGAGCACGGCGAACGCGGCAGCGGTCCGGCTCCCCCACGACTTCCTGACCGAACGCCTCGCGGGCGTCGCCGCCACCGACCCGGGAGACGCCTCCGGCAGCGGCTGGTACTCCACCGCCACCGGCGCCTACGACCCCGTCCTGCTGGAGCTCCTCGGACTCGACACGGCCCTGCTCCCGGAGGTCGCGCCCACCGGAGCGGCCCGGATCGGCTCACTCACCGGCGCGGCGGCGCGCGCACTCGGGCTACCCGCGGGCATCGCGGTGGCAGCCGGCACCGGCGACAACATGAGCGCCGCCGTGGGCCTCGGGCTGGGCGGCGACGGCCTGCTGGACCACCCGGCCCTCAGCCTCGGCACCTCCGGCACGGTGTTCGCCGCCTCCCGCACCCGGCCCGCGTCCACCGCGCTGAACGGCTTCGCCGCCGCCGACGGTACGTACCTCCCGCTGGCCTGCACCCTCAACTGCACGCTCGCCGTGGACAAGGTGGCCGCCCTGCTCGGCCTGGACCGCGAGGACGCCGCACCCGGCGGCGAGGCGGTGGTGCTCCCGTACCTCGACGGCGAACGGACCCCCGACCTGCCGACCGCGTCCGGGCTGCTGACCGGGCTGCGCCACGACACGACCCGGCAGCAACTGCTGGGCGCCGCCTACGAGGGCGCGGCCGTCACCGTACTGCGGGCCCTGGACGAACTGCTGTCGGCCTGCGGCCTCGATCCCGCCGCACCCGGGATCGCAAGCCGCCCGCTGCGCCTGATCGGCGGCGGGGCGCGGGGGCGGATGTGGGTGGAGACGGTGCGCCGGCTCTCGGGCCGCCCGCTCGTCATCCCGGGCAGCAAGGAGCTGGTCGCCCTCGGCGCGGCGGCGCTCGCCGCGTCGGCGGCGGGCGGCGGCGACCCGGTGGCGCTGGCGACGGTCTGGCAGAGGTCGGGGACGGATCGTCAGCTGCCCCCGGTGGAACGTGACGTGGAGACCTGGGGGCGGGTCACCTCGGTCCTGGAGCGCGCGTCCGGTCCCCTGCTCGGCGGCTGAACCCCCGGCTCCGACGGACGAGCGAAGCCCAGGCCGAGTCTTCCGTCAACTCGGTCCGGTGCTCGACGGGGACGGCGCCCGGCCACCCCCGGTCCACCAGGAACAACGGGGAATCCATCCCCACGGCGGCAGCACAGGATTCTCCGCGCCGGTCGGCCCCCTCCTCACCCGTGATCCCACGCCACGAGGGCCCCGGTTGGGAATACGAACTGATCTTCCATAGGATCCGGCGATGATCACAAGAAAACGGCTGACGACCGGGGTGGGCATAACGCTCGCCACCCTGGCCGCCGGGCTCGGCACCGCGATTCCCGCCGCCGCCGACGAAGCCCCCGCCACCCCCTCCCCCAAGGTCGAGCTGGTGCTCGACGTCAGCGGCTCGATGCGGACCCGCGACATCGACGGCCAGTCCCGGATGGCCGCCGCCAAGCAGGCGTTCAACGATGTCCTGGACGCGGTGCCCGAACAGGTGCGGCTCGGCATCCGGACGCTCGGCGCGGACTATCCGGGCGACGACCGCAAAGTCGGCTGCAAGGACACCCGGCAGCTCTACCCGGTCGGCCCGCTCGACCGTACGGAAGCGAAGACCGCGGTCGCCACCCTCGCCCCGACCGGGTTCACCCCGATCGGCCCGGCCCTGCTCGGCGCGGCCGACGACCTGGAGGGCGGGGACGGTTCGCGGCGGATCGTGCTCATCACGGACGGCGAGGACACCTGCGGGCCGCTCGACCCGTGCGAGGTCGCGCGGGAGATCGCCGCGCGCGGCACCCACCTGGTCGTGGACACGCTGGGTCTGGTGCCCAACGCCAAGATCCGCCAGCAGCTGACCTGTATCGCGGAGGCCACCGGCGGCACGTACACCGCCGTCCAGCACAAGGACGAACTGTCCGACCGGGTCAAGCAGTTGGTGGACCGCGCCGCCGAGCCCGCGGTCACTCCGGTGGCGATCGAGGGTGCCGGGAGCTGTTCCGCCGCTCCCAAGCTGGAGCCCGGCCTCTACACGGACCGCGAGAAGATCGGCGAACACCGCTGGTACCGCGTCGACGTGCTGCCCGGTCAGGAGCTGCGCGCCTCGGCGAGCGTGGCCGCCGACCGTGCCGTGGACGACGACTACGGGGTACTGCTGCGGGCGGTGACCGTGCACGGACGGGAGATCGTCCGGGGTTCCGAGGCCGGAACCGGCCGCACCGACGTGATCTCGTCCGGACTGCGCTATCCGAAACCCGAGGTGGAGGACGGCGACGACGGCGACGGCAAACCCGCCGCCGAGACCGTATGTCTCCAGCTCGCCCACTCCTTCTCCGCGCCCGCCTCGGTGAAGAAGTCGCCCGGCCTGCCGGTCGAACTGACCGTGGACGTGGTGGACGGCCCGGACGACGCCGCCGACGTGGCGGCCTTCGGACTCGGCCGCGGCTGGTGGCTGCTCGGCGTGCTCGTCCTGACCGGACTGGTCGCGGGCCTGCTGACCGGCTGGATCTCGCGCTGGCGCGTCGCCGTATGGAGGACCAACTGATGGCCAGGACCCCTCGCCGCACCCGCGGCGTACGACACGCACTCACCGGAGCCCTGCTCGCCGGGCTGACCCTGCTCACCTCGGCGGGCCCGGCCGTGGCGGACGACCCGTCGGCGAGCGCGAGCGCCACGGAGGACACCGCGGGACCCACCGAGGCTGGCACCGCATTCCGTACGGCGACCGCACTCCGGCAGGGGCAGACGGGCACCGCCCAGGCCTCGGCGGGCGACTACCTGTACTGGGTGGTCCCGGCCGACGCCGGCCAGCGGCCCACCGTCGAGGCGACGGTGAAGCTGCCCGAAAGCGCCGCCCGGCGCGGCGCCTCCACCTGGCAGGTCGATGTGTACGACGGGCTGCGCCGCCGCCAGGCCTGTATGTACGGGCACCAGACCAGGAAGGCGGCGGCCGACGCGGCCACCGTCGAGCTGTCCTGCGTGCTGCGGCCCGTGCGGTCCTGGTCCGAGCCGTGGGCGAACGACCCGCTGCCCGGCAGCTACTACATCCGTCTCACCGTGGTGGATCTGCCCGCCGCCGACCTCGGACTGCCGGTCGGCGTCGAGGTGAAGGCGACCATGAAGGAGCAGGGCGGGGCCCATGACGTGGACGGCGCGCTCTCCGAGCCGCTGGTGCCGGGCGTCTCGGTCTCCTCGGCGGACGAAGGGGACGCTTCGGCGGCGCCCCGGACGCTGCCCGCCGGTGAGCCGGAGGACGGCTGGGCCTCGGGCTGGTGGACCGACCGCTGGCTGTGGACCGTGGGCGGCGGTGTGCTCGCCGCGCTGGCCGCCGTGTTCGGCTACTCGCTGACGCGGGGCCGGGGCCGGCCGGCCGGGACGCCGCAGGGCGTCTGACGGTCCCACCGGCCACTCCCCCGAGTGGCGCTTCCCGGACCTCGAAGGTCCTTTCGCCCGACAGGGGCGGGGTCTTCGAGGTCGGGGAGGCACGGCCGGTGTGACAGTTCTTCGTGGACAACCCGCGGGTCGCGGTGTCCGCCGTGACCACACTCGGCGCGCTGCCCGACGGGGCGCTCCGGCCCGGTCCGGGCTCGGCACTGCCGGGGTCCTGTCCGTCGGCCTGTTCGCCGGGGCGCTGGACCAGGACATAGCCATGGCCCATGGCTCCCCTGCTCGACCGAAGCCGAGAGCTCGGGGAAAGCGCCTTGGCGACCGACGACAACGCCGCGATGCGCTGTGCCCGGGCACGCGAGTCGGCATGATCGGCAGGATGCCCCTGCCCGGCCGCGGCGGAGGGGAACGGGATGAGCGGGACGACGACGTACGTACGGTTCCAGAGCACCGAGCGCAACCAGCGGGGCATCTTCACCGGGATCTTCGGACTGGCCAACGGACTGGCCCGGGAGGGCCGCCTGACCGCGGAGCAGCACCGCTTCTGGCGGGCGGCGAACGACTGGTACGACGCCGCGTACACCGACCCCTCGCGCGTCGATCCGGCGGTGTACGACCCCGGGGTGAACCCGGGGGCGGTCGCCTGGTTCAAGACGTCGGCGACACATCTGCTGGACCGGGCTCCCGGCTAGCTCGCGCTGCTGGCCGCGCACGGGGTGCCGTGCGAGCGGCTGGAGTCCGTAGATCCCGGCAGGATCGTGTACGAGGACGAGCACCAGGTCGTCGTGGTGCCCCGGGCCGGCTAGGGGGTGTCGTCGAACTGCCGTCGTCGCCCGAAGAGCAGCGGCCGGTCGGCGCGGCGCCCCGACGGGCACCAAGCCCACCCAGGACGGCGGCGCCAGGGACGAGTCCGGAGCGACAAGGACCGCTGGGCGCGCGGGAGTTCCGCATGCGGCATCCGGTACGGCCGCCAGTTCCTGCCACAGCGTGCGGGCGCGGGACACCAGCGGATCGATCGGCATGGCGGGATCCTCGCACGCCGGCGGAACTCTCCCCGCAACTCCTGTTCGAATCCGGAGGTCCCTGCGACTACGCTCGACAACTCGCGTACTCCGTAGGGCTGATGACGGCTTCCGGCCACACCCCGCCGATTCCTCTGGCGGAGTGCCGCCCCCATCCTCTTCGATGGGGCCAGAACGGTTGCGCGCCGGCAGTGGCGCGCCCCAGGGAGCGGAGTTCCTCGATGTCCACGCAGACCGGCCCGGCGCTCGACACCCAGCCTCGCGACCATGCGTTCACCCCGGGCCCCAAGGGGCTGCCGTTCCTGGGCAATCTTCCGCAGTTCGCGAAGAACCCCCTCGCCTTCTTCGAACTCCTGCGCAGCCACGGGGACATGGTGCGCTGGCAGTTCGGCCGCAACCGGTGCGTCTTCCTCGCCGACCCCGAGTGCATAGGCGAGTTGCTCACCGAGACGGAACACACTTTCGACCAGCCGAAGCTCGGAATCGCGTTCCGTACGGTGCTGGGCAACGGGATGATCGTGGCGCGGGGCCGGGACTGGCGGCGCAGACGATCGCTGGTGCAGCCCTCGGTGCGACCCAAGCAGGTCACGTCGTACGCGGCCACGATGGCGGACTGCACGGTGGAACTGGCGGACAGCTGGTCGGACGGTGAACAGGTCGACGTCAAGCGGGAGATGGCCGCGCTGACGCAGAAGATCGCGGTGCGCACCATCTTCGGTGTGGATACCCCGGCGGACTCCGAGACGATGGGACGGGCGATGGACGTCGCCCAGATGGAGATCGGCAAGGAGTTCGCCGGGATCGGCGCGCTGCTGCCCGACTGGGTGCCGACGCCCGGCCGCGCGCGCATCAAGAAGGCCGCGGCGGTCATCGACGCCGAGGTGGGGAGGGTCGTCGCCCGGCACCGCGACGGCGAGAGCGAACGCCCCGACCTGCTCAGCCGGTTGCTCACCGCCGTCGACGAGAGCGGGACGCACCTCAGCGACGAGGAGATCCGCGACGAGGCGGTCACGCTGTACATCGGCGGCCACGAGACGACGAGTACGACGCTGGTGTGGGCGTGGTACCTGCTTGCCCGCAACCCCCGGGTCCGCGACGCGCTCGCCGATGAGCTGGACCAGGTGCTCGGCGACCGGGAGCCCGGCTTCGAGGACTACGCCCGGCTGACGTACGCCCAGGCGGTGGTGAAGGAGACTCTGCGGCTGTACCCGGCCGTCTGGCTGATCACCGGGGTCGCGAAGGAAGGCGCGTCGATCGGGGGTCTGCCGGTCGAGGAGGGCACCCGGGTGTGGACGAGCCAGTGGTCCACGCACCGCGACGCACGCTGGTTCCCCGAGCCGGAGGAGTTCCGGCCCGAGCGCTGGGACGCTACGAGCGGCGACGAGATCGCGGAGTACGCGTGGTTCCCGTTCGGCGGCGGGCCCAGGGTCTGCATCGGTACGCGCTTCGCGATGGTGGAGTCCGTCCTCCTGCTGGCCGTGCTGGCCCGCCGCTTCACCCTGGACGTCGAACCGGGCGAGATCGCGCCCGTGACGGGCCTGACGCTCCAGCCGGACCGGGACATCCTGGCTACGGTCCGGGCCCGGTAGCGGGACGGGCGGAAAAACAGCGGGTGCCCGGCTCCCTCAAGGAGCCGGGCACCCGGACCTCAGGACCTCAGTCCTGCGGAAGCCACTTCTTCCACGCGTCCGGGTGGCGCTCGATCCAGCGCTCCGCCGCCTCCTGGGGCGTGAGCTTCTGCTGGGCGATCATCTCGGAGACCTCGTTCTGGTCCTTCTCCGACCACTGGAACTTCTTCAGGAACGCGGACGCCTCGCCACCGCGCTCGGCGAAGTCGGCGTTGAGGAACTTCTGCAGGGGCGTCGTCGGGTACGCACAGTCGATGTCCGCCGGGTCCTTGGCCGCGCAGGCGTCCGTGTACTCGGGGAGCTTCACCTCGACCATCGGCACCTCCTTGAACAGCCACTGCGGCTGGTACCAGTAGCTGAGGAAGGGCTTCTCCTGCTTGGCGAACTGCTGGATCTGGGTGATCTGGGCCGCCTCGGAGCCGGCGAAGACCACTTTGTAGTCCAGGTCCAGGTTGTTCACCAGCGCCACGTCGTCGGTGACGTAGGACGGCGAGCCGTCCATCAGCTGGCCCTTGCCGCCGCTCTCGGCGGTCCTCAGCTCCTTCGCGTACTTGTTGAGGTTCTTCCAGTCGGTGACGTCGGCGTTCTTGTCGGCCCAGTACTTCGGGACGTACCACCCGATGTGGCCGGTGACCCCGAGGTCACCGCCCCAAACGATCGTCCTCTTCTCGTCGACGTACAGCTTCTCCTGGTCCGGGTGGCCCCAGTCCTCCAGGATCGCGTCGACCCGGCCCTGGCTGAGGGCGTCCCAGCCGGGTACCTCGTCGGTCTGGACCAGGTCGACGCGGTAGCCGAGCTTCTCCTTGAGGAGCTGCTCCGCCACGGCGACGTTCGCCTGGGCGCGCCCCAGGACTGGACGGAGAGCGTGACCGTCCTGACCCCGGCGGGGGCCGCGAAGGGCGAGGCCTGCTTGGTCATGTCGGCGGCGCCGCAGCCGGCCGTGGCGAGCAGGGCCCCGGCCGAGGCGAGCGCCACGAGCAGGCGGGTGCGGGTGCGGTTCATCTCAGCTCTCCTGTCGCTGGCGGCGGGTGGTGGGCTGGGTGACCCGGTCGAGCATCAGGCCGAGGCAGACGATGGCCGCACCGGCGACGAGGCCGGTGGCCAGGTCGCCCTGGGCGAGACCGAGGACGACCTCGTAACCGAGTGCGCCCGATCCGACGAGTCCGCCGATGATGACGACGGCGAGGACCAGGACGACCGCCTGGTTGACGGCGAGCAGCGGAGAGTGCCTGGCCAGGGAGATCTGGACCTGGCGCAGTTGCTGGCCGGGGGCGCGCCCAGCGAGCGGGCGCACTCCATCGCAGCCGGGTCGACGCCGCGCAGGCCCTGGGTGGTGATGCGGATGACGGCGGGCAGCGCGTAGATGACCGCGGCGGCGGGGGCGCGGCCGACGCCGAAGAGGGCGACGACGGGGATCAGGTAGACGAACTGCGGCATGGTCTGGAGACGTCCAGGACCGGTCGCAGGAATCGTTCCAGGCGCTCGCTGCGCGCGGCCCCGATGGCGATGCCGAAGCCGAGGACCAGGGTGACGGCGACGGCGGCGGGCACCTGGCTCAGGGTGTCCATCGAGGGCTTCCACACCCCGAGGACACCGATCGCCGCCATGGCGAGCACCGCGGTGGTCGCGGTGCGCCAGGTGCCGATGGCCGGCGCGAGGGCGGCGACGACCAGCAGCACCGCCCACCAGGGCAGTGCGGTGAGCCCGCTCCGCAGCGGGTTGAGGACACCGCTGGTGAAGTGGGACGCGAGGTCGGCGGTACCGCCGACGACGGGCACCCCGGTGTAGAGGTGGTCGACCATCCAGTCCTTGGCGGTGTTGACCGGTCCGGCGATCGCCACGGTCACGTCCTCGGGCCAGACCCGGCCGTCGGCGGCCCGTCCGACGACAGAGACGGCAGCGGTGACCACGGCGGCCAGGGTCCAGCCGCGCCGGCCGCGCAGCAGGGCCGGGCCGGTGGGCTCGGCGCCGATGCGGTGACCGGCCGCCTCCGTCGTACGGTCCAGGACGACGGCCAGCAGCACGATCGGGATGCCCGCGGCGAGGGCGGCACCGACGTCCACGGCGGACAGCGCCTGGTAGACGCGGTCACCGAGGCCGCCCGCGCCGATCACGGACGCGATGACGGCCATCGACAGCGCCATCATGATGGTCTGGTTCAGACCGAGGAGCAGTTCCTTGCGGGCCAGCGGCAGCCGGGCGCTCGGCAGCCGCTGCCGTCCGGTCGCGCCGAGCGAGGTCACGGCTTCCATGACGCCGCGGTCCGCGCCGCGCAGACCGAGCGCGGGTGAGCCGCGCCATCGGCGGAGGCGAGGACCGCGACGACCATCAGCGCGAGCGTCTGCATGGTCGGCACCCGCATGCCGAGCAGGCCGCAGACCAGGAACGAGACGGCCGCGGTGAGGGCGAGGCGGAGGCCCGCGACGCGCCAGGCGACGGCGGCGGCGGCGAACACGGTGACACCGGCCCGGCCGAGGGCCAGGAGGACCAGGTAGACACCGCGTACGGAGAGCACGACGGCGTTGCTGATGTGGCCGAAGAAGTAGAGGAACAGCGAGTGGCTGTCGCGGTTGGAGACGATCCAGTCCGTCACGTCGCCCAGCGGCGCGGAGAGGTCGGCGGTGAGCGCGTCGGGCCGGATGCCCCGCCCCAGCGGCCGTGCACGACGGGGACGACGACGGCGAGGAGCGCGAGCAGCAGGAGCTTCGCCGCGGCCGGGCGGTCGCGCAGGGCGGCCAGCGGCCCCCGGCACGCTCCCGTCGGCACGGGGCGGGCCGGGGTGGCCTGTGCGGTGGCCATCAGCGGGTCACCTCGCGGGAGCCGTCCGGTGCGTCCGGTGCGTCCGGCGCTTCCGAGGCGGCGGACGTGTCCGGGGCGGCGGGCGCGGCGCCGGGTCCGGTCGTCCCGGCGACGACGTCGAGCAGGCACGCGTGGTCGACGACGCCGACGAGCCGGCCGCCGTCCATCACCCGGGCGGCCGGGGCACCGGATTCGAGGCGGGCTCGGTGACCTTGAGGGTCTCGGTTCCGGTCATCGGACATCGCCTCCGGTGCTGGTGCTGGTGGCCGGCGCGGTGTCACGCGCCTGGTCCGCGAGGAGTTCGGCGCACTTCTCGCCGACCATGAGAACGCCGATCATCGGGTTGACGGCGGGCATGGTCGGGAAGACGGAGGCGTCGGCGATCCGGATGCCTTCCAGGCCCCGGACGCGCAACTGCGGGTCCACGACGGCCGCCCGGTCGTCGGGCGCACCCATCCTGCACGTACCGGCCGGGTGGTAGACGGTGTGGGCGACCTTGCGGGCGTACTCGCTGATGTCCTCGTCCGAGGTGACCTCGGGCCCGGGGCAGACTTCGCGCTTGAGCCAGTGGGCGAGCGGTTCGGTGCGCGCGATCTCCCGGGCGAGCTTGATGCCGTCGACCAGGGTGCGGCCGTCATGGTCGTCCTCGTCGGTGAAGTAGCGGAAGTCCAGGGCCGGCTTGACCTCGGGGTCGGCGCTCGTGAGGTAGAGGCGGCCCCGGCTGCGCGGCTTGGGGATGTTCGGGGTCATCGACACCCCGTGCTCGGGCTTCTCGTAGCCGAGCCGCTCCGGGTTGTCGGTGAACGGGATCTGGTAGAAGTGGAACATCAGGTCCGGACCCCGGGATTCGGGGTCGCGGCGGACGAAGAGTCCCGCGTCGGAGTCCATCGCGGAGTTCTCCGGGATGGGCCCGTCGGTCTCCCAGACGATGACGGACTCGGGGTGGTCGAGCAGGTTCTCGCCGACGCCCGGCAGATCGTGGCGTACGTCGATGCCCAGCGCGGCCAGGTCCTCGCGCGGCCCGATTCCGGAGTGCATCAGCAGCCGGGGCGTGTCCACCGCGCCCGCGCAGACGATGACTTCGCGGGCGGCGCGCAGCAGGATCTCCTCGCCGTCCTTCGTCCGCACGTGTACGCCGGTGGCGCGGTTGCCGTCGAACTCCAGGCGGTACGCCCACGTCTCCAGCATGATCCGCAGGTTGGGCCGGTCACCGGCCTCGATGTGCGGGTGGAGGTAGGCGACCGAGGCGGAGGAGCGCTTGTTGTTCTCGGGGTGGTAGGCGAGGTCGAAGAACCCGACGCCCTCGTGGAACGGCTTGCTGTTGAAGCTGTCCACGCGGGGGACTCCGGCCGCCTCCTGGGCGGCGTCGACGAAGTCGCGGGCGATGGCGTTGCGGTCCTTCTCGTCGACCGGGACGATGTTGTTGCGCAGTTTGGCGAAGTACGGGTCCATCGCGGCCGCGTCCCAGCCCTCGGCGCCCGCCTCGGCCCACTCGTCCCAGTCGCCGGGCAGCGGCTTGAAGCTGATGAGAGTGTTGTGCGAGGAGCAGCCGCCGAGGACCCGGGCGCGGCTGTGCCGGATGTGGGAGTTGCCGCGCGGCTGCTCGGTGGTGGGGTAGTCGTAGTCGAGGTCGCCGCCGAGGAGGCCGAGCCAGCGGCGCAGGGTGAGCACGTCGTCGCGGTCGATGTCGGTGGGGCCGCCCTCGATGACCGTGACGGTGACGTCCGGGTCCTCGGTGAGCCGGGAGGCGATGACCGAGCCGGCGGTGC
>NZ_NEUE01000297.1:0-2073 GCF_002910905.1 Streptomyces sp. SM11 | reverse complement strand
GCGGTGCTGCGGGGGGTGGAAGGCATCGGTCACTGCTCCTTCTGCAAGGTTCGTGCGTGTACGTGGTGCTGCGAACAGCCGGGCGGGACCGGACGGCGGGTATTCCGTCCGGTCCCGCAGGCGTCAGCCGGCGAACCAGCGCTGGGGGCGCGGGTTGAGGTTCTGGTAGATGTGCTTGGACTCGCGGTACTCGGCGAGCCCCGTCGGGCCGAGCTCGCGCCCCGTACCGGACTTCCCGAAGCCGCCCCACTCGGCCTGCGGCAGGTAGGGGTGGTAGTCGTTGATCCACACGGTGCCGTGGCGCAGCCGCCCGGCGACCCGGCGGGCCCGGCCCGCGTCGGTCGTCCAGACAGCGCCCGCGAGGCCGTAGTCGGTGTCGTTGGCCAGCGTGACGGCCTCTTCCTCGGTACGGAAGGTCTCGACGGTGAGGATCGGGCCGAAGGTCTCCTCGCGGACCACCCGCATCTCGCGGTGGCAGCCGTCGAGGACGGTCGGCCGGTAGAAGTAGCCGCCCTCGGGCCGTACGTCGCTGGGCTTCGGTCGTTCGCCGCCGGCCCGGACGATCGCGCCCTCCTCGCGGGCGGAGGCGACGTACATCTCGACCTTGGCGAGCTGCTGGGCGGAGACGAGCGGGCCGCACTCGACGCCCTCCAGGGTGCCCCGGCCGAGGCGGATGGCGTCGGCGCGGCGGGCCAGCTCGGTGACGAACCGCTCGCTGATCGTGTCCTGGATGATCAGGCGGGCGCCGGCGGAGCAGACCTGGCCGCTGTGGAAGAACGCGGCGTTCAGGGCCTGGTCGACGGCGGTGTCGAAGCCCTCGTCGGTGGCGCAGGCGTCGGCGAAGACCACGTTGGGGTTCTTGCCGCCGAGCTCCAGGGCGACCTTCTTCACGGTCGGCGCGGCGGCCTGGGCCACCTTCGTACCGCTGGCGAGGCCGCCGGTGAAGGAGACCAGGTCGACGTCGGGGTGCTCGGAGAACCGGGCGCCCACCGGGTCGCCGGCTCCGGTGACGAGGTTGGCCGCGCCGTCGGGGAGACCGGCCTCGGAGAGCAGCTTGATCAGGTGGACGGTGGAGAGCGGGGTGACCTCGCTGGGCTTGAGCACGAAGGTGTTGCCGGCGGCGAGGGCCGGGGCGATCTTCCAGCTGGCCTGGAGGAGGGGGTAGTTCCAGGGGGCGATCAGGGCGCAGACGCCGACGGGCTCGTGGACGACGATGCTGTGGATCTCGGGGTCGCCCGCGTCGACGACCCGGCCGCCGCTCTCGTTCATCACGAGGTCGGCGAAGTAACGGAAGGCGTTCGTCACGTCGTCGACGTCGACCCGGCCCTCTTCGAGGGTCTTGCCGGTGTCGCGGCTCTCGGTGATCGCGATCTCCTCGCGGTCCCGCTGGAGCAGCTCGGCGACCCGGCGCAGCAGCCCGGCCCGCTCGGCGACGGGCTTGTGCGGCCAGGGTCCGTCGTCGAAGGCTCGCCGCGCCGCCGCGATCGCCGCATCGGCGTCCTCGGCCCCGCCCTCCGCGACGACGGCCAGGACCGTGGCGTCGGCGGGGTCGATGACCTCGCGCGTCGCGCCTGATCCGGCGGCCCGCCAGGTGCCGTCGATGTGGATGGTACTGAGCGCCGACATATCGATTTTCGCCTTCCGTGCCTGAAATGCCCCCTCCGGTTCGGCCGGGGCGCCGCGCGGTGGACCGGGGTACGGCGCACCAGCGGCCTGGAACCCTCCCCAGTACGGCGGAATGTATGCCGAGAATTTCACTCAGAGTGACACGGCTCACGTGGGGCGGACGCCGGGAGGGGACCGGAGTCCTTGCCCACGGCCTTGTGCGGTGGTGCCATCGGCCGGCTCACGCGGGCCGCTCCGTCCGCGCGAGCCACCGTGCGGCCCGCTCCCACGCCTCCGGCCCCTCCCGGTCCACGGCGGCCGCGAACCGCTCCGGACGGGCCAAGAGCCGCCGGTCACCGGGATGGAGCGCGGTGTGCGCCAGCAGCCAGCCCGCGATCAGGTGCGGGTCTCCCGGAGCATCGGACCAGCGCCGCGCGTACGCGTCCCGAGCCGCTGCGGCCTCGCCGC
>NZ_NEUE01000296.1 GCF_002910905.1 Streptomyces sp. SM11 | reverse complement strand
CGGCGCGGGCCCTGTCCGAGGCCCAGGCCGCCGACGAGCCGGCGCTGGCCTCGGCGGCGCATCTGCGTCTCGCCCGGAGCCTGCGGGGAAACCGGGGGTGCCATGCCGAGGCGCTGACGCACGCCCGCTCGGCCGCCGAACTCGCCGAGCGGGCCGGCGACGCCGCGATCCACTCCTCGGCCCTGGCCCTGACCGCCCGGATCGAGCAGGCCCGCGGTTCACCGGGCCAGGCCGAGATGCTCCGGCGTGCCCTGGCGACGGGCACGAGGGCCGGCGCCGGTCGGACCCCCGGGGAGCCACACCGTATCGGCGTCGCGTTCGCCCTGCTCGACGACCGGCTGGACGAGGCCGGGCGGCTGTTGGACGAGATGCGCCCGCCGGACTGCCCCGCCGACCGGCTCTGGCTGCTCAGCCGCGCCGTCCGGATCCACGCTCACCGCGGCGAGGGCCCGGTCGCCCGCGAGGAGGCCCACCGGCTGCTGGCGCTCACCCGCGACCTGGGCACCTCGCCCGGCCCGCCGTGGTGCGCGGCGGCGGTCGCCGAACTCGCCGGCGGGACCCTGGAGCAGGCGCTCGCCTACGCGGACCTCGGTCTGACGGCTTCGCAGGAGGACGGGGACACCGTATTCGCCGCGCACTGCCTGCACCTGTCCGGTATGACCCGGCTGCTGCTGCGGGACGCGGGCGGAGCCCTGGCGGATCTGCTCAGGGTCCGGGACCTCGTGCAGGACCTGGGTATCGCGGACCCCGCGGAGGTCCGCTACGACGCCGACCTCGCCGAGGCACTGGTCGCCGCCGGGGACCTGCCGGCAGCCCTGCGGACGGTCGCCGACGCCCGGTGCCGGGCCGAGGAGCTGGGACGGCGCGGAGTGCTGGCCTCGCTCGACCGGGCCGAGGCGCTGTGCCACGCGGCAGCGGGCGAGTACGGGCCGGCCGAGGAGCTGGTCGGCCGCGCCCTGCGCACCTTCGACCGGCTCGGATACCCGTTGCAGCGCGGCCGGGTGCTGCTGGCGTACTCGTCCGTCGAGCAGCGGCGCAGGCGCCCGGCCCGGGCCAGGGAACTCCGGGCGGCGGCCGATGCGGTGTTCCGCAGGGCGGGCGCGCCGCTGTGGGAGCCGGTCGGGCCGGAGCGGACCCAGGTGCGGGCCTGGCCGGCCGGTCTGACGGACGCGGAGCGGCGGATCGCCGAGCTGGTCACCGAAGGGCGCGGCAACCGCGACATCGCGGCCGCCCTGTACATCAGCGTCAAGACCGTGGAGGCGGCCCTCACCCGGATCTACCGAAAGCTGGAGGTGCGGTCGCGGGTCCAACTGACGGCGCTCGTCCAGAAGAGCGCTCACCCCGCGCGGTGGTGAGCGGGGCGTCCGCCCGGCTCAGCCGGCGTGCCAGCCGACGGAGCCCAGGATGCTCGATCCCGCTGCCTTCGGTGCGGAGCCGCCCGGGGTGGGTACGTCGTAGCGCACCCCGCACCCGGTCATGCGTCCGCCCATGAACAAGGGGCCGAACACCGCGCGCGTCGCGATGCCGAGGTATTCGCCCCGGTCGCAGTCGAGGACGTCCGCGTGGATCTCGGTGCTGTGGACGGTCTCCTGCGCTATCCAGGTGCCGGCCTCGTGGGCCTTGGCGATGACGTCCTCCCAGGTGGACGCGTCGGTCAGGGAGCCGATGTGGACGTCGAAGTTCTGGTCGCCGTCGGAGCGCTTCAGGACGAAGTCCGTCCGCCGCCTGCGCAGCAGTTCGTCCAGTTCCCAGGACGCGCCCCGGTATTCGACGATCTCCTCCCGGACCGAGCGCGACCAGGGGATGTACCGCTGTACGAACTCCCGGTCCCGGTCGCTCATCCAGTCCTGCCCCTGGGACAACAGGGCGAAGAGCTGCTTGTTCGCCGCCTGGTAGGAACTCTGCGGCGTCAGCACCGCGGAGCCGCACTTCCTGATCGTCAGAAGCGGGCCGAGCTCCCGGCCGGCGTCGATCCACTCCTGCGGCACGGTCCGCTCCAGGACCAGTGGGAACTCGCCCCCGCGGGAGCCGAGGGCGTCGATGAACTCGTCCGTCTCGAAGTACTCCGCCCTGATGCCCGACTTCCGCAGGGCGTCGGCCTCGATCTCGTAGTACCTCCGGTTTCCCCCGGAGTCGGAGAGGAAGACGTCCGGGAGATAGCCGACGAGCGCCACGTACGGGTCCAGGCCGAGGTCGTCGAGGATGGTGCGCAGCATGTCGCCGCGTGTCTTGAGCGGATCGGCGAGCGTGAGGGTGCTCAGGACGTCGTCGGGCAGCAGCTGCCGCCACAGCTCGTTGAGGAGGTGGACGTAGACCTGACCGCCGGTGGACGAGCAGAAGTTGAACTCGATGAACTTCCACCCGGTGTCGGTGAGGATCACGTCCGGCCGGCCCATGACCGTCGCGTAGGCGTTCTCGAACTCCTCGTCCCCGTAGAACTCCGTCAGCCGTTCGTCGAGGCCCAGGGCCCGGTGCCGGGACACGCAGTCGTCGCCCAGGTGGCGGACCGCCCGCCGCAGCAGGCCGGCCAGGTACGCGATCGCGTCCTCCAGTTCGGCGCCCTGCGCCGCGGGCAGGACGACGGGGCCGGCCGGGGCTATCCGGTCGAACCAGAAGGTCCTGAAGCCCCGGAACTGGTGGTCGAACGCGTTGAGGAGCCGGCGGGGGTCCGTCACATGCGGCCCCCACGCGGCCGCTGCCCGCGTGGTCGTCGAGGTGTCTTCCATGTCTTTCCACTCCTGTTAGAGGGCTTGTGCGGACTTGAGGGCGCGGTTCTTCCCGCGGCGCGGCCGCAGCAACGCGACGTATCCGACGGCCGCGAGCGCGCCGATCACCGCGCAACCCGCCCACAGGGTGTCCGTGCCGTGGGCGTCGATGATCAGGCCGCTCGTCAGGGGTGCCACAAAGCCGCCGATGGCCCAGGTCAGGACCATCACGCCCTCGTAGCGGCCGCGTGCGTGCTCCGGAGCCATGGCGGGGACCTGCGCCTCGCTGGTGGGCACGTAGACGATCTCACCGAGGGTGTAGACGACGGCGGCGCAGCAGTACAGCAGTACGGTGCCGGCGTGTCCGTTGAGCGCCGAACTGAGTGCGATCAGCAGCGCCCCGGCGGCCAGCACCCAGCCGGCGGGCCGGCGCTGGGTGAAGCGGGTGACGGCGAGCTGCAGAGTGACGATCATGACGCCGTTGACCCCGGCCACGATGCCGTACTGCGCGGTGGACAGGCCCGATTCGGCGATGGACAGCGGCAGCGCCATGTGCCGCTGCGTGAACACGGTGACCACCAGCAGGTTCAGTCCGGCCAGGCACATGAACCGGCGGTCGCGGACCACCGCGGCCAGGGACGCGCGCGGGGCGGCCTTCGCGGACGGTTCCGTGCGGCGCTTCGCGGGCAGGGTCTCGGGGATCTTCCAGAAGACCAGCACCGCGCACAGCAGTGTGCTGGCGGCGTCCACCACGAACAGCGTCAGATAGCCGAAGGCGGCGAGAGTGCCCGCCGACAGGGCGGAGACGGAGAATCCGAGGTTGAGCGCCCAGTAGTTGAGCGAGTAGGCCCGGGGCCGGGACTCCTCGGGGACCATGTCGGCGAGCATCGCACCGATCGCGGGCTGCGACGTCTTCAGTGCGAGGCCCAGCACGGTGACACACACCGCGATCGTCAGGGGCTGTTCGGCAAGCCCCAGGGCGAGGGTGAAGACGGCGGCGCCCAGTTGCCCGGTGAGCAGTGTGGGCCGCCTTCCCCACCGGTCGCTGAGCGATCCGCCGATCAGCGATCCGGCTATCCCGCCGAGCCCGTACAACGAGATCACCAGGCCCGCGTACGTGGCGGAGTATCCGCGCTCCACGGCGAGGTAGAGGGACAGGAACGGCATCACGAAGAGGCCGAACCGGTTCACCAGCGTCGAGGTCCACAGCCACCAGAAGCCGGTGGGCAGCGGGGGTCGCGTGCGGTCGTTCATCTCAGTCCTTCTGACGGCGGGGCGTGACCGCCGTCTCATGCCAGCACGGGCCGGGTGTCTCGTCGGCCGAACTCGGCTTCCAGGGCGAGGCCGGCCCGGAACAGGCTCGCCTCGCCGAACGCGCGCCCCACGAGCTGCACACCGATGGGCAGACCGTTGTCGGCGAACCCGAGGGGCAGGGACATGGCCGGGTGCCCGGTGACGCCGAACGGGATGGTCTGCATGTCGTTGGCCAGTTTCGGCGGGGGCCAGTCGGTGCCGAAGGCGTCGACCCGGGCCGCGGTGGTCTGGCCGCACGCCGTGATCAGCAGGTCGTGGGAGGCGAAGACCCGCCGGTCGAGCGCCGCGCGGAGGCGGTCGCGCACCTGGCGGGCCCGCTGGAGTTCTTCCGCGGTGACTCCGGCGCCGGGCATCAGTTTCTGGTACGTGAAGCGGCCGAACGACCGCGGCGCGCGGCGCAGGTTCTCCTTGTGCACGGCGAACCCCTCCGCCATCAGGATGACCCGGCCGCAGGCGTCGAACAGTTCGTACGGCGGTAGCTCGCACTCCTCGACGACGGCGCCGAGCCGGTCGAGGTGGGTCAGGGCCCGGTCGATGCTCCCGGTGATCTCCGGAAGGGTCCCCGGATCCGAGGCGTACCAGGCTTTCGAGTAGGCCACACGCAGTCCGCGGACCTCCCCGGTCAGCGGGCCGAGGAAGTCGGGCGCCGGTGTCTTGTGGGTGCGTGGGTCCCGGGGGTCGGGGCCCGCGACCACCTGGAGGGCGGCGGCGGCGTCGGCCACCGTCCAGGCGAGGGGCCCGAAGTGGTCCATGGTGGGCGCCAGCGGGGTGGCCCCGTGGCCGGAGACGCTGCCGTAGGTGGGCTTGAGGCCGACGGCCCCGCAGTGGAACGCCGGGCCGCGCAGCGAGCCGGCGGTGTCGGATCCGAAGGCGACGCGGAGGAAACCGGCCGCCACCGCGGCGCCCGCTCCCGACGAGGAGCCGCTGGGGATGTGCTCGCGGTGCCAGGGGTTGCCCGCCGGCGGGAAGGGCAGATCCGTGCTGGGCCCGCCGAACGCGAACTCGTAGGTGGCCAGCTTGCCCAGCAGCACCGCGCCGCCGGCCCGCAGCCGGGCCTCCACGGTGCTGTCCTCGGTGGCGATGTCGGTGAGGGTCAGCCGCGAGTGGTTGGTGGTGGGCAGGCCCTCGGCGGCGAGGATGTCCTTCAGCGCGTACGGGATGCCGTGCAGCGGTCCGCGGTCGACGCCGTCGCGCAGCTCCCGGTCCGCCCGTGCCGCGCGTCGCAGCGCGAGGTCCCGGGTGACCAGGACGAACGAGTGCAGCTCGGCGTCGTACGCGTCGATCAGGCTCAGCGCGTGCTCCACCAGCTCCACCGAAGTGAGGGTTCCGGCGCGCAGCCGCGCTCCGGCCTCCGCGACGGACAGCCCGGACAGCCCGGACAGCCCGGGGAGTTCTGGCAGGGGGCCCGGCCGGGCGGGGACGTTGTCAGACATCGGTGATCTCCACTTCCCGCAGCAGTCGGTTCATCGCGCGCAGCGAGCGGTGTCCGGCCAGGACTCCGGGCGCCAGGTCCGGCGGCATCTCGATGCCGAGGCGGGCGAGGGCCGCGTCGAACTCCCGGTCGGCGGCCGCGGTCGCCGGCTCCCCACCCTCGTGCGGCCCCGTGGTCTCTTCCGTGCCGGCGTGTGCCACGTACGGTCGTCCTTTCGTCTCGGTCGGTGGTGACTGCTCGGTCAAGGGTGTGGCCGCGCCACCAGATGGGCACAGGTGATGAGGTCCAGTGAGGCGTGTCCGGTGGAGCTGAAGACGGTCGGGCGGCCGTCGAGTCCGGGGTGCGAGCCGGTCTCCAGGGATTCCAGGTCGATCGCCGTGCGGTGGATCTCCCCCGCCTCGGCGACGGCGATCGCCATGTCCTCGACGACGAGCGTGACGGTGGACAGGAGCGAGCGGGGCAGCTCCCGCGACTCGGTGGTGTGCGCGCCCATGCAGTTGATGTGCACGTGCTCCGGCAGTCCGGCGGCGATCGGCAGCGGCCGTACGGAGGTCGTCGCCGTCGAGATGACATCCGCTCCCGCGGTGGCCTCCTCGGCCGACGCGCCGACCAGGGCGCGTACCCCCG
The DNA here is from genome assembly GCF_002910905.1 of Streptomyces sp. SM11. Classification (GTDB taxonomy): domain Bacteria; phylum Actinomycetota; class Actinomycetes; order Streptomycetales; family Streptomycetaceae; genus Streptomyces. The sequence goes on along the minus strand of NZ_NEUE01000296.1, from coordinate 63,605 downwards.
GATCCGCGCGCCGGATGCGCTCGCACAGAATTCCGGCGTGCTCGGGGGTACGGGAGTGGACCCGTACCTCGGTGATCCCGCGCACCGCCGTCACCCCGAGGTACTGCTGCCAGGCCTGCACCCCCGATCCGACGATCCCGAGGACGGTGCTGTCCCGGTCCGCGCAGCGATCGGTGACCAGCGCCGTCACGGCCGCGCACTTGAGGTTGGTGACGGCCGCGCCGTCCAGCACCCCGAGGAGCTCCCCGGTCGTGGTGGAGAACACCGGGACCACGGACGTGACGGTCGGGCCCGGACCGTCGGTGATGGTGGCGGTCTTGTTGACGCACAGCCCGAGATCGGCACTGACGGCGGGCATGGACAGGAATCTGGCGCCGCGGCCGTCGTCGACGACCTGCCGCAGCGGTACGGCCATCCGCCGCACCGCGCCGCTGCGCAGGCTCTCGCGCATCAGCGCGGCCACGGCCGCCACGTCGGACACGTCGTGCTCCGGGTCCGTGATGGTCATGCGAGCTCCGCCAGCACGTCGAGGAGGTCCGTCGCGAAGCGTTCGGTCAGCTCCGCCGCCATGTCGCCACGCAGCATCATCCGCACACCCGCCTGCCCCTGCGCCACGATGGGGAAGAACATGGCGGAGCAGTAGTAGCCGCGCCGGTAGAGCTCGGTCGACAGCGCCACCGCCCGGTCGTTGTCGCCGACGGTGACGAACTTGATGTGCGATCCGGTGCCCCGCAGGCCGTGGTCGCGCAACCGCTCGTCGAAGAGGGCGATGTTCCGGGCGAGTTGTCGCTGCCGCAGGCCGAGTTCCGGACTCCGGTGGACCTCCAGGGCCCCGAGCGTGGTGCCGACCGCGGCGGTCCGCAACCCCTGGGACCAGGCCAGTGGCCCGGACCGGTAGAGGAGGTCGAACACGTCGCGGTCGCCGACCATGGCGATGCCGCCGGTGCTGCCGAACGCCTTGGCGATCGAGGCGACGATGATCGTGCGGGAACCGAGGGTGTCGAACACGGTGCGCGCGTATCCCTCACCGCGCCCGCCCACGGCCGACAGCGCGTGGGAGTCGTCGAGGTAGACGAACATCCCGTAACGGTCCTGGAGATCCTTGATGCCCTTCAGGTCGGCCTGCCCGCCGGTGGAGTAGACGCCTTCGGCGACGTAGGCCACCCGCGGGTACCGCTTGCAGACGTCCTCGAGGTACTGCATGTCGTTGTGCGGACAGGTCACCACCAGTGTCTCGTCGGCGAGAACGGGCTTGAGGAAGTTCAGGGAGAAGTGCGCGAACCGGTCGAAGACCACGACGAGGGGCTCGCCGTCGGTCAGATGCCCGGAGGCGAGCAGCGGCAGGATCGCCGAACTGAGGACCCCGCAGGACACCGACGGCAGCACATGGGTGCCGAAGTGCGCGGCGAGCTCCTCCTCCAGCCGTTCCATGATGCCGAGCCGGATCCGGAACTCGCCCATGGACAGCCCGGTGATCCGCTCCTCGTCCAGTGCGGCGCGTCCGGCCTCGATCACCGTGGGGTGGCTGTTGAGACCCAGGTACGAGCAGGACGACAGGTTGGCGAACTCGTGCCCGGTGCGGATGTCGCGCAGCCGGTTCTGGCCGTCGACGGCCTCGACCACGAGGCCGAGCATCCCGTGCTTGCGGGACAGGCCCCACGCGGCCTCACCGGCGGGCACCATCTTCCGGTTGTTGCGGTACCGGTGGGGTCCTGTGATGTCCTCGGTCATCACGCACCCGCCGCCTGGGCGCGGAGCCAGCCGCCGAGCCGGCTCACGGCCTCGCGGGCCTTGGCGAGGCGCGCGTGGTGGAGGTGCCAGACGTGCACCATGCCGGGCCAGACCTCCAGCACACCGGTGCCTCCCGCGCGCCGCAGCCCGGCCGCGAACCGCTCGGCGTCGCTGAGCAGAATCTCGCGGCTGCCCACCTGGAGGAGCACCGGGGGCAGCCCCGCGAGTTCCCCGAACAGCGGGGAGACGTACGGATGTGTGGGCGCGGTGCCCGCCAGGTACGACGCGGACACCAGGTCCACGACCGGCTTGCTGAGCATGGGGTCCTCGTGCTCCAGAGCGTGGTAGCTCTCCCCGCTGCCCGTGAGGTCGGTCCACGGCGAGACGCAGGCCGCGGCGGCCGGCAGCGGCAGCCCCGAGTCCCGCAGCTTCAGCAGCGTCGCGAGCACCAGGCCGCCGCCCGCCGAGTCGCCCGCGAGGACCAGGTCGGAGGCGGCGACCCCGTCGGCGAGCAGGCTCCGGTACGCGGCCACGACGTCGTCGAGCGCCGCCGGGTAGGGGTGCTCGGGGGCTCGCCGGTAGTCCACGAAGAACATCCGGCAGCGGGCCGCGCGGGCGATCTCGGAGACCATGTGGCCGTGGCTGCGCAGGGAGCCGTACACGTATCCGCCGCCGTGCAGGTAGAGCCCGGTCGGGGAGCCCTCCGCGTTCGGTGGGGTCAACAGGTGGCCGCCGTCGCGCTGTTCGACCTCGATGTCGTCGGCGATCGGCGCGCCCCATGCGTCGTAGAACACCCGGGCGTCGTCGATGTCCGGCGGCCATTCGTCCGAGGCGAGGGACGCGAGGAGCGTGTCGAGCTCCTCGCGGTCACGTGCGGACATGGTCGGCACGCTGTATTCCGTGGACGTCGTCACTGGTTCGTCCCGACCGGGTCGATCCCGCGGTGGTAGCGCTCGCGCGCGGCCTCGTCCGGCACCTGGAGGCTGGGCTGCGGGATCTCCAGGCGGTAGTGCCGGTACCACTTCGACAGCTCGACATCCTCGGCGAACTGGTACTCCAGGTGCCGGATCGGGCGGCGCGAGGGCCGGGTGGGGTCGGCGGGACGGGGCTCGGAGCCGGCGTGCGCGAGCCCGCCCTCCACCTCGTTGAGCAGGACGACCATGACCAGGTCGGCGGACAGGTCGGCGTCCACGGCGGACGCGTATCCGGCCAGGACCGGCTCGGCATGTTCCTCCTTGACCGCGACGTTGTAGCTGTGCGGCATCAGCTCCAGCAGATCGGCGGGGGAGACCCCGGTGTCCTGGCAGTAGGCGCGGGTGTCGCAGACCATCGGGGTGCCGTCGGTGATGTTGGTGTTGGGCCCGTAGATGTTCCCGATGAACGGTGTGGCGGCGTCGAAGTGCACGCACTTGGTCGTCAGGAACTCGCGCTCGGTGGTGTGGTCGCCGTTGGGCGTGAAGTGCGTGTTCTTGTTGTACCCGTCGACGTCCATGCCGGCGATGCGGTCGTAGTCCATCGTGACGGGGCTGAACCGGGAGACGTCGACGTGCTCGCCGAAGCCGCGGAACAGCGACTCGAGGTAGTCGCGGGCGATCGCGGCGTCCTGCTCCTTGCGGACGTCCAGTCCGTGGTGCGCCAGCGTCTTGGCGACGCCGTGGCAGACGGCGACGCCTTCGCCTTCGGCGACCAGCCGCACCAGTTCCAGGACGAGTTCGTCCCCGACGGCGTGGAGCCGGCCGTCGGTCAGCTCGGTCGGGTGGGTGGAGACGTCGATGATCGCGTGCTGCGGAAGCTTCTTCACTGGGATCCCCTGGGCTACTTGGTGTGGGCGTTCCGGGCGGCTTCGTCGGGTGCGTGGAGTTCGAGCATGCGCTGGGCCCGCAGCACGAACGGCGGGGCGAGTACGCGGTCCTCCTCGACCGCGAAGCCGTAGGACGTGGAGTTGTAGTCCTCGACCACGCTGCGGTACTCGGCGATCTTGTCCGGGCCGACGGTGAACGTCTCGGCGATGGTGTCGACCTGCCGGGGGTGGATGGCCGCCTTGCCGGTGAATCCGGCGTCCCGGGCCGCCCGGCACTGCGCCGCGACGACGTCGAGGTCGTGCAGTTCGAACGAGTTGGTGTCGATCGCGGGCACGCGGTACTTGGCCGCCGCGGAGCAGAGCCGGGCCCGCGCGTGATCGAGGTAGAAGGTGTTCTCGGCGTACAGGTCGGCCGTCAGATCCGCCTGGCCGAAGCACAGGCCGTCGCTGACCGCGGCGATCTCGACGGCGTTGTCGACGGCGTCGATGCTCTCGATGAAGCTGCAGATCTGCGGCGGCCTGGAGGTGTGCGACAGCAGTGACCGGTAGATGGCAACGTCGCCGGGGCCGGAGATCTTGGGGATGAAGACCACGTCGAGAGGTACGCCGCCGATGGTGGCGTCCATCTCGACCAGCGCCCGCATGTCCGCCAGGCCGTCGGGCGTCGCGATGGTGTTCACCCGCATGCCGAGTGCGGGCAGGCCGGCCCCGGTGAGGTCGTCCGCCTGCGCCAGCAGGGCACGGGCCTCGGCCTTCCTGGCCGGATGGATGGAGTCCTCCAGGTCCAGGACCAGCATGTCGGCGCGGACCCGGCCGGGCCGGGCGACCGACGCCAGCAGCAGCGCCGGGGTGTAGAGCAGGCTCGCGTAGGACTTCACTGCGCGTCTTCCCTTCCGAACAGCAGGTTCATCTTCTGGAGTGAGTAGTCCTCGTAGCGGATGGGCTCGTACTTCGCGGGTCGGTCCGCCGCGAACTTGGGGAAGCACTCGATGACGGTGTCGTCGTTGGCCAGCTTGAAGAACACGATGGACTGCCGCTGCCGGTCGGCGAGCCGGACCCGGTGCGGCGTCGACACGTACTCGTCGTTCGACCAACGGGCCATCAGGTCGCCGATGTTGACGATGAAGCTGTCGCGCTCCCGGACGTCGATGTCCAGCCAGCGGCCGGAGCGGTCCTGGAGCTGGAGGCCCGGGCCGTCCTGGGTGAGCAGGGTGATCAGCGTGCCGTCCGTGTGCTGCCCCATGCCCTGGTCGTTGAGGAACTCGGGGGCGACTCCGGGGTAGAGGTGCGAGCGGAGCGAGTCGTTGGAGGTGTTCGTCCGGGTGGCGAAGAAGTCCCTGGGCAGGTCCAGGGCGAGGGCCAGCAGCTCGGCGATCCGGCCCGCCACGGTCTCGCAGGCGGCGAAGTACTGCTTCAGGGCCGCGCGCAGCTGTGCCCCCGACTCGTCGTCCGGGAAAGGGAGTTCTTCATCGTCGTTCAGGATCAGCCGTCCGGTGCTGAACTTCTCGACGTAATCCGACGGCATTCCCGGTTTCCCGGTGTAGGCGTAGGCGTTCTCGGAGAGCAGGGCGCTGTACCCGTAGGGGCTGTAGTCGTTGTCGCCGCGCGCGGTGGAGGTGCGCATCGGGAACTCGCGCTTGTTCTCCAGCGGGAGGCGGAAGAAGCGCAGCGAGGCGTCGTAGGCGTCGTCGAAGACCTCGCGGGCGATGCCGTGTCCGCGTACCACGAAGAACCCGGTCTGCCGGCAGGCGTCGGATATCTCCTCGGCTGTCCTGTGTTCGAGGCCGGGACGCTCCGGGTCCAGGTCGATGACCGGAATCATTGTTGTGCCTCCTGCTTGGGGACGAGGATCGTCCGCTCGAACTCGATCACCGTCACGTCGTCCTGGTTCCGGCCGGTGGTGTGGACGGTCACGATTCCCTGGTCGGGGCGCGTGCCGGACTCGCGCCGGGAGACGATGCGGGTCTGTGCGTAGAGCGTGTCGCCCACGAACACCGGGGCGGTCAGCCGCACCTTGTCCCAACCGAGGTTGGCGACGCACTTGGCGCTGATGGTGGAGACGGTCATCCCGTTCACGATCCCGAAGGTGACCAGACTGGAGACGACGATCTTGCCGAACCGGGTCTGCTCGGCGTAGACGGCATCGATGTGCAGCGGATGCTGGTTGAGGCAGAGCAGGGAGCTCCACACGTTGTCGGTCATGGTGATCGTCCGGCCCGGCCGGTGTTCGACCACCTCGCCGGGTACGTAGTCCTCGTAGACCATCCCGCTGTCTTCCCGGTAGATACCGGGACCGACCGTGTGGAAAGAGTTGTTCTTCACTGGTCTCCTTCGTGCAGGCCCGCCCGTAGCAGCGCGGAACGAGCAGATCTGTGTGCCGCGTCGGGGGCGGTGGCCGCCTGGCCGAGTCCCCAGACGGTGCGGCCGCCCGTGTCCACCGCCACGAGGCAGGTCATCGGTGCGCCGGTCGCCGCCGTGCCGGTGAACCGGGGCCGGGTGAACCCGATACCGTGCTCGGCGGCGAGCCGTGCGAGGATCTCGGCGCCGTCGGCACCGCCACCGCCGTCGCCGACGGGCAGTGCGGGCGAGTCGTCGAGGCAGTAGGTCTCCCGGAACAGCTGCCAGATCTCCGACGGTTCCAGTTCGTGCCCCAGGGCGTCGGCGGCGGACTGGACCACGGCGGCGAAGTCCCGCCGCAGTTCCATCGGCAGGTCGATCCCCCAGCCGGCCTTGAGCACGTAGGCGATGCCGCCCTTGCCCGACTGGCCGTTCACCCGGATGATCGCCTGGTAGTCACGGCCGACGTCCTTCGGGTCGATGGGCAGGTAGGGCACCTGCCAGGGCATGTCGCCGACGTCCTTGCCCTCCCGTTCGGCCCGGTCGGCCAGTGCGGCCAAGCCCTTGGCGATGGCGTCCTGGTGGGTGCCGGAGAAGGCGGTGTAGACCAGGTCGCCGGCGTAGGGGTGGCGGGGGTGCACGGGCAGTCGGTTGCAGTCCTCGACGATCTCGCGGACGGCGTCGATGTCGGAGATATCCAGCTGGGGATCGACTCCGCTGCTGAACAGGTTGAGCGCGAGGGTCACCAGGCAGACGTTCCCGGTGCGTTCGCCGTTGCCGAACAAGGTGCCCTCGACCCGGTCGGCCCCGGCGAGCATGGCCTGTTCCGCCGAAGCGACGGCGGTACCCCGGTCGTTGTGCGGGTGGACGGAGAGAATGATCGCGTCACGCCGGTCGAGGTTGCGGTGCATCCACTCCACCTGGTCGGCGAAGACGTGGGGCGAGTGGGTCTCCACGGTGGTCGGGAGGTTCAGCACGAGCGGCCGGTCGGACGTGGCGTCGACGACCTCCGCGACCCGGTTCGCGATCTCCAGGGCGAACTCCGGCTCGGTCAGGTTGAAGGTCTCGGGTGAATACTCGAACCGGATGTCGGTCGCGGGCTCACGCTCCGCCAGGCGCACCAGGTGCTGTGCGCCGTCGACAGCCATGCGCAGGACCTCGCGCGGCGACATCCCGAACACGACCTCGCGCCACAGGCAGGCCGTGGCATGGCACAAATGCACCACGGCGCGGTCGGCTCCGCGAATCGCGTCGAAGGTCCGCTCGATGAGTTCTGGGCGGGCCGGCGTGAAAACCGAGACCGTTACGTCGTCCGGGATTCCCTCTTTGGTGACCAGTTCGCGGACGAAATCGAAATCGTGCGCGCTGGCCGCCGGATATCCGATTTCTATGTCTTTGAAACCTGTCGCCACGAGCAGGTCGAACATCCGCTGCTTCCGGCGCATGTCCATGGGGTCGGCCAGCGCCTGGTTTCCGTCCCGGAGATCAACCGAGGCCCAGATCGGAGCGCGGTCGACCGCACCGTCCGGCCACCGCCGTGACCAGCCCGAAGTGGGAGAGGTGGTATCCCGCGCATAGCGGTGGAACGGCATGGGTGACGGACGTTGTGGAATTCCCCGGAACTCTCGGGAAAAGGACAATGGTGTTCCCCCCTGCACTTCCAGGCTGTGCCCTCTTGGGATTCTCAGCGCTCTGAGGCTATGGAGCGTCAGGCCCCGTGGGGAAGTGGACCGTTCTCTATACCTGACCCTGGAATCGGACCATTCGGACATCGGGGTCGGTTTGGCGGACTGCGTGGTTGACGCTGCGTGTTTTGTCACTAGGGTTTCGCAGTATTGTCGGCATCAATTCACCGCCTCATGCGCGCTGACGCGAACCCATGCGAACTCATGCGAAATGGCAGGCCATGGCCGAATCCACCAGTTTCGACAACCGCACGTCCGACAGCGGCGGTGCGGCCCTGCGGCCCGGCCGCGTCCTGGCGGTGGCCTGTCTGGCGCACGGGATGATCGTCGTCGACACCAGCATCCTCCACGTCGCGATCCCGGCGATCCGCGACAGTCTCCACGCGAGCCTTCCGACGATGCAGTTCGTCGTCACCTCCTACGTGGTCGTCATCGCCGGCCTGATGCTGGCCGGAGCCGCAGCGGTGGGGCACTACGGCGCGGTGCGGATGTTCCGGCTCGGGGTCGCGCTGTTCGGGGTGGCCTCCGCGCTGTGCGGGCTCGCCCCCAACGGCACGGTGCTCGTCGCCGTGCGGGCGGCCCAGGGGCTGGGAGCGGTGCTCGTCATGCCCGCCACCCTGGTGATGCTCACCGACACCTACCGGGAGCCCGGCAAGCGCGCCAAAGCCATCTCCATCTGGTCGATGGTCGCCGGGAGTCCGGTCGCCTTCGGTCCCACGCTCGGGGGCGCCCTGGTCGCGACGGTGGGCTGGCGGAGCATCTTCTGGATCAACGTGCCCATCGTCCTGGTCGTCCTGTGGCTCTCGGCACGGAACATGCCACGGGTCGAACGGTCCACGTCCAAGGAACCGCAGGACGTGCCGGGCCAGTTGCTGTCCATCGTCTTCCTCGGCGGTCTCGCGCTCGCGCTCGCCGAAGGACAGGAGCTGGGATGGACCCGGCCGTTGCCCGTGGTGGCGGCGGTGGCGGCCCTGGCCGCGTTCGCCGCCTTCGTGGTCCGGCAGCGCGGTTACGCGTACCCCATGATTCCGGCGGACCTGTTCCGGGCCCCCGGGTTCCGCGGCTATGTCGCGGTCGGCCTGCTGCTCTTCGTCGGTTACAACGGGCTGATGTTCACGCTCAGCGTGTTCCTCCAGCAGGTGCGCGGTTACGACCCGATCACCGTCGGGCTGTTCTTCCTGGCATCCGCCCTGCCGATCACCTTCATGCCGCTGGCCGCGGGACGCTTCGCCGCCAAGTACGGTGCCCGGGCGGTGCTGGGCGCCGGCATCCTGCTGTCCCTGCTCGGCGCGGTGGTGCTGGCCGTCGTCGGCGGCGACACCCCGGTCGGCACCTGTGCCGGGCTGGCGTTCATCGGGCTCGGTTTCGGCCTGGTGACCGTGCCACAGATCACCCTGACCCTGGCCGCGGCCCCGGAGCACCGATCGGCCATCGCCTCCGGGCTGATGTCGGCGGGCCGGTCGACCGGATCCCTGATCGGGGTCGCCCTGCTCGCCGGCCTCCAGTCCGGAGGCGGCATCGCCGCACCGGCGTTCGCCCTCATCGCCGTCTACGTCCTGATGGGCCTGGCCGCCCTTCTCGGCGGCCGGGCACAGCCCGCCGACGCAACGGGCCGCTAGGGCCTGTCGTCGAATTGCCGCCCGCCGCCCGGCACGCACCCGCGCTCGCAGCTGGTCCCTCGCACTCCACACACACCGGAGCATTCATGTCGGAGCATCAGGCAGGTCACGATGTCGCCTCAAGGATCGCTGCCCTGCACGCGGGCGATCCCGAGTTCGCCGGGGCGGTCCCGTCACCCGACGTCGCCGATGCCATCGGCCGCCAGGACGGCCTCATGGGGGTCATCGCGGCCGCCATGCACGGGTACGCCGACCGGCCGGCCCTCGCCCGCAGGGCCGGCCGTGTCGTCCGCGACCCCGCCACCGGCCGCCGCACCCGTGAACTCCTCCCTGTCTTCGACACGTTGACCTACGCCGAACTGTGGCAACGGGTCGGCCGACTGGCGGCCGCCTGGGCCGACGGCCCGGACTGTCTGCGTGCCGGGGATTTCGTCGCGACCCTGGGGTTCACCGGTGTCGACTACGCGGTCATCGACCTGGCCTGCATGTACCTGGGCGCGGTTTCGGTGCCGCTTCCCACCGGTTCGTCCGCCGCACGGCTGGCTCCGGTCGTCGCCGAGACGGGGCCGAGGATCCTCGCGGCCGACGTCGGTTCGCTCGACGCCGCGGTCGGCGCCGTCCTGGCGTCCGACTCCATCGAGCGCCTGGTGGTCTTCGACTACGACCCCCGAGTGGACGACGACCGGGAGGCGTTCGAGTCGGCCGGCGGCAGGCTGAGCGGGCGGGCCGAGGTGGTTCCGCTGGTGGACGAGGTGGGCCGGGGCGCCCGGCTGCCGGCCGCGGAACCGTACGAGGACGGGGATCCGGACCGGCTGGTCGGCCTGATCTACACCTCTGGGAGCACGGGCACGCCCAAGGGCGCGATCTACACCGCCTCCATGATCACGAGGATGTGGCAGAACGCCCGCGGCGGGCTGAACGCCGGAGGCGGCAGCGGCACCCCGGTGTTCGTGCTGCACTACACGCCCATGAGCCATGTCAACGGCCGCGCCTGGCTGGTCAACGGCCTCGCCGCCGGCGGCACCGGCTACTTCGCGGCCCGCGGCGACATGTCGACGCTGTTCGACGACATCCGCCTGTCGCGTCCCACGGTGTTCAGCCTGGTGCCGAGGATCTGCGACATGGTGTACCAGCGGTACCTGCTCGAGGCCGACCGTCTCGGCCGCACCGGCACACCCCGCCCCAGGGCCGAGGCAGCCGCGTCGGCCCTGGTCCGCGACAGCATGCTCGGCGGCCGGATCGTCTTCGCCCTGTGCGGCAGCGCGCCCTTGTCGGAGGCGATGCACACCTTTACGGCCTCGCTTCTCGGCACGCGGATCATCGACTGCTACGGGTCGACGGAGACGACCCGGGCCATCGTCGTCGACCAGGAGGTGCGCTGCCCGCCGGTGACCGGCTACCGGCTGGCCGACGTCCCCGAACTCGGGTACTTCAGCACCGACAAACCGCACCCCCGCGGCGAGTTGCGGGTGAAGTCGGTCGGGCTGTTCCCCGGGTACTACCAGCAGCCCGAGGTCACCGCCCGCGCCTTCGACGAGGACGGCTACTACCGCACCGGCGACGTCTTCGCCGAGACCGCGCCCGGCCGGCTGGTCTACGTCGACCGGATGAACAACGTGGTGAAGTTGTCCCAGGGTGAGTTCATCGCCGTGTCCGGCCTTGAGGCGCTGTACGCGACCAGCCCGGACATCGCGCAGATCTACGTGTACGGCAGCAGCGAGCAGGCGTTCCCGCTGGCCGTGGTGGTCCCCGACGCCGAGCGCCTGGGGCGGGCCGACGACGCCGCCGTACGGGCCGCGGTCCTGGATTCCCTGCGGGAACTCGCCCATGGCGCGGGCCTGCACGCGTACGAGATCCCGCACGACGTCGTCGTCGAGCGGCAGCCGTTCACGGTCGCGAACGGGCTGCTGTCGGGGGTCGGCAAGGTTCTGCGGCCCGCCCTGAAGGAACACTACGGACCGCGACTGGAGCGGCTGTACGCGGACATCGCGGCCGGCCGGGCGGGCCAGATAGCGGCACTGCGGGCCGCAGGCGGTGAGGTCACACCGTTGGAGGCGGTCCGCGCCGCCGCGCAGATCACCCTCGGCTGCCCCTCGTCGCTGGTGCGGGCGGAGGCCGCCTTCACGGATCTGGGCGGCGACTCCCTGTCGGCGCACACCTTCTCGACCGTCCTCGAACAGATCCTCGATGAGGAGGTGCCCATCCAGGTCATCCTCCAGCCCTCCTCGACGCTGGCCCGCATAGCGGACCGGCTCGGCTCGGCGCGCGACGCCCGGGAGCCGCGCCCCACCGTCGCCTCCGTGCACGGAGGCGACGCACACGAGGTGCGGGCCGTCGATCTGGCTCTCGACCGCTTCGTCGACGGGCGACTCCTGGCCGCCGGGCGCGGAGCGCGGGGCGGCCAGGCCTCCGTACAGAACGTACTTCTCACCGGGGCGACCGGGTATCTCGGACGGTTCCTGGCGGTCGACCGGCTGCGGCGCGTCGCCGAGACGGGCGGCCGGCTGACCTGCCTGGCCCGGGCCGCCGACGACGTGGCCGCACGGCAGCGCGTGCTCGCGTGCCTGCGCGGCGCGGTGGCCGACCACACCGACTGGTTCGACGCCGCCGCGGCGCGGCATCTGACGGTCCTGGCCGCGGACGTGTCGGCGCCACGCCTGGGCCTGACGGAGACGGCCTGGGAGTCACTCGCCGGGCAGACCGACCAGATCGTGCACGCGGCGGCGCTGGTCAACCATGTCCTGCCGTATCACCGCCTGTTCGCGCCGAACGTCGCCGCGACGGCGGAGCTCATCGAGCTGGCGCTCACCGGCCGGGCGAAGCGGTTCGCCTATGTGTCGACGGTGGCGGCCGCGATGCTGCCCGACGGCTCGTTCCTCGACGAGACGGCCGACGTCCGAACGGCGTCCCCGGTACGGCCCCTGGACGACTCCGACGCGAACGGATACGCCACGAGCAAGTGGGCCGGCGAGGTCCTGCTGCGCGAGGCGCACGAGAGGACGGGCCTGCCGGTCACCGTGTTCCGGCCGGACATGATCCTGGCCCACAGCAGCCTTCCCGGCGGGCTGAACCTGACCGACCGGTTCAGCCGGCTGCTCCTGAGTGTCCTCACGACCGGCATGGCGCCGCGCTCCTTCTACCGGCTCGACCGGGACGGCGGCCGTCGGCGGGCGCACTACAGCGGCCTGCCGGTCGACTTCACCGCCGCGGCGATCACGTCGCTCAGCGCCGGGAACGAGGACGGGTACGTCACCTACAACACGGTCAACGCCCACGACGACGGGATCTCGTGGGACGAGTTCGTGGACTGGCTGATCGACGCGGGCCACCCGATCACCCGGTTCGACGACCACCGGCAGTGGCACATGCGCGCCGAGGCGGCTCTGCGCGGTCTGCCCGACCACCAGCGCCGGCTGTCGCTGCTGCCGCTGATGCGGGCGTACGCCCGGCCGGGCGTACCGAGGGCGGGCTCCGCCGTGCCGGCCTCGCGGTTCAGCACGGCGGTCGGCGCTCTCGGGGTGGGCGAGGGGCGTGTGCCGTCGCTCTCTCCCCCGTACATCGCCAAGTGCGTGGCCGACCTGAGGCTGCACGGCCTGCTCTGAGCGGCGCCCGCGCGATCCGGCCTCCGCGCGGACGCGGGCCCCGTCCACGGATCGCGTGAACGGGGCCGCGAGGGGCTGCGGCGAGAGGCGCTCAGCGGTTCGCGGGCGCGATCTCCTCGATGACGTGGCGGGGACTGGCGAAGAACCCGGACTCGCGCGGGCAGTGGACCACGATGTCGGTGAAGCCCAGCTCCGCGCACCGTCCCGCGACATCCGCGAACGCCTGTGCGGACTCCATCGTCGGCAGCAGGGAGAACCCGGTCAGCAGCGTACGGTCCAGGGACTTCGGGTCGCGGCCCTCCCGCTCGCACGCCGCGTCCAGCTGCTCCATGCGCCGCGCGAGCAGGGACCAGGTCCAGGACGCGGTCCGCTCGTGCCTGGGTACGTCCCCCTGGTCGGTGACGACCCACGACGCGCCGTACCGCGCGACGGTCCGCATCCCCAGCGGACCGTTCGCCGCCAGCACGAAGGGCACTCTGGGCCGCTGTACGCAGCCAGGCTCCAGCCGGGCGTCGACCGCTTCGTAGTAGCGGCCGAGGAAGGTGGTCTGCTTGCGGCCGTCGGGCGCTCCGGTCAGCAGCCGGTCCAGGAGTTCCACGGACTCGCGGAACCGGCCGCCGCGTTCCTGCACCGACCAGCCCTTGCCGCGCTCGCCCTGGCCGAGCACGAAGGCGTCGGCATCCGGCGATCCCGCGCCGAAGCCGAGGACGAAGCGGCCCTCGCTGATGGCGTCCAGCGTGACGACGTCGTGGGCAAGGGGGACCGGGTGCCGGTAGTTCGGCGACGTCACCAGCGTGCCGAGCCTGATCCGCGAGGTGACCCCGGCGGCGGCCGTCAGCGTGGGTATCGCGCCGTACCAGGCGCTGTCCGGCAGCCCGGCCCAGGTGATGTGGTCGTAGCTGTAGGCGGCGTGGAAGCCCAGCTCCTCCGCGTGCCGCCAGCTCGCGGCCGCCTCCCGGAACGGACGGTCGGGCAGGATACAGACGCTGATACGCACGACAGACTCCAGATTCCTTGCTTCTGCTTCCCGACGCTCCCGACAGTACTGATCCATCGCCACGGCGCGGAGTCAGGAAATCTCTAGACCGCACCCTTGAATCCGGCCAATGCGGCACGCCGCGGCCCGGCGCGCTTCCTCTCCGCCGGGCCTCACGATCCGCCCGGCAGACCTCGGTCGTACCCCGGACTGCCGGATTCCGTGAGCGGTGGCTCGTTCCTCATGTGAGCGGGAGCCAGGACCCGCAGGGCGTGGTAGCCGACGACGACGATCAGGGTTCCCAGCGCGATGCCGCTGAGCTCGAAGTTGTCGGTGAGCGTCAGGCTGACGTTGCCGATTCCGACGATGAGCCCCGCGGCCACGGGTATGAGGTGGAGCGGGTTGGAGAGGTCGACGCGGGAGCGGACCCAGATCTGGGCGCCCAGCAGGCCGATCATGCCGTACAGGATGACGGTGATGCCTCCGAGGACCCCGCCGGGGATGGCGGCCACGACGGCGCCGAACTTGGGGCAGAGTCCGAACAGGATCGCGAAGCCGGCGGCGCACCAGTAGGCGGCGGTCGAGTAGACGCGGGTGGCGGCCATGACGCCGATGTTCTCGGCGTACGTCGTCGTGGCGGGGCCGCCGACGGACGTCGCCATCACGGTGGCGGCTCCGTCGGCCATGATCGCCGTGCCGAGCTTGTCGTCCAGCGGGTCGCCGGTCATCTCGCCCACGGCCTTGACGTGCCCCGCGTTCTCGGCGACGAGCGCGATGACCACGGGCAGGGCGACGAGCACCGCGGACAGGGAGAAGCTCGGGGCGTGGAAGGTGGGGAGGCCGATCCAGTCGGCCTTGGCCACCCCCGAGAGGTCGAGGCGCCAGTGGTCGACCGCTTCGGTACCTCCCGCGGGGGAGTGGATCTTGCCGAAGACACGGTCGAAGACCCAGGAGATCAGATAGCCGAAGGCCAGCCCGAGGAAGATCGCGATACGGGACCAGAAACCGCGCAGCACGACGAGGGCGAAACCCGTGAAGAGCATGGTGAGCAGCGCGGTCCACTGGTCCTGGGGCCAGTAGGTGCCGGCGGTGACGGGAGCCAGGTTGAACCCGATCAGCATGACCACCGCGCCGGTGACCACCGGCGGCAGGACGGCGTGGACGACGCGGGCGCCGAGGGCGCGGATGACCGCCCCGCACAGGAAGAGGACCGCGCCGACGACCAGCAGTGCGCCGGTGAGGGTCGCCGCGTCGCCGCCCTGCGTCTTGATGACGGCGGCCACGCCGATGAACGACAGACTGCTGCCGAGATAGCTGGGGATACGGCCCCGGGTGATGAGCAGGAAAAGGATGGTGGCCGCACCGGATGCCATGACGGCGAGGTTGGCGTCCAGCCCCATCAGGACGGGGGCGACGAAGCAGGCCCCGATCATGGAGACCACGTGCTGCCCGCCGAGGCCGGCGGTGCGTCCCCAGGTGAGTCGCTCGTCCGGTCTGACGACCTCGCCCGGTGCGAGGCTCTTGCCGTCGCCGTGCAGCTTCCAGCCGAAGCCCGCCATGGTCTTGCTCCCTGAAGGTCTGCTCGGTGCGCCGGCCGGTCTGCGACCCGGGTTTCGGTGTTCACCTGCGGAAAAGATCAGCGCCATGGTAGTGGTGCGGCGGGTGGCGGCCGCGCGGAGGTCACCCGCCGCCGCGCACGCCGTCCCCGCGCCCGGCCCCGGTCAGCTCCCGGCGGCGCTCTTCGCCGCCGCACCGCCGCCGGCCGCCGGGGCGGCGGCCTTCCGGTCGGCCGACCGCAGCACGCCGGCGCCCAGCACCAGTCCGAAGGCCAGCGCCGTCACCACGCCGAACGACACCACCAGCGAGGTGGCCTCGGCCAGCGAGCCGATCGCGGAGGGGGCGATCAGACCGGAGGTGTACGTGATGGTAGCGACGCCCGCGATGGCCTGGCTCGGGTTCGGTCCGCTGCGCCCCGCCGCGGCGAAGGCCAGCGGGACCACGACCGCCACGCCCAGGCCCAGCAGCCCGAAGCCGCACATCGCGGCCGCCGGGGACGGCGAGAACACGACCAGCAGCCCGCCCGTGGTGGCGAGCAGTCCACCGGTCCGCACCGTGCGGACCGCGCCGAACCGGTCGACGATCCGGTCCCCGGCGATCCGGGCCACCGCCATCGTCAGGGCGAACGCCGTGGTGGACGCCGCCGCGAGACCCTCGGAGCTGTCCAGAACGTCCCGCAGGTAGACCGCCGACCAGTCCAGGCTCGCCCCTTCGGCGAAGACCGCGCAGAATCCGATCGCCCCGATGAGCAGGGCCGACTTCGGCGGCAGCGTGAAGCGCGGCGGCGGCTCCTCCTCCGGACCGCTCTGGAGGTCGAGGACGCCCCGGCAGGCGATCAGCCCCACCGCCGTGAGCACCAGAGCCGCGATGACGTGGTGCAGACGAGCGTCGGTCCCGGTGTGGGCGGCGACCGTGCCCGCCGCCGAACCGATCAGCGCGCCCACACTCCACATGCCGTGCAGACCCGACATGATCGACTTGTCGAGACGGTTCTCCACCTCGACGCCCAGCGCGTTCATCGCGACATCGGACATCCCCGCCGTCGCCCCGTAGACGAACAGCGCCGCGCACAGGGTGACCAGGTCCGGTGCGAGGGCGGGCAGGACCAGCGCCAGCGTCCACAGCGCCAGAAGCCCCCGCAGGGCGGTCCGCGCCCCGAACCGGTGACTGACCCGGCCGGCCAGCGGCATCGCGATCGACGCGCCGATCGCCGGGAAAGCCAGCGCCAGGCCGAGCTGACCCGCGCTCACCCCGGCGTGATCCTGGATCCACGGCACCCGGGTCGCGAAGCTGCCGGTCACCGCCCCGTGCACGGTGAAGACCGCGGCGACGGCGATCCGGGCCCGCTTCACCCGTTCCGCGCTGTAGACCGTGACGGTCGAGTCGTTCGCCATGCCGTCGTGTCCCTCCCCTGGGAATTCTCGGATGCCGGTGGTCCCGGCGCTCCCGTGCGACGATGCGGGCGTAAACTATCAGGAAACCTGCCTGATAAATAGTCATTACGTCACGCCCCCGGGAAGCGGCGGGGCGGCGATCTGGAAGGATCCCGGTATGCCCGCATCACCGAGCACGGCTCGGGCCATCAACGACCGGCTCGCCCTGCGGCTGCTCCAGCAGGACGGCCCGCTGACGGCCACCCAGCTCAAGACGCTGACCGGACTCTCCCGCCCCACCGTCGCCGACCTCGTCGAGCGGCTCCGGGGGGCCGGGCTGATCCAGGTCGTGGGCGAGTCCGGGGCCGTCCGCCGCGGACCCAACGCCCGGCTGTACGGGATCGTCGCCGACCGGGCCCATCTCGCGGCGCTCGACGTGCGCCTGGGAAGCGTCGGCGTGGTCGTCACCGACCTGCTGGGGGCCACCCTCGCCGAGGGCTCCCTGCCCATCGGCGGTGACACCGGCACCGAACCCGCCGTCGAGCGGGCCGCCGCTCTCCTGGAGCGCACCGCCCGCGAAGCCGGATCCGTGCCGCTGCACAGCGTCGGGGTCGGGGCGCCGGGGCTGATCGACCCCGTCACCGGTGAACTGCGCGACAGCTCCGGCCTGCCTGCCTGGCACCGGGTCCTGGTCCGGGAGCTCCAGCGCCGGCTCTCCGCCACCGTCCTGGTGGAGAACGAGACCAACCTCGCGGCCGTGGCGGAGCACCGGGAGGGCGCCGCCCACGACTGCGAGACCTTCGTCCTGCTCTGGCTCGGCCAGGGGATCGGGGCCGCCGTGATGCTGGACGGCAAGCTGCGTCAGGGGGCGTCCGGCGGCGCGGGGGAGATCGGCTTTCTCCCCGTCCCCGGGGTGAGCGGACTGCCCTCGGCGGTGAACTGCGAGGGCGGATTCCACTCCCTGGCCGGATCCGTCGCCCTGTGCGAACTCGCCGCCGGGCACGGACTCGTGGACCTCGGCGCGATGGCCGGGGGCCGCGAGGAGGCGGCGGCCGTGGACGCGGTGCGGACCGCCCTGGAGGCGGGGGAGACCGGCGAGCCCTTCCTGAAGGAGCTGGCGGACCGCCTCGCCCTCGGCGCCGCCGCCGTCGCCTCGGTGCTCGACCCGGGCTGCGTCCTGCTCGCGGGGGCCGTCGGCCACGCGGGCGGGACCGCGCTCGCCGCCCGGGTCGAGGAGCGGCTGGCCGCGATGTCACCCCTGCGCACCGAGGTCCGCGCCGGTTCGCTGGGCGACGGGGCCGTACTGCGCGGCGCGCTGATCACCGCCCGGGACGCGGCGCAGGACGCGCTGTTCGCACCGGGGGGCTGACCGGGCCGCCCCCGAGGATCGGCGGGCGGGCCGATCGCGCGGGCTCGGGCCGGAGCGCACGGGATCAGACCGGGTGGCGGTGGCGGCGGTCGAGGAACTCCTCGAACGTCACGGTTCCCACGGCGTGTTCGGGCGCCAGGTGGTCGCCGCGCCGGTAGCCCGCGTACGCCTCGCCCGCCAGCCGGACCGGTACCACCCGCCGCCTGCGGCCGGTGGCCCGCAGGAACGCCCCGGTGAGGCCGGTCAGCTCACGGACCTCGGGTCCGCCCAGGTCGGGCACCCGGCCCGCCGGCCCGCCGAGCGCCAGGGCCGTGAGCCGGTCGGCGACCTCGCCGCTGTCGACCGGCTGGAGCGACACGCTGGCGGGCACCGGCAGCACGGGCAGTATCGCCGCGCCGGACAGGATGCGCAGGGCCAGGTCGTGGAACCGCGTGGTCCGCAGGATCGTCGAGCCGAGCCCGGAGTACTCGATCATCCGCTCGACCCGGTGCTTGACCGTGTAGTAGCCCAGCGGCAGCCGGTCCACGCCGACGATCGAGATGTGGAGAAGATGCGGCGTCCCGGCCCGCTTCGCCGCGTTGATGAGGAACCCCGCCGCCCGGTCGTCGCCGCCGCGCGGGGTGGTGGCGCAGTGGACGATCACGTCCGCCCCCTCGACCGCCGCGTCCAGACCCTTGCCGTCGCGCGGATCGACGGCGTACGAGGGGGAGCGCCTGCTGAGACCGCGGACGCCGGCCCCCTCGGTGCGCAGCCGCTCCGCGACCTGGCGGCCGAGGGCACCGGTGGCGCCGGTGACCAGAATCGTCGTCATGGCGCCAGCCTGCCAGAACGGGGTCCGCCCCCCGGGAGGCTTTCCGGCGGTGGACGCCGGGGCCGGGGCCGGTGGGGGCGGGAAGCCCGGCGGTGAACGGGGGATCCGCTCACCGCCGGGCGGCCGGAGGAGGGATCAGCAGGCGCCGAGGTCCTTCCAGGCGCCCCACTGACCGGTGGATCCGGGCGTCTCGCCCTTCGTCCACCACGAGGCCTTCCACTGGTGGCCGTCGTGGCTGACGGTGGAGCCGCCGCCGTACTCGGTGGCCGCGTTCCAGGCCGGGGCCGTGCAGCTGCCGCCCGGCTCCGTCGGGGTCGGGGTCGGGGTCGGGCCGGTGGGGTCCGGCGTCGGTGTGGGGTCGGTGCCGGTGCCGGGCTCCACCACGGTGGTGCCGCGGGCCAGATCACCGGCGAGGGAGTAGGACTTCCCGTCGAAGGTCACCGTCCAGTTCGACGGGGTGGAGGTGGGCAGGTAGTAGACGAAGTCCAGCTCCACCGAGGCGCCGGGGGCCAGCGTCTGCCAGGCCGGGAGCTTCAGCGAGACGCGGTTGTAGTCGCCCTTGAGGCCGCCGATGTTGTTGGCCGCCGTGTGGTCGCTGCGGATGATCGTCGTGCCGAATCCGGACTGGTCCTTGGCGTTGGCCGGGGCGGAGGTGGAGTAGTCGAACTGGAACTCCGTACCGCCGGGCAGGGTGGCCTCGGTCCGGTTGGTGATCTTCAGCTTGGGGCTGATCGGGTAGTTGGAGTCGCCCAGCGGGAACTGCCCGAAGGAGACGTCGATGTTCACGGCCTGGGTGGGCAGGTCGATCGTGGAGCGCTTCGCGCCGTACGGGGTCGCCGACTTGAACGCGTCGTACATCGCGGTGGTCAGCGTGGAGCCCGTCTCGTACTGGCCCTTCGCCGCGTTCCACTGGTAGTCGCCCGCCAGCTCCCAGATCATCGTGCCGCCGATGCCCTTGTCCACGACGTAGTCGGCCTTGGCCTTCACCGACTGCTCGTCCTCGGTGGAGAGGAACACCTTCTTCTCGGCGTTCCACAGCCACGGGGCGACCAGCGTGGAGTCGTACTTGCGAGCGTAGGTGCCGGTCAGCCGGGTGTCCGCGGGGAAGCCGTAGTCGGTGACGTAGTCGCCGACGATGCCCTTCTCCAGGTTCTTCGCGTGCCACATCGGGTTGGAACCGGCCGGCGATTCCTTGCCGTTGGTGTCCTTGTCGTGCCAGAGGTTGTCGATGCCGACCGCGCCGTCACCGCACTTGGTCAGACCCGCGCCCGCCGGGCAGTCGGTCGTGGCCGCCCTGCCCCACAGTCCGTCGGTGCCGCCCTGCACGTTCTTGAAGCCGCGGGTGTAGTACGGCAGACCGATGTTGATCCGGCCGGCCGGCATCGAGCCTCGGAAGTAGTGGTAGGCCCAGTCGGTGTTGAGGTAGCCGGTGCCGCCGTACTGCGAGGTGGAGTACACGCTCGCCTGCGCCAGTTCGGCGTCCTTGCCGTCGTCGAACAGGGAGGCGTTCGGGCCGACGTACTCGTTCCAGGCGCCGTGCAGGTCGTAGGACATGATGTTGACGTAGTCCAGGTACTTCTGCATCTGGTACGTCTCCATGCCCCGCAGCAGGTAGCCGGAGGAGGGGGCGGCGACGGTCAGCAGGTAGTGCTTGCCGTCGGCGGCGCCCGCGTGGTCGAGCTTCTCGCGCAGCGTCTTCATCAGGGCGTCGTAGCCCTTGACCAGCCCGGCGCGGCGGCCGTTGGACAGCGTGTGGTCCAGGGGGTTGCCCGCGTCCTTCATCGTGGTCGCGTACTCGTAGTCGATGTCGACGCCGTTGAAGCCGTACTTCTTGATGAAGTCGACGGCCGAGTCGGCGAAGGTGTCGATGCCCGCCTGGTTGACCGACCCGTCGGCGTTGGTCGCCATCGAGTAGAAGCCGCCCGAGTCGACGCGCTCGCCGTCGGGGGCGAAGTAGCCGCCCGTCTCGGCCCAGCCGCCCACGGAGACCAGGGTCTTCACGTTCGGGTGCTGCTTCTTGTACTTCGTCAGGAGGTTGAAGTGCCCCTTGTAGGGGAGCGCCGGGTCCATCTCCGCGCCTGTGACACCGGGCCAGGTCATGCCGGTGGAGGCGTTGGCGGCGCTGTCGGGGCCGACCGAGAGCTTGTTGGACCCGTCGACGTGCGCGAAGGCGTAGTTGAGGTGCGTGACCTTGTCCCACGGGATGTCCGGGACGAGGTAGGCGTCCTTGCCGTCCTTGCCGGTACGCCAGTTGGTGAAGTAACCGATGACGCGCCGTTGGTGGTCGGCGCCCATCTTCTCGCGCCCGTCGGCGTCGTAGACGGAGCAGTAGGGGACGTCGACGCCGGGGGTCTGGTACAGCCCGTCGGGTCGGCAGGAGGCCTGGTCGGCGGCGGCCGACGGACCTGCGGCGAGTGAGCTCAGCAGCAGTCCGGCGACGGCGGCGCCGGCGGCGAGCAGGGTGGCTCTCGCTCGGGTGGGGGACAGCATGTGGTCGTTCCTCCTGGGGAGGTCGGCAGAACACAACTGGCAAAAGGGGTGGGTCGTGTTGGGGTCCTGGTGTGCGCACACCGTCGGACCGAACCTCGGAGGTGACGCAGAGATTAAAAGGACTAGACCAGTGCGTCAATAGGCATGGACCTTTGGCGGTCAACATTTCTGTCGGTTTCTCGCCGATCGGAACGCGCCACTCGCTCTGTGACCCAGCCCACACGGCTCACCCGCATGGCCGTGAGGTGTCCGTGGCAGACTGGTTCCGTACCAATAGCAGCGCACTCCGGGGTCGGTGTAAGTCCGAACCGGCGGTTACAGTCCGCGACCCGTCCGCAGCCAGCGGCCGGTTGACCAGGTGAAATTCCTGGACCGACGGTGAAAGTCCGGATGGGAGGCAGTGCGCGGCGGGTTGTCATCGGTACGCCGCCGTCGGCGGACGCATGGCCGGGAATCTCCCGGCACTCCGTGCGTTCCCGGCGTTCCCGTTCTCGGGTTCTCGGCGTTTCCCCTGATGAGCCGCTCTATCTGTCGTCATCGACAGGCCCCGGAGTCCGTGCCCGAAGAGGCAGGAGGACCCGGTGGATACCGCAGCCGACATCACCGCTATGCGCCGAGCGATCACGCTCGCGGCGCGCGGTCTCGGCTCCACCAGCCCCAACCCGGTGGTCGGATGCGTGATCACCGACGCCACCGGAGCCGTCGCCGGCGAAGGCTTCCACCAGCGCGCCGGAGGGCCGCACGCCGAGGTCCACGCCCTCCGCGCGGCCGGCGAACGGGCCCGCGGCGGCACCGCCTACGTCACCCTCGAACCCTGTGACCACACCGGCCGCACCGGCCCCTGCGCTAAGGCGCTCTTGGCCGCCGGGATCAGCCGCGTCGTGTACGCGGTCGCCGACCCGGACCCGGGGGCCGCCGGCGGCGGCGACACCCTGCGCCGGGCCGGGGTCCGGGCCGAGCAGGGCCTCCTCGCCGAGGAGGCCGGGGCGGGCAACGCCGCCTGGCTGACCTCGGTGCGCCAGGGGCGGCCGTACGTCCTGTGGAAGTACGCCGCCACGCTCGACGGCCGGATCGCCGCCGCCGACGCCACCAGCCGCTGGATCACCTCGCCCGAGGCCCGCGCCGACGTCCACCGGCTGCGCGCCGAGGCCGACGCCGTGCTCGTCGGCTCCGGTACCGCCCGCACCGACGACCCCCAGCTGGGCGTACGCGGTATCGACGGGGCCACCCAGCCGCTGCGGGTCGTCCTCGACACCGACGCCACCGCCGTGAAACCCGGCGCCCGGGTCCTGGACGACACCGCGCCCACCCTGGTCGCCGTCGCCGACGACGCCCCGGCCGGTCACCTCCCCGGGACCGCCGTCTTGCGGCTGCCCCGCGCCGCCGCCGGACCCGGCCTGGACCTCGACGCCCTCCTCGCCGCGCTGCACACCCGCGGCGTCCGCTCCGTACTCCTCGAAGGCGGACCCACCCTCGCCGGGGCCTTCGTCGCCGCCGGGAAGGTCGACAAGGTCGTCGGCTATCTCGCCCCGGTTCTGCTCGGCGCGGGCCCCGCCGCCCTGGCCGACGCCGGAATCACCACCATCTCCCGGGCGCTGCGCCTCGATGTGACCGAGACCGTGCCGATCGGCCCCGATCTGCGCGTCACCGCCGTCCCCGCCCCTGCTCGGAAGGGAAACTGAGTGTTCACCGGAATTGTCGAAGAACTGGGTGAGGTCACCGCCGTCGAGCGGCTTGCGGACGCCTCCCGCTTCCGGCTGCGCGGCCCCGTCGTCACCGAGGGCGCCAAGCACGGCGACTCCATCGCGGTGAACGGCGTCTGCCTCACCGTCGTGGACACCGGCGACGGCGAATTCACCGCCGACGTGATGGCCGAGACGCTCCTGCGCTCCAGCCTCGGCGCGCTCACCACCGGCTCCCGGGTCAACCTGGAACGCCCGATGGCGCTCGGCGGCCGGCTCGGCGGACACCTCGTCCAGGGCCACGTGGACGGCACCGGCACCATCGTCGAGCGCACCCTCTCCGAACACTGGGAGCTCGTCAAGGTCTCCCTGCCGCCCGAGCTGACCCGGTACGTCGTGGAGAAGGGCTCCATCACCGTCGACGGCGTGAGCCTCACCGTCGTCGACGCCGCGGCGGACCACTTCACCATCAGCCTCATCCCCACCACCCTCGCCCTGACCACGCTCGGCCACAAGCAGCCCGGCGACCCGGTCAACCTGGAGGTGGACGTCCTCGCCAAGTACGTCGAGCGGCTGCTCGGCGACCGGGCGGGAGGGGACCCGCGGTGAACGCGGCGAACTGGCTCAACTCCGAGGCCTTCACCGTGTTCGGCCAGCACATCAGATGGTCGGACATGATCGGCAACCTCGTTGGCCTGGTCGCCCTGGCTCTCGGCTGGCGGCGCTCGATCTGGACCTGGCCCGCCCAGCTCCTCTCCGGCGTGATCCTGCTCGTCGCCTTCGCCTCCGCGCACCTCTCCGGCAGCGCGGGCAAGCAGCTGGTCGTCATCGTCGTCGCGCTGTGGGGCTGGTGGTCCTGGAACCGGGGCAGGCAGCAGGCCCAGGACGGCTCCATCGCCGTACGCTTCGCCACCTGGCGCGAGCGCGGCGTGCTGATCGGCGCCGCCGCGCTGGGCACCCTCGCCGTCGGCGGCCTGTTCACCGCCTTCCCGTCGCTGTCCTGGGACCCGTGGCCGGACGCGTACATCTTCGTCGGCACCGTCGTCGCGATGTACGCCCAGGCCCGCGGCATGGTCGAGTTCTGGTTCGCCTGGCTGCTGGTCGACCTGGTCGGCGTCCCGCTGAACTTCGCCAACGGATTCGCCTTCTCCGGCTTCGTCTACATCATCTACGGCGCCCTCGTCCTGTGGGGGATGCGCGACTGGTGGCTGCGTACGCGGACACCCGCTCTGGAAGGAGCCACGGCATGACTGCTCAGCCCACCTGGCTGCACCCCGGCCACGCCCCGCTCGCCGAGGACCTCTCCCTGGACCCGGTCGAGCAGGCCATCCGTGACATCGCCGCCGGCCGGCCCGTCGTCGTCGTGGACGACGAGGACCGCGAGAACGAGGGTGACCTCGTCATCGCCGCCGAGATGGCGACCCCCGAGATCGTCGCCTTCATGATGAGCGAGTGCCGCGGCCTGATCTGCGCACCCATGGAGAGCGACGAGCTGGAACGCCTCGACCTCCCGCAGATGGTCGCCGACAACACCGAGTCGATGCAGACCGCCTTCACCGTCTCCGTCGACGCCTCCGCCGCCCACGGCGTGACCACCGGCATCTCCGCCGCCGACCGCGCCACCACCCTGCGGATGCTCGCGGGCGGCGTCGCCGGCCCCGGCGACTTCGTCCGGCCCGGCCACGTCTTCCCGCTGCGCGCCCGCTCCGGCGGCGTCCTCGTCCGCAACGGCCACACCGAGGCCGCCGTCGACCTCGCCCGGCTCGCCGGGCTCCGCCCCGCCGGGGCCATCGTCGAGATCGCCGGCGAGGACGGCGTCATGCTGCGGCTGCCCGAGCTGGTGCCCTTCGCCCGCAAGCACGGCCTGACGATCATCTCCATCGAGGACCTCATCGCCTACCGCCGCAGCAGCGAGCCGACCGTCCACCGCGAGGCGGAGACCCGGCTGCCCACCGCGTTCGGCGACTTCACCGCGTACGGCTACCGCTCCAGCGTCGACGGCGTCGAGCACGTCGCCCTGGTCCACGGAGAGATCGGCGACGGCGAGGACGTCCTCGTCCGGATCCACTCCGAGTGCCTGACCGGCGACATCTTCCAGTCCCAGCGCTGCGACTGCGGCCCCCAGCTGCACGCATCCATGCAGCGCATCACCGAAGCGGGCCGGGGCGTCGTCGTCTATCTGCGCGGCCACGAGGGGCGCGGCATCGGCCTGCTCTCCAAGCTGCGCGCGTACGAACTCCAGGAGCGCGGCGTGGACACCCTCGACGCCAACCTGGAGCTCGGCCTGCCCGCCGACGCCCGCGACTACGCGGCGGGCGCCCAGATCCTCACGGACCTCGGCGTCACCAGCCTGCGGCTGATGACCAACAACCCCGAGAAGACCGCGGCCGTCGTCCGTCACGGCCTCGCCGTCACCGGCCGGGAACCCATGCCCGTCCAGGCCGGCGAGCACAATCTGCGCTACCTGCGCACCAAGCGCGACCGCATGGGCCACGACCTGCCCTGGCTCGACGCCCCCGCGTCGACCTGCGCCAACCAGTAACGCGAACCACCGAACACCACGTAACCAGCAACAGGAGAGACATGAGCGGCAAGGGTGCACCCGAACTGTCCGTACGCAACTGCGGCGACCTCCGCGTGGCCGTGATCGCGGCCCAGTGGCACGAGAAGGTCATGGACGGCCTCGTCGACGGCGCCCTGCGCGCCCTGCACGAGCTGGGCATCGACGAGCCGACCCTGCTCCGCGTCCCGGGAAGCTTCGAGCTGCCCGTCGTGGCCAAGGTGCTCGCCGGACGCGGCTACGACGCGATCGTCGCCCTCGGCGTGATCGTCCGGGGCGGTACCCCCCACTTCGAGTACGTCTCCCAGGGCGTCACCCTCGGCCTCACCCAGGTCACCGTCGACACCGGAGTCCCCGTCGGCTTCGGCGTACTGGCCTGTGACACCGAGGAGCAGGCGCTCGACCGGGCCGGCCTCGAAGGGTCCAACGAGGACAAGGGGCACGAAGCGGTCACCGCCGCCGTGGCCACCGCTGCCACGCTGCGGACCATCAGCGAACCCTGGCGCTGAGTGCCGCCCGGCGACCCCGTATTCTGAGGACCATCATGGGACACAAAACCTTCGAAGAGCTCTTCACCGAGCTCCAGCTCAAGGCCGCCGAAGGCGACCCCTCCACCTCGCGCACCGCCGAACTGGTGGGCAAGGGCGTGCATGCCATCGGCAAGAAGGTCGTCGAGGAGGCCGCCGAGGTCTGGATGGCCGCCGAGCACGAGGGCAAGGAAGCCACCGCCGAGGAGATCTCCCAGCTGCTGTACCACGTCCAGGTGATGATGGTCGCCCGCGGGATCTCGCTGGACGACGTCTACGCCCATCTCTGAGCCGGTCCGAGCCCTCTCCCCGAAACCGCCCGCACATTTCTCCGCACTCCTCCGTACTCCTCCGCACAAAGGAAGCGACCTCATGCTGCGCATCGCCGTCCCCAACAAGGGTTCACTCTCCGGGCCTGCGATGGCGATGCTCCATGAGGCCGGCTACCAGCAGCGCAAGGAGTCCAAGGAGCTGGTCCTGGTCGACCCTTCGAACGAGGTCGAGTTCTTCTACCTCCGCCCCCGCGACATCGCGATCTACGTCAGCTCCGGCAAGCTCGACATCGGCATCACCGGCCGCGACCTGCTGCTGGACTCCGGGGCCGACTCCGAGGAGATCCTCCAGCTCGGCTTCGCCCGCTCCACCTTCCGCTACGCCACCAAGCCCGGCACCGCGGCGGGCCCGCAGGACTTCGACGGCATGACGATCGCCACCTCCTACGAGGGCATCGTCGCCGCCCACCTCGCCGAGGCGGGCGTCAAGGCCTCCGTCGTCCACCTCGACGGCGCGGTCGAGACCGCCATCGAGCTCGGCGTCGCCCAGATCATCGCCGACGTGGTGGAGACCGGCACCAGCCTGCGCAACGCCGGACTGGAGGTGATCGGCGAGCCGATCATGACCTCCGAGGCCGTCGTCATCCGGCGCAACGGCGCCCCCGCCGACGACCCCAAGGTGCAGCAGTTCCTCCGCCGCCTCCAGGGCGTCCTGGTCGCCCGGTCCTACGTGATGATGGACTACGACTGCCGCGTCGAGCACCTGGAGCGCGCCGTCGCCCTCACTCCGGGCCTGGAGTCGCCGACCATCTCCCCGCTGCACCACGAGGGCTGGGTCGCCGTCCGCTCCATGGTCGCCGCCAAGGAAGCCCAGCGGATCATGGACGACCTGTACGAGCTCGGCGCCCGCGCCATCCTCACCACGGCCATCCACGCCTGCCGCCTCTGACGGCCCCGGCCGCCCGTACCCCCGAGAGAAGACTCCCGATGTCCGCGCCCAGGCCCGAACTCCCCACCCTGCCGGTCACCTTCCGGCCCACCCTCACCCGGGTGGTCCTGCTGAGCGTGGGCCTGGCGATGTTCCTCGTCATCACGGTCATCGCGCTCATGCTGGAGCGGTTGAACCCGGGGGAGCGGATCACGTTCGTCCTCGTCGCGGCACTCTTCTTCGGCGTCCTGGCCCTGCTCAGCAGGCCCAGGGTCACCGCCGACGACACCGGGGTCACGGTCGTCAACCTCACCCTGACCCGCAGACTGGCGTGGGAGGAGATCCTCCGCGTCAACCTGCGCTCCGGCGACCCCTGGGTCTTCCTCGACCTCAGCGACGGCACGAGCCTGCCCGCCCTCGGCATCCAGCCCGGCCTGGCCAAGCAGCAGGCCATCCGCGACGCGCGCGCCCTGCGCGACCTCGCCGAGTCGCACGGCGCCGGAAACGACGACACCCCCGGCAACGGCTGAGCCCCTGCCCGGCGCGCGGCCTTCTTGTCTACTCTGGTGGGCGGCGGCGTCCCGCGCGCCCCGCCCCGCCCGTTCCACGGCCCGATCCCGGGCCCGCGGGGCTTTCCTGCGACCCAAGGAGTGACTCCCTCCAGCAATGGACGGATCGTCCGGTAGTACCTGCGCCGCCCCTTCCCCGGAGGCGGCGGCCTCATGACCACCCCCCTGCTGCTCCTCGGAGCGGCCTTTCTCCTCATCCTCGCCAACGGTTTCTTCGTGGCAGCCGAATTCGGGCTCGTCACGGTGGACCGGCCCGACGCCGAACGCGCCGCGGCCGAGGGCGACCGACGGGCCCGTACCGTCGTCGAAGCCCTGCGTGAACTCTCCTTCCAGCTCTCCGGCACCCAGCTCGGTATCACCATCACCTCCCTGGTGGTGGGCATGCTCGCCGAACCGGCCCTCGCCCAGCTGCTCGCCGGACCCCTCACCGCCACCGGACTGCCCGCGGGGGCCGTCCCGGGCGTCGGCATCGTCGTCGGGATGCTGCTGGCCTCGGCCGTGCAGATGGTCGTCGGTGAACTCGTGCCCAAGAACTGGGCGGTCTCCCGGCCGCTCCAGGTGGCCCGCTTCGTCGCCGGACCGCAAGCCCGCTTCGCGGGCCTCCTGCGACCGGTGATCACCCTCCTCAACGCCCTGGCCAACCGGCTGGTGCGGCTCCTGGGCGTAGAGCCCACCGACGAACTGGCCTCCGCCCGCACCCCGGGCGAACTGGTCTCACTGGCCCGGCACTCCGCCGAGGCCGGAGCCCTGGAACAGGACACCGCCGACCTCTTCGTCCGGACCCTCTCGCTGGCCGGCCTCACCGCCCAGCACGTCATGACCCCCCGGGTGAAGGTCAGCGCCCTGCACTCCTCCGCGACCGCCGAGGACGTCCTCAACCTCACCCGCGCCACCGGCCTCTCCCGCTTCCCGGTCTACCGGGACCGCATCGACGAGGTCATCGGCATGGTCCACCTCAAGGACGCCCTCGCCGTCCCCGCCCCCGAGCGCCTGCGCACCCCGGCCGGACGGATCGCCGTCCCCCCGCTCCTGGTGCCGGAGACCCTGCCCGTGGAACTGCTGCTGCGGCGGCTGCGCCACGAACAGCCGATAGCCGTGGTCGTCGACGAGTACGGCGGCACCGCCGGCGTCGTCACCCTGGAGGACATCATCGAGGAACTCGTCGGCGAGGTCCGCGACGAGCACGACGCCGAGGGCGCAGGCCGCCCCGAACTGACCGCCGCCATCGGCGAGGACGGCCGCCCGGTGTGGGACGCCGAGGGCAGCTGCCGGGTCCACACCCTGCGCCGGAGCGGCCTGGACGTGCCCGAGGGGCCGTACGAGACCGTCGCCGGGCTCGTCGCCGGCCTGCTGGGCCGCATCCCCGCCCCCGGCGACCGGGCCGAACTCCCCGGCTGGCGGATCTCCGTCCGCCAGGTCGGCCACTACCGCGCCGAACGGGTCCGTTTCACCCGGGCGCCCGACCCGCTGCCTGACCCGGCCGCACGGGACCTGCTGGAGGCCGTGCGATGAGCATGCTCCAACTCCTCCTCGCCGCCCTCCTCGTGCTGGCGAACGGCTTCTTCGTCGGCGCCGAGTTCGCCCTCGTCTCGGTCCGCCGCAGCCAGATCGAACCACTGGCCGCTCAGGGTTCCGGCCGGGCCCGCACGGTCCTGCACGGCCTGGAGAACCTGCCGCAGATGATGGCCGCCGCCCAGTTCGGCATCACCGTCTGCTCCCTCACCCTCGGCGCCGTCGCCGAGCCGACCGTCGCCCATCTCCTGGAGCCGGTCTTCCACGCGGCGCACGTCCCCGACGGGCTCGTCCACCCCCTCGGCTTCGCCCTCGCGCTCCTGTCCGTGGTCGTCCTGCACCTGGTCATCGGCGAGATGGTCCCGAAGAACCTCGCGATGGCGGCGCCCGAGCGGACCGCGCTGTGGCTGAGCCCCGGCCTGGTCGCCTTCGCCCGGCTCTGCCGTCCGGTCACCACCGCCCTGGGCGCCTGTGCCGGTCTGGTGCTGCGGCTGTTCGGCGTCGAGCCGAAGGACGAGGTGGAGGCCGTCTTCACCAGCGAGCAGCTCAACCGGCTCGTGGAGGACTCCGGACAGGCCGGGCTCCTCGGACCGGAGGCGGCGATGCGCCTGGAGGACGCCCTCGAACTGGGCAGCAGGCCGGTCACCGACGTCCTGCTGGAACGGGCGTCGCTGGTCACGGTCGACCCGTCCGTGACTCCGCGCCGGATCGAGGAGCTGACGGTGCGCACCGGCTTCTCCCGCTTCCCGGTCTGTGCGGACGGCGGCGGCCCCTTCATGGGCTACCTCCACGTCAAGGACGTCCTGGAGCTGGAGGACCCGGACCGCGCGGTCCCGCAGCAGACCTGGCGCCCGATGGCGACCGTACGGGCCGAGCTCCCGCTCGACGACGCCCTGACCGTTATGCGCCGCGCCGCGACGCACCTGGCGCAGGTCGCGGACGCCTCGGGCCGGATCCTCGGCCTGGTCGCCATGGAGGACGTGCTGGAGACGCTGGTGGGGGAGGTGCGCGACCCGGCCCACCGGACGGTGTCGGTGCCCCGCCGCACGGTGGACGTGCCGAAGGCGCCGGACCTCCCGGTGCCCGGGACCCTCGTGCACTGATGTGACGCCGGGGCCGTGCCGGGAGCCGACGGCCGGTGCCGCGCCCGGGAGCGATCGCGCCCGGGCGCGGCCTCACCCCGCGCCCGGCTCCTGCTTGCCCCGGCCCACCGGCCCGCGCCCCGACAGCACCTCGCCGTACGCCTGCATCAGGTCCGGGAGCCGCAGCGTCGACAGGTCCTGGCGGGTCAGCTCGCCCGGATAGCCGGAGAGCCGCAGATCACGGTAGGCGCAGCTCTTCTCGTACAGGGTCCGCAGGAAACGGCCGTTACCCAGCTCGTCGATCCAGCCCTGGTCCACCACATGGCCGCTGATGGAGCGCAGCTCGTCCGCCGCCTCCTCGTCCCACACGTCGTCGTTCTCGGCGGCCAGGACACTCCCGATCGCGGTGAGTTCGAGCGGCCGGTAGCTGGGGAAGTCGACCCTGCTGGTGAAGCGGGAGGAAAGCCCCGGGTTGGTGGCGAGCAGCCGGTCCATGCCTTCCGGGTAGCCCGCGAGGATGACGACGAGATGATCCCGGTTGTCCTCGGCCCGCTTGAGGAGGACCTGAAGCGCCTCGTCGCCGTACGCGTCACCCTTGCTGTAACCGGAGTTGGCCAGGCTGTACGCCTCGTCGACGAACAGCACCCCGCCCAGCGCCGAGTCGATCAGCTCATTGGCCTTGACCGCCGTCTGGCCCAGGAACTCCCCGACCAGATCTGACCGTTGCGCCTCGACCAGGTGATCGCCGCCGAGCAGCCCGAGGGCGTAGAAGACCCGGCCCAGGATGCGCGCCACGGTGGTCTTGCCGGTGCCGGAGGGCCCGGAGAAGACGAAGTGGCGCTTCGGCGGCTGGACGGGGAGACCCTGCTCGGCCCGCAGCCGGGCC
Source organism: Streptomyces sp. SM11 (assembly GCF_002910905.1). GTDB lineage: Bacteria > Actinomycetota > Actinomycetes > Streptomycetales > Streptomycetaceae > Streptomyces. The sequence goes on along the minus strand of NZ_NEUE01000296.1, from coordinate 32,236 downwards.
ATGTTCAACTGTGCGGAGAGCGCCTTGACCTGTCGTTTCACCGGATCGAGACCGACCATGCGCTCCAGCTGCGCCAGCGCCTCGGCCAGCAGGGCGGGATCGCTGGGCCCGGCAGGGAAGGGCGGCGGCTTCCGGGTCCTGGTGCGGCGGGCGCCCTCGACGGGCGGGGGCGGACCGGGGGCCGGGTCGTCGCCGAGCAGCCCCGCGTCGCCCAGCGGCCACGACTCGCGCCCGTCCACCAGATCGGTGCCGAGCAGCGCGTCGCCCTCCGGGCGCGGCTCCGCCCCCGCGCCCCCCGAACCGAAACCGGTCAGGGTCACGGCGGCCAGATCCGCCGACTCGTCGTACCCATCGCCCTCTACGAGCGCGGCGAGCCGGGCGGAGGTGTCCATGAAGGCCGGGTCGACCCGGTGCACCGCCCGGTACAGCGGCAGGGCGGCCGCGCTGCGCCCGGTGCCCTCGTGGGCCCGCGCCAGCCAGTAGCGCAGCTCCTTGCGCTGCGGCTGCTCGCTGCGGCAGCGCATCAGCGAGGCCGACAGCAGCGGCTCCGCCTGCCCGAACATCTCCAGCCGCACCCTCGCCATCCCGCCGAACAGACCCGCCTCGATGCCGAGCATCGGGTCGTCGACGAGCTGCTCGGTGCAGCGCACCAACTGCTCCCAGTCCTTGACCAGATAGGAGCGGCAGGCGTGCAGGAACCGCACCTGCGGATCCGCGTCCACCGGCGGCAGCCCCGCCAACGCCCGGTCCAGCTCGGGCACATGGCGTCCGTCCAGCCAGTGCGAGGCGTGCGCCAGCAGCAGATCGCGCCGGCTCTCCAGCACCGGCTGCACCCACCAGCCCAGCCAGTACCAGGAGTTGAGCGTACGTCGGTGGCGTGCGCGCTGTTCGCCGAAGCGGTCGCGGTGCCGGTACATGCGTAACAGGGCCGTGGTGGTGTCGATGCGCAGCGCGTGGAGGCCGAGCCAGCCGTCCGCCATGCCGGGATCGAACCGCACCGCGGCTCTGAACTCCTCCTCGGCCTGGGGGTAGGCGCCCATGGTGTAGGCGTCCATGCCACGCAGCCAGGCGAGGTCGGCAGGGGCGCCAGCGCCCTGTGTGCCGATGTCCATCAGGTCCCCCACAAACCGTGCCCCCAGGATGTTCCGCCCGCACAGCATGCCCACCGGAGCGTGCTGAATCACGGCGCGGAGGGAGGGAATTGACCACACCGAGCTGCATCGTACCCGCGCACGGGGGGAGGTGACCGCTCGATGGCGGACCTTCGGGGCGGTGACCGAGGGTGAGTGAATCGCTCTGCGTGGTCGCCGGGGCGGCGGCGGGAGCACAGAACGAAGCCCCCGATCACGGGGGAACAACCGGGGGCTTCGCGTCTGCGGGGGCTCCGAAAAGCCGCACAATGAGAACGTAAGACCAGCAAGGCCCCACGGTCAAGCGGAGTTGGGGCACTTCCGGGACGATTTCCGACTGCTCAGTATGGCGGGACATTCTGGCTACCGTGCGTGACGCTTCGGTTCGCTCCCGCTGTCGCGCGGGGCCCGGGGAGCCACGCGTACCCCTCCGGCAACTGGTGTACCAGCGCGTCGGCATAGGGCCGTGAGGGATCTTCGGCGAAATGCCGCCCCTCGGCGAGCGTCCACCCGTCCCAGAACCCGGTGAGCCCGGCCCCGTCCCGGCACCGGCCCCGCTCCCAGGACGTCTCCCGGTCCAGCTCCATCCAGCACAGCGCCGCCAGCCACGGGCGCAGCTCCCGGCGTCCCGTGCCGACCCCCTCCACCAGTACCACCGGGGCCGGCTCCAGCATCCGCGCCGGGCCGAAGCGGCGCTCCGTCCAGTCGTACGGGGCATAGCGGGCGGCCTCGCCGCGCGAGAGCGGCAGGATCACCTGCCCCATCAGCCGCCCCGTCCAGCCGAACAGCTCCTCGTGCGTGGCGAGATCGTCCAGGTGGAGGACCGGCGCACCGCCCAGCGCCGCCGCGAGGCGGGCGGCGAAGGTGCTCTTGCCCGAACCGGCGTGCCCGTCGACCGCGACGAGCCGGACCGGCCCGCAGGAAGGGGGCAGTGAGCAGAGGCCATCGGCGTGGCGGGCCAGGTCGTCCATGGCTCCAGGGTACGTTCCGGCACGGAGCGGCCCTGGGGAGTGTTCCGAGCCATCGCAGGTCACGCCAGTGGTCCAGACCCATATTGGTCCGGCGGCGGCTGCCGAACCGCTGGCCCGATCCGGCCCGGAACCGGGATAGTTGGCGCACCGCACGGCACCCGCAGACCATCTTCAGCATCCGACCGGGGGTCACGACCATGACCAGTCCGACTTCGCGCAGAACCGTCCTGACCGCCGCGCTCGCCGCGGCGGCGGGCGCCGGCACGGTGGCCTCCGCCGCGCCCGCGTCCGCCGCCCCGTCCGCAGTCCCGTCCTCGCCGGCCGGCCCCTCCGGCGGCCCGGAGGTCCTCGTGGACAACCGTTTCTGGCACACCTACACCGACTGGCGCTGCGGCACGGGCGACGGCACCCGGATCCAGCCCGGCGCCCGCCCCGGCCTGGTGATCGCCGTCCCGGCCGGCCGCACCGACCACACCGACCCGCACACGGGCACGACGGCCGCCTGGGACTACGCCACCTGGACCTCCTCCGTCCACCGCTCCGCCGTCCCCGCCACCGAGGTGATCATCTCCTGGAACGCCCGCACCCCGGCCGGCACCTGGATCCAGGCCGAACTGACCGGCGCCTACGCGGACGGCACCACCACCCCCTGGTTCGTGATGGGCCGCTGGGCGGCGGGCGACGGCGACCTCCGCCGTACGTCCGTCGACGGCCAGGGCGACCCGCACAGCTCCGTGTGGACGGACACCGTCTCGGTGGACGACCCGGCGAGCGGCGCGCGCCTGGTCTCCTACCGGCTGCGGCTCACGCTGTACCGCACCCCGGGCAGCCGCCTCACCCCGACCGTCTGGCGGGTCGGTGCGATGGCCTCCGACGTACCCGACCGCTTCACGGTGCCCGCGAGCACCCCCGTGCTCGCCCGCGAACTGCCCGTGCCCCGCTACTCGCAGAACATCCACATCGGGCAGTACCCCGAGTACGACAACGGCGGCGAGGCGTGGTGCAGCCCCACCTCATCGCAGATGATCATCGAGTACTGGGGCCGCCGCCCCACCGCCGAGGACCTCGCCTGGGTCAAGCCCGGCCTGCCCGACCCCCAGGTCTGCCACGCCGCCCGCCACACCTACGACTACCAGTACGAGGGCTGCGGCAACTGGCCGTTCAACGCCGCCTACGCCGCCACGTACCGTGACATGAACGCCGTGGTCACCCGGCTCGGTTCGCTCACCGACGTGGAGCGGCTCATCCGCGCCGGAATCCCCGTCATCACCTCCCAGTCCTTCCGGAAGGAGGAACTGCCCGGCGCCGGATACGGGACGGCCGGCCACCTGATGACGGTGATCGGTTTCACCGCCGAGGGCGACGTCATCGCCAACGACCCCGCGTCGCCCGACAACGACGCGGTACGCCGGGTCTACCGGCGGCGCGAGTTCGAGAACATCTGGCTCCGGACCAAGCGCTACGACGCGAACGGCCAGGTCAGAAGCGGCACGGGCGGGGTGTGCTACGTCTACTGGCCGACCCGGACGACACCGGGCCGGCACCGCGTGCTGCGGTCGCTCGGCCTGCTGTGAGCAGGTTCGGCCCCACAACCGTCCCCGACGACGCCGCCTGATCGGGGGAAACCGTGTGATCGGCCTGCACGCGGTGATCATGGGATGCCACAGTCGGGGCATGCGCAGTGACGAAGCAGACGTGCACGAATCCGTCACCGGCCTGGCACAGGAGCGGTGGGGAGTCACGCCGGCCGGAGAGTTCCCCGCACGGTTCGCGGAGCCGGGGTGGAGCTACGAGGCGACCGTCGACCGCCGCTGCCCCGAATGCGGCGGCGAACTGCACGCCCTGCGCAAACCGTACGAGTCCCAGGGGCGCACCTACCAGTACACGGCACTCGTCTGCCCCGGCTGTCCCACCGCCTTCACTCTCGCGGATCTCGGGGCGAAGCGGTACGACCAGCTGACCGACGCCGTGCCCCGCCAGGCCGGACAGGCGACCCGGCCCCGCCCGGTGCCCGTGCGGCGCGGGGCCTGCCCGGACGGGCCGGGGGGCAACGTGACCGCGGCCGTCGGGGTTTCGGCGCAGCCGCGTCCGGGGGTGCGCGCGGGGCGTGGCCCGGCGTGGCCGCAGGACCTGGTCGTGCCCGACGGGACCGAGCAGCGCGCCCTGTCGTGGTGGATGGTCACCGATCCCGCGTGGCGCCCGGCCGACGCCGAGCTCACGACGGCGGAGGACATGCGGGTGATCCTCCCCGAAGGGCCGGAGTACCGGACGCTGCGGGCGTGGCTCACGGAGCGGGACGTACCGTACCGCGTCGGCCGCTACTGGGAGGAGGCCGGTCAGGTCGGCACGGTCGACGACACCGGCGGGCGTACGGAGCTGGTCGCGGTCGGTCCGCACGGTGCGGCCCCCGCCGCAGGGCCCTGGGCGGCGGCGGGTCGGGATGCCTTCGCCGCCCAGTGGGACGCGTTGGAGGAGCTGCCGGACGGCGACGGGGACAACTACGTGCCCGTCGGTGAACTGGTACCGGCCGAATGGGCCGGGCTGCTGCCTCACCCCTCGTTCAACCCTGTGCAGGCCGCCGCCGTTCCGGCGGTGCTCAAGGACACGGGGCATCTGGTCGTGGTGGCGCCGACGGGTGCGGGAAAGACCCCGATCGGGATGGTCGCGGCGTTGGAGGCGTACGCCCGCGGACGCAAGGCGGCCTGGCTGGTGCCGCAGCGCTCACTCACCGACGAACTGGACCGGGAGCTCCAGCTGTGGCGCGACCATGGACTGAGGGTGGTCAGACTGACCGGTGAGGCCGCGGTGGACACGAAGCTGATCCGGTCGGCCGACGTATGGGTGGCCACCACCGAGAAGTTCGAGGCGATCTGCCGTGCGGGCTCGCTGCGGGACGCGCTCGCCGAGGTCGGCTGCCTGGTGGTCGACGAGATCCATCTGCTCGGCGACCCGACACGCGGAGCCGTACTGGAGGCGCTGCTCGCCCGCGTGCGGGAGGACAGTGTGGCCACCCGGATCGTCGGTCTGTCCGCGACGGTCGCCAACGCGGACGAGGTCGCGGACTGGCTGGGCGCCCGCCTGGTCCGTACCACTTGGCGGCCCACCCGGCTCACCTGGCAACTGCCGATCCTGCCCCCGGTCGACGAGACGGACTGGGCGGCGCGGGCCGCCGTCCGTACCGGGGCCACCGTGCGCATCGCCCGGCGGACCACCGCGGACGGCGGCAGCGTCCTCGTCTTCTGCGGCAGCAAGCGCCGGGTGCGGTCCACGGCGCTCGCCCTGGCCGCGGACCGGGGCGTGCCCACCGCCGAAGTGGACGCCGACGACGCCGAAGCCGTGGAGCGGCTGTGCACCAAGGCCGGGGTACGGCTGCACTACCGGGACTGGCCGTACAAGCGGGAGGCCGAGCAGGCGTTCCGCGCCCGCGAGGCGGACGTCCTGGTCGCCACCTCCACGGTTGCGGCCGGCGTCAACCTTCCCGCCCGCGCGGTGATCGTCAGCGACACCACCATCGGTCTGGACCGCATCGAGGTGTCCATGGTCCAGCAGATGTTCGGACGTGCCGGCCGCATCGGCGCCGGGGAGCGCGAGGGCTGGGCGTTCCTGCTGACCGACCCGGCTGAACGCGCACACTGGCAGGCGCGGCTGGCCGCCGGATACACCGTGCGATCGCGGCTCGACGAGCACCTGGCCGACCATCTTCTCGCCGAGGCCGTGCAGGAACGGCTGGCGAACATCGAGGAGGCGGAGCGCTGGTGGGCCGGGACGTTCGCCGCGCACCAGGGCCACGACGGCGTCGAACCGCTCCATGAGGCGGCACAGTTCCTCGCCGCGACGGGCTGCCTGCGGCCCGCTGCCGACGGGGACCGTTTGGAGCCCAGCGCGCTGGGCAGACTGACCAGTCGCTTCATGGTCGACGCCACGCTCGCAGCCGACCTCGCGACGGCGTCGCGTCAGGTACCGGTACCCGAAGACCCTCTCACCGCCGAGCAGTTGCTCGCAGCCCTGCTCAGCACCCGGCTGCCCGTACTCGAACAAGCGCCGTTCACCGAGCGGGCGAAGACGGCCCTGCGCCGGGTTCTGCGTGAAACCGGGCACGCGGACGACGAGCCGGACGACGCCCGGGGGCCGGCCCCGTCGGACGATCCGACGCCGGGCGACGACACGCGGCGGCCACAGGCCGGAGACCTGGCCCGCGCGGTGCTGCTGCTGGCGGCGACCCGACCGGGTCTCTTCCGGGGCCGCCCCGCCTACGTCCTCGGTATCCCCGTGGACTCCATGACCGGAATCCTGGAGGAGGCCCAGCGCTACCTGGCCTGGCTCGGTGCACAGGGATCTCTCGGCACCGTCCATCCTTGGGTGGCCGTCGTGGCCGGTGACCTCTCGCTGCGCATCCGCTGGCGCACCCTGGGGGCCCCGCGAGGGGCCGGGCGACTGCTCTGGATGTGCGAGCGCATGGCCACGGCCCCGCTCGCGCCCGGCCTCGTCCCCCGTATGTGGAACGCGGCCCGGGCCCGCGGTATCGACGCACCGGACTGGAACGGCACGACGCGGCCGAGCGACTGTGTGATCTCCCAGGACCACTACCGCGCCCTTCTCGCGGAGCGCGCCACCGGCACACGCATGGCGCTCCAGGACGGAGAGGCCAGGGTATGGGCCCCGCCCGGAGCGGTGATCCGCCTGTGGAACGGCGCGAGCACCACTCTGCACATCGGCGATGGCGAGGAGACCACCCTGCTCCTGCCGCCCGCCGACCCGGCCGACGCGTCGGCCGGGTGCCGGGGCGCGGCCGTCTTCACCCGCGGTGACCGGCTGGCGGCAGGGTGGCTCGGCGAGTACGCGGCGATGCACGCCTGACCGGGCGGCCGCGTGAACGGGACCAACCGTCGCCGAGCCGCGCCCGGGGACAACGCGCGCCCTGGTCGGCGCCCCGGCCCGACCCGATATCCGTGCCGTACCGGGGGAGCGGGACGCCCCGGACACTCGGGCCGCGTCCGGCCGTGACCGGGATCTGGTTCTCCGCGGCCCGGGATCCTGGCACTCTGGTCGGGTCCCTGGGGGCCCAGCCGCAGCCGTACGAAGAGCGAGACGCCATGACCGCGACCACCGCAGCAGGAAACGCCCACCACGCCCGCCGTGCGCGCACCGGCGGACCCGAGGACGGCTCGAAGCTGATAGAGCACATCGCGGGCTGGGCGTTCGTGGTCGTGTTCGCGATGCTCGTCACCCGGCTCGGCCTGCTGTGACGTCCCGACGCCTCCGTGGCCGTGCGGCACACGGCGGGGCAGGGCGCGCGAACGGACGGGGCACCCGCCCGGCCCCCGCCCGTTCCGTCCGCGCCGTGAGAGCCAGGTGAAGTATCCGATCACCTTGCCGCCCGCCGTCGTGGGGGCGGCCGCGGCGAGCTCCCGCAGCCGGGCGCGGGGGCGGTGCGGCTTGAGCATCGTGGCTCCTCGTGAGCGGAGGGCTGATGTGTGGGGAGCACGGGCCGAACGCCGGGCAACCGCGCCGATCTGGCATGGACACCGCAAGGCGTTCGGAGGAGCCGCAGGGGGACCAGACCAGTCAGGTCAATGGTTTCGGGCCGGTCCGCCGATCGCCCGCGGCCCCTCCGGGCCGTCCGGCCTGCCCATCGCCCCGTGACGGGAGGCATTCGATCGGGCATACTCAACCCGCCACGGCCGATGACCGCGCCACCCGTGACCCGGGAGGGCAGGATCGGCGGGGCAGTCTGTTTTTCCCGGGTCGTTCCGGGAGATCACCCGGCGGCGCCTCTCCCACCCCGAGCGCGCGACCGCCGCAACGCCCGACAGGGAGGAGAGCGCCGTCATGTCCGACCGTGCCCCGCAGCCGGTGGAACGCCGTCTGCCCACCGAGGAGTCCCGGCAGCTCGTCGCGCTCGTCCGCGACATCGTGTCGAAGGAGATCGCTCCCCGGGCGGCCGAGGAGGAGGATGCGGGCGTCTTCCCGCGCGAGGTCTTCACCCTCCTGTCCGAGGCCGGACTCCTGGGACTCCCGTACGACTCCGCCCACGGAGGCGGTGACCAGCCCTACGAGGTCTACCTCCAGGTCCTGGAAGAACTGGCCGCCGCCCGGCTCACCGTCGGACTCGGCGTCAGTGTCCACTCCCTCGCCTGCCACGCCCTCGCCGGATACGGCACCGACGAACAGCGCGCCGCGCACCTCCCGGCCATGCTCACCGGCGGCCTGCTGGGCTCCTACTGCCTCTCCGAACCCGCCTCCGGCTCCGATGCCGCCTCGCTGCGCACCAAGGCCGTACGGGACGGGGACGGGTGGGTCATCACCGGGACCAAGGCGTGGATCACCCACGGCGGCGTCGCCGACTTCTGCACCGTGCTCGCCCGTACCGGCGTCGAGGGTCCCCGCGGCATCACGGCCTTCCTCGTCCCCGGCGACGCCGAGGGGCTGAACGCGGCTCTCCCCGAGAAGAAGATGGGGATGAAGGGCTCGCCCACGGCCCAGCTCCACTTCGACGGCGTACGGGTCGGCGACGACCGGCGCATCGGCGAGGAGGGCCAGGGCTTCGCCATCGCCCTGTCCGCACTCGACTCCGGGCGCCTCGGCATCGCCGCCTGTGCGGTCGGGGTCGCCCAGGCGGCGCTGGACGAGGCCGTAAGGTACGCCACCGACCGGCGCCAGTTCGGCCGCCCCATCGCGGACTTCCAGGGGCTGCGGTTCATGCTCGCCGACATGGCCACCCATATCGAGGCCGGCCGGGCGCTGTATCTGGAGGCGGCCCGGCTGCGCGACGCGGGGGAGTCCTTCTCCCGGCAGGCCGCCATGGCGAAGCTGTTCTGCACGGACGCGGCCATGCGGGTGACCACCGACGCCGTCCAGGTGCTCGGCGGCTACGGCTACACGCTCGACTTCCCGGTCGAACGGCTGATGCGCGAGGCGAAGGTGCTCCAGATCGTGGAGGGCACCAATCAGATCCAGCGCATGGTCATCGCGCGCCACCTCGCGGGTCCCGAGACGCGCTGAACCGCAGCGGCGCCTCGGACCAGGAGGGCAGTGCCGCGGCCTGGTTCCACTCCGGGTCGCGGGGGCCCGGCAGCGTGCGGCCGGCGCTCTCCCACTGACTGAGCAACGCGCTGTAGATCGGCGGGCCCACGGGGGCGCCCATGGGCGAGGCCCCGGTGGAGCGGGGCAGCGGCTGGGCGGGCGCACCCGGCTGCGGAACCGATTCTTCGGGGGCGGGTGCGGCGAGCCGGCGACGACCCGAACCCACTGGTGAATGCAGCGTGGTCATACCGGGCCAACGCGGCAGGACGGGCCGGGGTCACTGGTACGCCGAATCGAGCGCCCGTTCGCAGAGGCCACGCCCTGCGCCGGCGCCGGGGCAGCGGAACCACGGGCACCACGGCGGCCGGGCCCGCCGTGGTGCCGGGTGGGCGTACGGCGTACGGGGTCAGGCGGCCTCGGGCCGTATCCGCGGCACGCGCACCGGACGGGAGCCGGGTCCTCCGGCGTGCGAGAAGGGCTGCATCCGCCAGTCGAGGCCCTGGGGGAGCGTCAGCAGTAGCCCGGCCTCCTGCTCCTGGAGCTCCAGCGTCTCGTCCGCGGGCCGGGCGTCGCTCACGCCGCGGCCGGTCCCGGCGCAGACGGTGAGGACGAAGGGGTTCCACGGCGTGGGGCACCGGGCGTGCTCCGGCAGGACGTCCTCGTCGGCCAGCAGTGCGATGGGCTGGGCGCAGTCCGGGCAGGTCACCCGGACCATCTCGAACATGTCGTACGCGTCGGCGGTACCGTCGTCGTCCGGATCGACAGGCTCCGGTTCGGTACGTCCGGTGAGCTTCAGGCTCTGCATGGAAGTTCCCCCTCGGGTGGGCCGACAAGGCGTCACGGCCTCGACCACAGCAAGCACTTCCCGTCGCGCATGGCCGATAACCGTGAGGCGGCCCGCTACCGACCCGTGGGCCTGTGGTGTTCGTCACATGCCACCCGCAGGTGCCGTTCTGTGACCCGCGCGACTGTGCCGGGGGACGCCCTGGGCCATAGGTTGATCCGCATGGAGGAGCTGGACCGTCAGATTGTTGAGTTGCTCGTCAAGGACGGGCGGATGAGCTACACCGACCTGGGCAAGGCCACGGGCCTGTCCACCTCGGCGGTTCATCAGCGCGTCCGCCGACTGGAGCAGCGCGGGGTGGTCCGCGGCTATACCGCGGTCGTCGACCCCGAGGCCGTCGGGCTGCCCCTCACCGCGTTCATCTCGGTGAAGCCGTTCGATCCGAGCGCACCCGACGACATCGCCGAACGGCTCGCCGGGGTACCCGAACTGGAGGCCTGTCACAGCGTCGCCGGGGACGAGAACTACATCCTCAAGGTGCGTGTGGCGACCCCGCTGGAGCTGGAACACCTGCTCACCCGGATCCGTACCCTCGCCGGCGTGTCCACCCGGACCACCGTCGTCCTGTCCACTCCGTACGAGGCCCGGCCCCCGCGTATCTGAGCGGTGGGCCCGGGGGATGTCCGGCCCGCTCCGGAAGGGGGCCGGGGGCCGGGCGGTGGCTGGCAGGCGCGAGACTGGTCCCATGAGCCAGAGCACCGCCCCCCAGAGCGCCCCCGAACACCGCACCGTGCTGTTGCGCGGCGGCGACGTCCACAGCCCCGCCGACCCGTTCGCCACCGCGATGGTCGTCGAACGCGGGCATGTCGCCTGGGTGGGGTCCGAGGGGGCAGCCGACGCCTTCGCGAGCGGCGTGGACGAGGTGGTCGACCTCGAAGGCGCCCTGGTCACCCCGGCGTTCACCGACGCCCATGTGCACACCACCGCCACCGGCCTGGCTCTGACGGGGCTCGACCTCTCCGGCGCCCGCACCCTGGCCGAGGCCCTCGGTCTCGTCCGTGCGTTCGGACACGGCCGGGCCGCCGGGGACGTTCTGCTCGGGCACGGCTGGGACACCGCCCGCTGGCCCGAGCGGCGCCACCCCTCGCGCGCCGAGCTCGACGAGGCGGCCGGCGGCCGGGCTCTGTACCTGCCGCGGATCGACGTGCACTCCGCGGTCGTCACGACGGCCCTGCTGGACCTCGTCCCCGGCGTCACCGGGATGACCGGATACCACCCCGAAGCGCCGCTGACCGGCGACGCCCACCACGCGGTACGGGCGGCCGCCCACGGCGCGCTGTCGTCCGCCCAGCGGGCCGCCGCCCAGCGCGCCGCCCTCGACCACGCCGCCTCCCTCGGCATCGGCAGCGTGCACGAGTGCGGCGGGCCCGAGATCTCCGACGAGGAGGACTTCACCGGCCTCCTCGCCCTCGCTGCCGAGCGGCCGGGACCGCGCGTCCTCGGTCTCTGGGCCGAGGAGATCGCGGACGAGAAGGATGCCCGGCGCATCCGCGAACTCGGCGCGATCGGCGCCGCGGGCGACCTGTTCGTCGACGGTTCCCTCGGCTCGCACACCGCCTGCCTGCACCAGGGGTACGCGGACGCCCCGCACACCGGCACCGCCCACCTGGACGCCGCCCGGATCGCCGCCCATGTCACCGCCTGCACCGAGGCGGGCCTCCAGGCGGGTTTCCACGCCATCGGCGACGCCGCGGTCACCGCCGTGGTGGACGGGATCAGGGCCGCCGCCGGGACGCTCGGCCTCGGCCGGATCCGGGCCGCCCGCCACCGCGTCGAACACGCCGAGCTGCTCACCCCCGAGACCATCGCCGCCTTCGCCGAACTGGGCCTGACCGCATCCGTCCAGCCCGCCTTCGACGCCGCCTGGGGCGGGTCGGAGGGGATGTACGCCGAGCGCCTCGGCGCGGAGCGGGCCACCGGCCTCAACCCGTACGCGGCGCTGCTGCGCGCCGGAGTGCCCCTCGCCTTCGGCTCCGACAGTCCGGTCACCCCGCTCGACCCCTGGGGCACCGTGCGGGCCGCCGCCCACCATCGCACCCCGGAGCACCGCATCTCGGTCCGCGCCGGGTTCGCCGCCCATACCCGGGGCGGCTGGCGGGCCGTCGGCCGCGACGACGCCGGCCTCCTGGTGCCCGGCGCCCCGGCCGACTACGCCGTCTGGCGCACCGCCGAACTCCTGGTCCAGGCCCCCGACGACCGGGTCGCCCGATGGTCCACCGATCCCCGGTCCGGCACGCCGGGCCTGCCGGATCTGACGCCCGGGGCCGACCTTCCCGTCTGCCTGCGGACCGTGGTCTTCGGACGAACTGTCTATGTGCGACCGAACGAGTGACGTCGGGACATTCCGTACCGCCGATCGATGGCCCGACGGCTGGTCCGCGACCTGCGGCCCTTCGGCACTGACCAGGCGATTTCGGAAGAAGTCGCAGGTCGCACGGCTGTTGACAGAACGCGCCCACCGGCCGGTAGGTTCGGCCGGGCCCACCACAGGACGTCCGACCGGTTGAACCTCCACGCAGTCGTCGAACGCCGCTGGGTCATGAGGTGGTGTGCCGCACCGGCCCACCACCGCTGACAGCCAGGTTCAGCGCCCGCGCCTCGGGGCGAGGGACGGTTGCGGCCGGTCGGAGGGTGGGACCCGGGTGGGGCCCGGACGTTCAGTAGACAACGGCTTTCGGTCGACCCGCAGCCAGCGGGTCCCAGGTCGGCCCGAAGGGCGCCGGGCCCCGATCCGCAGTTCCGTCCGGAGCCCTGAGCCATGTCGTGGGCCCGTGTTCTGTCCGCAGTTCCACGGGTCTGTCCGCGCCGCGCCGCACGCCCGCGCGACCGCGTCGGAGTCCGGCGGCGGCGCGCTGGATATGGTGTCCCTCTGTGTACGACTCTAAGGGGCAGTAGTGAACGACGGCGGTCAGAGGCAGTTCGGCCCGCTCGGCAAGGTTCTGGTGATCATTCCGACCTACAACGAGGTCGAGAACATCGGACCGATCGTCGACCGGGTGCGCACCGCCGTCCCGGATGCCGACATCCTGGTGGCCGACGACAACAGCCCCGACGGCACCGGCAAGGCGGCCGACGAGATCGCCGCGTCCGACGACCAGGTGCACGTCCTGCACCGCAAGGGCAAGGAAGGGCTCGGCGCCGCCTATCTCGCCGGCTTCGCCTGGGGCTCCGAGCACGGCTACGGCGTGCTCGTCGAGATGGACGCCGACGGCTCCCACCAGCCCGAGGAGCTGCCCAGGCTGCTCACCGCGCTCAAGGGCGCCGACCTGGTCCTCGGATCCCGCTGGGTGCCGGGCGGCCGGGTGGTCAACTGGCCCAGGAGCCGGGAGGTGATCTCGCGCGGCGGAAGCCTCTACTCCCGGCTTGCTCTCGGCCTCTCCGTCCGGGACGTCACCGGCGGCTACCGCGCCTTCCGCACCGAGACGCTGGGCGGCCTCGGACTGGGCGAGGTCGCCTCGCAGGGCTACTGCTTCCAGGTGGATCTCGCCCGCCGCGCGGTCGAGGCGGGCTATCACGTGGTCGAGGTCCCCATCACGTTCGTCGACCGGGAGATCGGCGACTCGAAGATGAGCCGGGACATCCTCGTCGAGGCGCTGTGGCGGGTCACCGGCTGGGGCATCACCTCCCGCGCGAACAAGGTTCTGGGTCGCAAGCCCCTCTGACGGCCCCGGACCGGAGACGGAGGGCGGGCTGGCGGCCGGGGGCGGACCGGACCGGACCGCTTCATGATCACCCTCTTACGCCGCTTGCACGCCGGTACGGGCACACTGGGTGCATGACGACCGGCACTCCGCCCCCGACCCGTCCCCGGCGCTCGCGCGCCCGTAGATTCCTGCCGCTTGCCCTGGCCGCCTGGCTGGTCCTGGAGATCTGGCTCCTGACCCTGGTCGCCTCGGCCGCGGGCGGCCTCGCCGTCCTGCTGATCCTGGTGGCCGGCGCCGTGCTCGGCACGGTGGTCATCAAGAGCGCCGGCCGGCGCGCCTTCAAGAACCTGACCGAAACCCTCCAGCAGATGCCGGGACAGCCCGGTGCCCCCGCCACCCCGCCGGCCGCTGCCGCGGGTGGCAAGGGATCCCGGGGCAACGGGCTGCTGATGCTGGGCGGGCTGCTGCTCCTGATCCCCGGCCTGATCTCGGACGCGGCCGGCCTGATCCTGCTGGTGCCGCCAGTGCGCACCATGATCAGCCGTTACGCGGAGCGCTCGCTGGAACGCCGGATGCGGGCCGCCTCGCCGGGCAGCCTCTCGGACGCGTTCCAGCAAGCCAGGATGCACCGGCCGGACGGAAAAGTCGTCCCCGGTGAGGTCGTCCGCGAGGACGGCACCCAGGCGCCCTCCGGGCCCGACGACGACCCGCAGGGTCCTCGCCCGCCCCTCACCCCCTGACGGGAAGGGCATACCAAGAGCCGCGGGTGCACGGCGATGTTCATGGCTCCGGAGCGCAGAACCGCCAGCCTCTCGGCCAGCACCTCCTCCAGCTCCTCGCGGGTGCGCCGCTCCATGAGCATGTCCCAGTGCGTACGCGCCGGCTTGCCCTTCTTCTCTTCGGGGCCATCCCCGTCCACCAGGAGTGCCTGGGCGCCGCACGCCTTGCACTCCCACTCCGGCGGAATTTCCGCCTCTACCGAGAACGGCATCTCGAATCGATGTCCGTTCTGGCATGCGTACTCCACCGCCTGGCGCGGGGCCAGATCGATGCCGCGGTCCGTCTCGTAGCTGGTAACCACAAGTCGCGTGCCGCGGAGAGCTCGCTCACTCATGAATCGTGCCTCCCGGGCTTGTCGCCCACAGGACAAAATGTCGCTGTCGTCGTCATCCGGTCAACGTCCGGTCGGCGGTAAAGATTCCCGTTGCCGGTCATGCGTCGCCCGTCGTGCCGCTGCCTTATCTGGGTTGAGTACCCGCCCATGCCCGGTTTGTCACCTTTGTTGGATGTTGTCACCCAGCGGTTGAACCGCTTCCACTCGCAGTAACGGTCCTCCGGGCAGGCCAAAGACGTATACTACCGGCCTTTGACGGCAACGTCTAAATCCGGTCCGGCACCGGGTTGCCCGCGGCCTGGATCGCCCGCCTCACCGGAACCCGCGCGAGCAGTGCCGCGCCGAGGGCGAAGAACACGATCAGCGAGATGATCGCCTCCCGGTAGCTGCCGGTCAGCTGGTACGCCAGACCGAACACCAGGGGCCCCAGCCAGCTCAGACCGCGGTCGCTCATCTCGTACGCGGAGAAGTACTCCGCCTCCTTGCCGCGCGGCACCAGATGCGAGAACAGCGACCGCGACAGCGCCTGGCTGCCGCCCAGCACCAGACCGATCGCCGCCGCCAGGACGAAGAAGAACACCGGCGCGTCGGCGGGCAGCAAGTAGGCGGAGACCAGGATCAGGGTCCAGATGACCAGCGATCCGAGGATAGTGCGCTTGGCGCCGTGCGTCCGGGCGAGCCGCCCCATGCCGAGAGCCCCCGCCACCGCCAGGATCTGCACCAGCAGCACGGCGATGATCAGCGTCGTCTGATCCAGGCCCAGCTCCTCGGAGCCGTACAGCGAGGCCTGTGAGATCACCGTCTGGATCCCGTCGTTGTAGACGAGATAGGCGAGCAGGAAGGAGAGCGTCAGCGGGTGGCGCCGCATGTCGCGCAGGGTTGCCCGCAGCTGCTTCCACCCGGATCCGACCGAGCCCTCGCCGCCCGGCGGCACCCGGCGGTCGCGCAGCCGGCGCAGCGGTACGAGGGTGAACGCACCCCACCACACACCGGCCGAGGCGAGACAGATCCGCACCGCGTCGGACTCCGCCAGCCCGAAGGACTCGTGGCCGGTGTACAGGATCAGGTTGAGGACCAGGACTAGGGCGCCCGAGGCGTAGCCGAAGGCCCAGCCGTGCGAGGAGACCGCGTCGCGCTCCTCCGGCCCGGCGATCTGCGGCAGGTAGGCGTTGTACAGGACCATCGACACGGAGATCGAGGCGTTGGCCACGATCAGCAGGAACGCCCCCAGCAGATAGCGGTGGCCGTCCAGGAAGAACATCCCGGCCGTCGCCGCGGCCCCCGTGTAGGCGGCCGCCGCCAGCAGCGGCTTCTTGCGCCCCGTACGGTCCGCCGCCGCGCCCACGATCGGCATCAGGATCACGGCCACCACGATGGACGCCGAGACGGAGTACGCGAACAGCGAGCCCGCGCGCACGGGTATGCCTAGGGGGTGCACGAACCCGTCGGGATCGGCCGCCGCCTTGGCGATCGACGTCAGATACGGACCGAGGAAGACGGTCAGCACGCTGGTGGAGTAGACGGAGCAGGCGAAGTCGTAGAAATACCAGCCGTGCTGCTCCCGCTTGCGGGCGGCCGCCGTTCCGTCTCCCGGCGGTCGCCCTGACGGATCGGCCTTCCCCGTGGTCCCGGTGCTCATTCCGCGTCCCCTCGGTCGTCCCCTGTGGACGCGGACGGACCGGGCGTCAAGACCATGCCCCCCGCTCGCTCAGCACCGTACGCAGCGTCTCGATGTGATCGGTCATGATGCCATCCACGCCGAGGTCCAGGAGCGCCGCCATCCGCTCCGGTTCGTTCACCGTCCAGACGTGCACCTGGAGTCCCAGCGCGTGCGCCGTGCGGACGAAACGGGCGTCCACCACCGGGATGCCGCCCTGCCGCTCCGGGACCTGTGCGCAGACCGCGCCCGCGCGCAGGGCCGCCGGGATCCCGTACGAACGCAGGCGCAGCCCCAGGACGCCGCGCACCCCGTACGACGTGGCCAGGCGGTGGCCCGCCAGACGGTGGGCGCGGGCCACCCGGGCCTCCGAGAACGAACCGACGCAGACCCGGTCCCAGGCGTCGGTGCGGCGGATCAGGCCGAGCAGCGGCTCCAGCGCCGATTCGGCCTTAAGGTCCACGTTCCAGCGGGCCTCCGGGAACTCCTCAAGGAGTTCCTCGAAGAGCGGGAGCGGTTCGCCGCCCCCGACCCGGGCCCGGCGCACCTCGCTCCAGGGCAGTTCGGCGATCCGGCCCCGGGTGTCGGTGACCCGGTCCAGCGTCGCGTCGTGGAAGGCGACCAGCCGGCCGTCCGCCGTGGTGTGCACATCGGTCTCGAAGTAGCGGTAGCCCGCGTCGGACGCCCGGCGGAAGGCGGTCGCGGTGTTCTCCACGCCGTCCGCCGCCCCGCCGCGATGGGCGAAGGCGATCGGCGTCGGGTGGTCCAGGTAGGGGTGGCTCGGTTTCACTGCGGCAGTATGGCGTGCCCGGACGCCGGGGCGGCAACGGGCCCGGAACCGGCGGGCGGCGCGGTGGTGGACGGTCCGTCGGAACCCGGGGTGACCTCGGCGGGCGCGGGCAGTGCGAACATCCGCAGGAAGAACTGGGCCAGCGGGCCGATGGCGAGGGCGTACAGCACCGTTCCGGCCCCGAGCGAGCCGCCCAGCACGAAGCCCGTCGCCACGACGGCCACCTCGATCGCCGTGCGGACCAGCCGGATCGAGCGGCCGGTGACGTGGTTCAGCCCGGTCATCAGCCCGTCGCGCGGGCCGGGGCCGAACCGGGCCGCGATGTACAGCCCGGTCGCCACCCCGTTGAGCACGACGCCCAGAACCATCACCGGGATGCGGAGCCCGAGGCCCTCCAGGTCGCCGACCACGGCGAGCGTCCCGTCCAGCGCCAGCCCGACCACGAAGACGTTCGAGACCGTGCCGAGCCCCGGCCGCTGGCGCAGCGGGATCCACAGCAGCAGCACCACCGCGCCGATGATGATCGACACGACGCCGATCGAGATCCCGGTCAGTTCAGCGAGGCCCTGGTGCAGTACGCCCCACGGCTCCAGGCCGAGTTCGGCCCGCACCAGGAGCGCGGAGCTCGCCCCGTACAGCGTCAGGCCGATGTACAGCTGGACCAGCCGCCGGGTGAGATGGGTGGTGCTCCGGCCGGTGGTCCTGGCCACGTTGTGCCCCCTGATGTAGTGATAGTGGACTGCTTCGTGCCACTCTGTGGCAGGAGGCCGGTCGTCAACTATGGCCAATTCGAGGAAGGTGGACTGATTTCGGTGGCACAGTGGACATCGACAGTGGGGGCGGCCCAGCTCGCCCGGCAGCTCCGGTCGCAACAGGCCCGGCCCACCGGACCGGGCGGCCGCAAGCCCCCCGCCTACCGTGCGCTGGCCGACGGCGTACGGCTACTCGTCCTGGAGGGCCGGGTTCCGGTCGCCGCCCGACTCCCCGCCGAACGTGAACTGGCCCTCGCCCTGTCCGTCAGCCGGACGACCGTCGCGGCCGCCTACGAGGCGCTGCGCGCCGAAGGCTTCCTGGAGTCGCGGCGCGGCGCGGGAAGCTGGACCGCCGTCCCGGCCGGTAATCCGCTGCCCGCCCGCGGTCTGGAACCGCTGCCGCCGGAGTCGCTCGGCTCGATGATCGACCTGGGTTGCGCGGCCCTGCCGGCACCCGAGCCCTGGCTGACCCGTGCCGTCCAGGGGGCGCTGGAGGAGCTGCCGCCGTACGCCCACACGCACGGTGACTACCCGGCCGGACTGCCCGCCCTGCGCCAGATGATCGCCGACCGCTACACCGCGCTCGGCATCCCCACCATGCCCGAACAGGTCATGGTCACCACCGGCGCGATGGGTGCCATCGACGCGATCTGCCACCTCTTCGCGGGCCGCGGCGAACGCATCGCGGTCGAGTCCCCCAGTTACGCCAACATCCTCCAGCTGATGCGCGAGACGGGCGCCCGCCTGGTCCCGGTCGCGATGGAGGAGGGGCTCGGCGGCTGGGACATGAACCGCTGGCGTCAGGTGCTGCGGGACGCCGCACCCCGGCTCGCCTATGTGGTCGCCGACTTCCACAACCCCACCGGCGCGCTCGCCGACGAGCAGCAGCGCCGGGACCTGGTGGAGGCGGCCCGGTCGGCCGGAACGGTCCTGGTCGTCGACGAGACGATGAGCGAACTCCGCCTGGACGCAGACATCGACATGCCGCGCCGGGTCTGCGCCTTCGACCCGGCCGGCAGCACGGTCCTGACCGTCGGCTCGGCCAGCAAGGCCTTCTGGGCCGGCATGCGCATCGGCTGGGTGCGCGCGGCCCCGGACGTCATCCGCAGTCTGGTCGCCGCCCGCGCGTACGCCGACATGGGCACCCCCGTCCTGGAACAGCTCGCCGTCAACTGGCTGATGGGCACGGGCGGCTGGGAACAGGCCGTCGAGGTCCGGCGGAGCCAGGCGCGCGAGAACCGGAACGCACTGGTCGCGGCGGTGCGCCGGGAACTTCCGGACTGGGAGTTCGCCGTGCCGCGCGGCGGCCTGACGCTGTGGGTGCGCACCGGCGGCCTCTCCGGATCGCGGCTGGCCGTCGCGGGCGAACGCGTCGGCGTCCGGGTGCCTTCGGGCCCTCGCTTCGGGGTCGACGGGGCCTTCGAGGGATATGTGCGGCTGCCGTTCACGGTGAGCGGCCCGGTCGCCGACGAGGCGGCCGTACGCCTGGCCGCGGCGGTGGGCCTGGTGCGGTCCGGGGCGGGCGCGGGGGCCGACGTCCCGCGCAGCTTCGTGGCCTGAGCGGCTCCTTCGACGGAACGACCGCGGGCGGGGAGCGGACCATCGGGTCCGCTCCCCGCCCGTCGTGCTGCTCGGGCCTGCCCGGCTCAGCTCTCGGCGCCCGCCGGCTGCGCCTTCGCGAGCGGCTCGGACGGCCTGGCCTCGGCGACCACCGCCTCCACCGGAACCGCCTCGACCGGACGGGCCGCGGCTTCCACCGCCACGGGGACCTGCTCCGTCGCGGGGCCCTCGTCGGCGGGCTCCCGCGCCGGCGCCGCCATCGGGGTGTGCGGGCCGGGCAGCAGGCCGAGTACCGCCCGCCGGTGCGCGTCGCTGGTGGCGTCGTCGTACGGGTCCGGGGTGGCGGGCACCTGGAGCCGCAGGACCGGGCCCGTGCCCAGGCGGACGTAGCCGCGGCCCGGGGGGACCTCGGGCGGCGGCGTGGTGTGCGGTTCGGCGCCGAGGACGGCTTCGATCTGCTCGCGGGAGGCGGGCCCGAGGACCGCGCGGGCGCGGGTGTGGGTCCGTACGGTCTCGGTGAGCGTGTCCAGCGCGTCGAACTGCTCGGCCAGCACGACGGTGACCTGCGCCGCCCGGCCGTGCCGCAGCGGGATCCGGAGCAGTTCCTGCGGGTCGGGCCTGCCGTCGGCCGTCGCGAGGTGGCCGAGGACGCCGGGCCGGTCCAGCAGGATCCACAGCGGACGCCGGATGTCGTCCGGCGTCGGGCGGCCGGTCTGGCGGGCCAGGTTGGCGGTGATCAGGCGCCGCTCGGTCTCGTGCGCCGCCCATTCCAGAGTGGCCAGCGCCCCGCCGAGGCCGGACTCCACGGCGAGGACGCCGGTGCGCCCGGTGAGGGCGCCGTACTCACCGGTCCCGCTGCCGTCGACGACGATCACGTCGCCGTTCTGGAGGGCCTGGAGGGCGATCGAGCGGACCAGGGTCGTGGTGCCGGCACCGGGCTGTCCGACGGCCAGCAGGTGCGGTTCGGTGGAGCGGCCGCCGGTCCGCCAGACCACGGGCGAGGCGTCCACCGTCGTGTCGCCGTCGCGCACGGGGACGGTGCGCGAGACGGCGTCCGGGTCGGTGAAGCCGATGACCGTCTCGCCGGGGGCGGTGACGAAGCGCTGGGCGGCGATCGTCGTGGGGAGCGCGTCCAGCACCGTCATGACGAGGCGGTTGGCCTCCTCGTCCCAGCCGAAGTGGTACTCACGGCCCCGGCCGGACTTGGTGTGGAGCAGCTGCTCGATCCGGGAGCGGGCGGCGGCCTCGCCGTCCGTGAAGTACGCGGGGTAGGAGACCTGGAGGCGGGTGAGCCGCCCGTCGTCGTCGAAGCCGTAGCCGTCGAGGGCCTTCGCCCAGTCGCCGCCGTGGGCGAACAGCGGATCGGGGTCGTCGGCCGTCGAGAAGTACGGCACGAGCGCCTCGTACAGCGACCGCAGGCGTGCGGTCTCCGCGTCGTCGGGCCCGGTCCGCACCGGGGCCCGCTCCCGCCCCTTCCACGCGGCTGCGCCCATCACCGTGACGAGGGCCAGGATCGGCCCGTAGGGGACGAGCGCCACCACCAGCACGCAGGCCGCGCCGAGGAACAGCTTGGGACCTCGCCGTTCCTTGGGGGTCGCGACCCACTTCTGCCGGCCGGACACGGCCAGCAGCCGCAGTCCGCGGACCACTGTGATCAGCGGATGGAGGACATCGGTGGCACTGTCGGCGGCCGTGCGCGCGATCTCTCTGCTGCGAGTGATCGAAGCGCTGCCGCTGCTCAGAATGCGGGGGAGTGGTCGCCGGGCCACATCGGTCTCCTGAAGGGGTGGGAGCGGTTGCGGAGCGTCAGAACTTGATCCCGCCCAGCAGGCCGGCGAGGCTCGCCCCGCCCGCCGTGATGCTCGGCGCGATGGCGGTGCCGGCCAGGTAGAAGCCGAACAGGGCACAGACGATGGCGTGGGAGGCCTTGAGCCCGTCCTTCTTGAAGAACAGGAAGACGATGATGGCGAGCAGTACCACGCCCGAGATGGAAAGGATCATGAGCGGTTCTCTCCTGGTTGAAGGGGACAGTCACCATGAGTCCTTCCAGGATCACGGGAAGTATCTATACGACAAAAGGTGCAATCGAGTGAATATCCTGCGCTTTCACTTGACTGGCCCACGGAAGTCGGCCTCCAGGGAGCGGCATCACCTCGTCCGTGCCGGGCAGGATCAGCCGCGGTGATCCCTTGCCGTGTCCGGGCCGGGTCATGTCGTCCCGGGAGCAGTACCCTGTCGATTCACTCGTACGGCCCCGTGCCGTACTCCCCACCAGGTCACCGCGGCGGTGACAGTCGCGGCAGCAGTCAAGGAAGGCGGTCCGTCCGATGAGTGGAACCCCCGATCCCGAGGTGGTCGAGCTGGCGACCAAGGTCTTCGACCTGGCCCGCACCGGCGACACCGAGGCGCTCACTGCGTACGTCGAGGCCGGAGTCCCCGCCAACCTCACCAACGACCGGGGCGACACGCTGCTGATGCTCGCCGCCTACCACGGGCACGCCGGCACCGTCGCCGCCCTCGTCGCCCGCGAGGCCGACCCGGACCGGGCCAACGACCGGGGCCAGACCCCGCTGGCCGGAGCCGTCTTCAAGGGGGAGGACGCCGTCATCGACGCCCTGCTCGCCGCGGGCGCCGACCCGGCCGCCGGAACCCCGTCCGCGCTGGACACGGCCCGGATGTTCGGCAAGTCCGACCTGCTGGAACGCTTCGGTGCCCGGTGAGACGCCGGCGGACGCGCTTGTCGACGCGTCCGCCGTGGGCTCCGCTGACCGGTCCGTCGTAAATGTGGTCGCGGTGGCGAAATGGCTGGGTCATCATGACGTCGCGGGCCCGCTCAGGGCCACCGACGAGAGGCAGAGGAAGATGCTCTACACCAGGCGAAAGACGGCGGTCGGCCGATCATGTCACTGCGCGGCGTAGCGGTGTCCCCCGGACACCCCCGCGTGCCGAGAGGCACGGGGGCACTGCACAGTCCCGGTTGCGTCGACAGCTTGATGTGAGGCTTTCTCCCATGTTCGATCCGTTCATAGCGCCGAGCGGCACCCTGCTCGGCCTGTTGCAGAGGGGCCGCGGCGACGGCACGCTCCACGCGCTCGCCGCACCGCGCCCCGAGGCCCTCGCGGCTCTCAACCACTGCGTCGTGAGCGACCCCCGTCACGACTGGCAGGTGGAGAACCGCTCCCTCTACTACGCGCGCCTCTACCTCGACCTCGACGGCGGTATCGAGGAGATCGAGCGGCACCTCGCCGATCCCGACGACCACCTCGATACCGACGACTCACGCACCGGTCTGGCGCTGTCCGTCCTCGGCCACCTCGCCTCCTACGGACGCGACGACGCCCTGGCCCTGCTCCGCCGCTACGCGGCGAACGGCGCCAACTGGGCCTGGGCCCTGGACGAACTCGCCCTGCGCGACGACGACGCCGGTCTGCGCTCCCTCGCGCTGCCCGTCCTCGCCCGCTTCCCGGCCACCGACCAGGGGGCGGCCGAGCTCGCCGCCGCCGTGCGGGACTCCTTCGAGCCGCGCCCCTGGCGGCTGTGGGCCGAAGACCCGCGCGAAGCGGTCGGCGCCCGGGTCAGGGCCGCCGGCGAGCAGGGCTCGTTCGACCGATGGCAACGCCAGATGCGCCCCGGGGGACCCCGCCCCGGCTGGAGCGTCCAGGCCGTCTTCGACTGGGCCCAGCAGGCCCTGGAGCGCGGCAGCGAACTGCACGTCCCCGCAGCGCGCTGTATTTCCGCCGTCGCCGGACCCGACGACCTGCACCTGATCGTCGAGGCCGCCCGCGGCGGCCCCGAAGGCGCCCGCTGCGCCGCCCTGCACTACCTCGCCGAGGCGGGCGACCCCGCCGTCCTCGACCTCATCGAGGCCGCCGCTGTCAGCTCCGCCCGCACCGTCGCCGACTCGGCCATCGCCGCCTTCGAGCGGATGACCAGCGGCGACGCCGTGGAACGGGCCAGGCGCTGGGCCCACCGCCCCGACGCCCTCGGTGCGTCGGCCGCCGGAGTGCTCGCCTGCCGAGGTGCCGCCCAGGACGCTCCCCAAGTCCTCGGCGCGCTGCGGGAGGCCGTACGCGGCGACGGGCCCGACGACCCCCGGCTGTGGACCCTGGTCGACGGAGCAGGACGCCTCGGCATCGCCTGCGCCGCCCCCGTGCTGCGCCACGTCTACCGCGAGACGTCCTCCTCGCACCTGCGGGGCAGGGCCGCCCGCGCCCTGGCCGCCACCGACCCGTTCTTCGCGACCGGGTTCGCGGTGGAGTGCCTCTGGGACTGCGAGGAGACGACCCGGGAGGTGGCCGCCCTGCACGCCGAGACGGGAGACGTCCGCGTCGCCGAACGCCTGCGCCGCCTCGCCGCCGATCCGGCCGAGGAGGCCGAGGTCCAGACGGCGGTACGGAGCCGGATCGGACCGGACGCGCCGGCGGTCTGAGGCCAGGAGCCGTGGGGAAGGGCGTTGGAGGAGGGGCGTTGCCAGCCCCCCCTCCTGGGCTTCCCACCACGGACATCAACCAGTGGTGGGCGCCCGGCACCCTGACCGACGTGCTCGCGGCCCAGGAGCCGGAGCGGATCGCCGCCTTCGCCGTCACGGTGGTGGGGGTGACCCGCTCCGCCTACCGGTGGCCCTGTGGAAAGCGGCCCACCTCATCGAGGGAGGCCGTGGTGACGACGGCTTCATGGACTTCCGTGACGGGCTCGTGCTGCTCGGACGGTCGACCTTCACCCGCGCGGTGGCCGACCCCGACTCGCCGGCCGCACTGCCGGTGGTCATCAGGATGGGCCGTGGCGAGAGCGGCTGGATCGGATACGAGTCCCTGAACGTGCCGGTCGCCGAGCTACCGACGGCGCCGGGGAGAGACCTTCTCCCCGGCGCCGCCGTGGAAGCGGCGCTCCGCGACCGCATACGCCCGGCGGGCGGGACCCGGGACGCCGAGGACGCCGAGGCGGCCCGTCGGCAGCCGCCCCGGCCGGTGGTGCTCCTCCCGGACCGGACTCCTGCCCGCGCTTTGCCCCTGCGGGACCGTGAGCGCGGGCACAGAATGGCGCCATGGCCGGACGCTGGGAGTTCTGGATCGACCGGGGCGGCACCTTCACCGATGTGGTGGGCCGCCGCCCCGACGGCCGTCTGATCACCCGCAAGCTCCTCTCCCACGACCCCGGCCGCTACGACGACGCCGCAGTCGCCGGAATCCGGCTGCTCCTCGGCCTGGACCCCGGAGAGCCGGTGCCCGCCGACCGGGTCGCCGCCGTCCGGATGGGCACCACCGTCGCCACCAACGCCCTGCTGGAGCGGCGGGGCGAGCCGACCGTCCTGCTGATCACCGAGGGCTTCCGGGACGCCCTGCGGATCGCGTACCAGAACCGGCCCCGCCTCTTCGACCGGCACATCGTCCTCCCCGAGGCCGTCCACGAGCGCGTGATCGAGGTCCCCGAACGCGTCGACGCCCACGGCCGCACCGTACGGCCTCTGGAACTCGACCCCGTACGAGAAGAGTTGCGCGCCGCCCACGCCGACGGGCTGCGCAGCGCCGCCGTCGTCCTGATGCACGGCTACCGCCACCCCGCCCACGAGCGGGCCGTCGCCGAGGCGGCCCGTGAGGCGGGCTTCACCCAGGTCAGCAGCTCCCACGAGGTCAGCCCGCTGATCAGGCTCGTCCCCCGCGGCGACACCACGGTCGTCGACGCCTACCTCTCACCCGTCCTGCGCCGGTACGTCGACGAGGTCGCCGCCCGCCTCGACGGAATCCGGCTGATGTTCCTCCAGTCCAACGGCGGTCTGCGCGAAGCCGCCCGGTTCCGCGGCAAGGACGCCGTCCTCTCCGGCCCGGCCGGAGGCGTCGTCGGCATGGTCCGCACCTCGCAGCGGGCCGGATACGACCGCGTCATCGGGTTCGACATGGGCGGCACCTCCACCGACGTCTCCCACTACGCCGGCGCGTTCGAACGGGAACTGGGCACCGAGGTCGCCGGAGTCCGGATGCGCGCCCCGATGATGAGCATCCACACCGTCGCGGCCGGCGGCGGATCCGTCCTGCACTTCGACGGCAGCCGCTACCGCGTCGGCCCCGAATCGGCCGGCGCCCACCCCGGCCCCGCCTGCTACCGCCGGGGCGGCCCCCTCACCGTCACCGACGCCAACGTGATGCTCGGCCGCGTCCAGCCCGGCCACTTCCCGGCCGTATTCGGTCCGGACGGAGACCTCCCGCTCGACGCCGGCCTCGTGCGCGAGCGGTTCACCGCGCTCGCCGACGACGTGGGACGCGCCACCGGGCGGCGGCCGGACGAGGCGGAGACGGCGGCGGGCTTCCTGGAGATCGCCGTGCTCAACATGGCCAACGCCGTCAAGAAGATCTCCGTGCAGCGCGGCCACGACATCACCCACTACGCCCTCACCGGCTTCGGCGGCGCGGGCGGCCAGCACGTCTGCGCGGTCGCCGACGCCCTCGGCATCGACACCGTCCTCGTCCCCCCGCTCGCCGGAGTGCTCTCCGCGTACGGCATCGGCCTGGCCGACGCCACCGCGATGCGCGAGCAGTCGGTGGAGGAGAAACTCGACGAGGCCGCCCGGGAACGCGTGGAAAGGCTCTGCGCGGAGCTGGCCGACCGTACCCGCGAAGCACTGCGCGCCGACGGAACGCCGGACTCCGCGATCACCACACAGGCCCGCGTCCTGCTGCGGTACGCCGGGACGGACGCGGCGCTGCCGGTGGACCTGGACACGGAGACCGCCATGGCCGAGGCGTTCGCCGCCGCCCACCGGGCCCGGTTCGGCTTCACGATGGACAAGCCCGTCGTCGTCGAGACGGTCTCGGTGGAGGCGACCGGGGCGACCCTGGCCACGGGGGCGACCGACGCCGCCGCGCCCCCCGCCGGGGCGGGGCACCCGGGCGATGCCGGGCCCGAGCCGGACACCACCGGACCCCGCGACACCCCGCCGGCCCCGGCCGACACCGTGGACCTGTACGCCGAGGGGCAGTGGCAGCGGGCCCCGCTGTACCGCCGGTCCGACCTGCACCCCGCCGACACCGTCACCGGGCCCGCCGTCGTCGCCGAGGACGACGCCACCACCGTCATCGAGCCCGGCTGGGCGGCCGAAGCCGGCCCGGCCGGCCACCTCGTCCTCACGCGCAGCCGCCCCCGGCCCGAACGCACCGCCGTCGGAACCCGGGTGGACCCGGTGAAGCTGGAGGTCTTCAACAACCTCTTCATGTCCATCGCCGAGCAGATGGGCGTCCGCCTGGAGAACACCGCCCACTCGGTCAACATCAAGGAGCGCCTCGACTTCTCCTGCGCCCTGTTCGACGCAGAGGGCAACCTGATCGCCAACGCCCCGCACATCCCGGTGCACCTCGGCTCCATGGGCGAGTCGATCAAGGAGGTCCTGCGGCGCAACGAGGGGAGACTGCGCCCCGGCGACGTGTACGCCGTCAACGACCCGTACCACGGCGGCACCCATCTGCCCGACGTCACGGTGGTGACCCCCGTGTTCGACGAGGGCGAAGCACCGGAACAGGGCCGGCTGCGCTTCCTGGTCGCCTCACGCGGCCACCACGCCGAGATCGGCGGCATCACCCCCGGCTCCATGCCCGCCTTCAGCCGGACGATCCACGAGGAGGGGGTGCTCTTCGACAACTGGCTGCTCGTCCGCGACGGCCGGCTGCGCGAGGACGAGACCCGCGACCTGCTCACCGCCGCCCCGTACCCCTCCCGGAACCCGGACACCAACCTCGCCGACCTGCGTGCCCAGATCGCCGCCAACGAGAAGGGCATCGCCGAACTGCGGTGCATGACAGACCAGTTCGGGACCGACGTCGTGGACGCCTACATGGGCCACGTCCAGGACAACGCCGAGGAGTCCGTACGCCGCATCGTCGCCCGGCTCCACGACGGTCACTGCCGCTACGAGACCGACAGCGGGGCCGTGATCCAGGTCCGGCTGACCGTGGACCGGGACGCCCGTGGCGCCCACCTCGACTTCACCGGAACCTCGCCCCAGCAACCCGGCAACGCCAACGCCCCCCGGTCCGTCGTCATGGCCGCCGTCCTCTACGTCTTCCGAACCCTCGTCGGGCAGGACATCCCGCTCAACAGCGGCTGCCTCAAGCCCCTGGACGTGACCATTCCGGCCGGGTCCATGCTCGACCCCGCCTACCCGGCGGCGACCGTCGCCGGCAACGTGGAGACCTCGCAGGCGGTCACCGGAGCGCTGTACGGAGCGATCGGCGGCCAGGCCGAGGGCTCCGGCACCATGAACAACCTCACCTTCGGCAACGAGAACGTCCAGTACTACGAGACGGTCGCCAGCGGATCCGGAGCGGGGGACGGCTTCGACGGCGCCGATGCCGTACAGACCCATATGACCAACTCCCGGCTCACCGACCCCGAGATCCTGGAGTGGCGGCTGCCCGTCCTGCTGGAGAGCTTCGAGGTCCGGAAGGACAGCGGGGGAGCGGGGCGGTGGCACGGCGGTGACGGCGTCGCGCGCCGCATCCGCTTCCTGGAGCCCGTCACTCTCGCGCTGCTCTCCGGCCACCGCCGCGTCCCGCCGTACGGAGCGGAGGGCGGGGAGCCGGGGGCACTCGGGGAGCAGTACATCGAGCGGGCCGGGGGTGAAACGGTCCCGCTGGAGGGCTGCGACACCGCCGAACTGGACGCCGGTGACGTCCTGGTGGTGCGTACGCCGGGCGGCGGAGGATACGGGCCCGCGGCGCACAGGACCGCCGCACGGGACCGGTCGCATTAGCGCCGTTTCGACCGTTGTCAGTGCGAGGACCTAATCTGTCCCACGTGACTTCGCCTGCCTACCCGGACACCGCCTCGCCGCAGCTCAGCGCGGGGCCGCGGCCTGCCCCGGGCCCCGCCGCCGACGAGGGGCTCTCACGGCGGCTGCGCGCGCTCGCGTGCACGGCGCCGCTGCACGACCTCGACGTCCGCAAGGCGAATCTGGCCGGCGAGTACACGGTGTACGCCATGGCGGAGGTCGCCCTCGCCGCGATCGACCACGTCACGCTCAACATGGACTTCGACACCGGAGCCGACCACGACCAGATAGTGGCCAGACTGCTGCCCCGGGTCGGCGCCCAGGCCCCCGACCGCCCCGTCGCCGAACACGAACGGGTCGCCCGCTGGGTCCTGGAGAACCTGATCAACGTCGGCAGCGTAGACCGCGGCTTCCGCGCGGTCTACGGCACTTTCAACCCCGACGGGGTCTATGTCCGCCGGGACTACGACTTCAAGCTCATCGAAGAGGTCCCGGGCTACGGCGGCACGGTCTACCTCCGCGCCACCGACGAAGCGGTCAACGTCCTGGTCGGCGCGTTGGACACCGATGTCACCAGCGCCCAGATCGCCGCCGAGGTCAAGCTGGAGGTCCTCATCAGCCGGGGCCGCCTCGCGGACGCCCAGCTCGCCGCCGAACAGGCCCGCTACCGCACCGTGCAGTACGCCGAGACCCTGCGCCGGACCCTGGAGGCCACCCGGCGCAACGTCCGCGCCGTCGACTGGCTCCACACCGTCCCGGACATGATCGCCGAGGCCCTGGACCACGTGGCCGACCGCTACCGCCACGAGAACGCGATCCTCACCAACATCCGCAAGGCGCGCGACGAGGCCGAGGACCCCGAGCACAAGCGCCGGGCAGCCGAGCTCGTCGACATCGTCAAGGACTGTATCCGCCGCCACACCCAGCTCCAGTCCCGGCTCCTGGAGGCGGGCCCCCTCTTCCGCGCGGAGCAGGACCGGCAGGCGTTCGCCCCGCCCACCGCCCACGCGGGCCTCGATCTGTACGGGCAGCTCCTCGCCCCGCTCCTCCCCCTCCCCGTCGAACAGTCCACCCGGGCCACCGACGCCTTCTTCGCCCACGGCACCGGCCTGCGCACCCCCACCTCCGTACGGGTCGGGGACCTGGTCGACATGCTGCTCACCCCGCCGCTGGAGCGCGAGCACCTGGGCGCGGAGATGCCCGAGCCCGACCTGATCGCCACCCCGGACGACAGCCGGTTCAGCGAGGAGCAGCTCGCCCGCGCCATGACCCTGCTCGACCTGGAGCACGACGCCCCGCGCCGGCTCTCCGGACTGCTCGCCGAGGCCCGCCGCACCGGCGACACCGACCTGCCGTACCTGGTCGCCCTGCTCGCCGTCCACGCCGCCAGCCCGCCGGTCGGCACCGCCTACCGCCAGGGCGAGCGCCGCCTGCTGTTCGCCGTGGACGACGGGGCCGAGCTGGACGACCCGGAGTTCGGCGGCGCCGACCTGATCGTGGGCACCGCCCTGCTGGACGCCGTCGGCATGGCCGCCGACCGCAAGGAGGCCTCGTGACCGGCCCCGCGACGACCGGCCCCGCGCCTTCCGGCACGAACCGCCCCACCGCTTCCGCCATGAACCGCTCCGCGCCTCCTGCCATGGCCGGTCCTGCCCTCCCGCCGCACCCGCACGTCTTCCGTACCGAGGAGTCCCAGCCGTGAGCGACCACGACGCCGAGCACCCCGACGCGTGGACCGAGCCCTCCACGTACGCCGGACCCTCCACCCCGTACGCCGGCGACTCGGCGCACCCCGGCGCCGCCGAGCCCGCCGGACAGGCACCCGTCACCCCGGCCGACGCCGCCGACGCTGCCCGCCTGGTCTCCTTCGGACTCCAGCCCAAGCTGCTGCCCGCCCGCGACGCCGAATACGCCGACCTGCTGCGGCGCTACCGCGAGGAGAGCACCTTCGCCCGGCTCGCCGACGCCGTCGCCACCGGTCTCGGCCTCATCGTCCTGGAGGTCTCCCCGCGAGCCGGGATGGCCGTGACGGCGGGCGAGGACTCCGTCTTCGCCGTCCGCATGGGTGACTACGCCCGCCGCGCCTCCTCCGACGCCGCCGACCGCTTCCTGCACGGCCTCGCCCACCTGGCCGTCGCCGCCCTCGCCTTCCCCCGCCCCGAGGACCTCGCCGACGACGCGTACATCGGCCGCATCACGGTCAACGGCGTCGACGCCTTCGTCCGTCAGGCCTGCCGGCGGCTGGAGGAGCGCGCCGAGGAACAGGGCGACAACACCGACCCGGTCAGCGACGCCCCCGGGCTCGAAGCCGGCTGGCGGATCTACGCCCGCCGCAGCGCCACCGGCGCGACCAAGGACGCCCGTCGGCTCGCCGGATCCACCACCGGCATCATCGGCAAGGCCGTCGCCTTCCTCACCGACTCCGGCTTCCTCCAGCGCACCGGCGACGACGCGGGTGGCGCCTACCGCACCACCGCCCGCTACCAGCTCCAGGTCCGCGACATGGCGGGCAGCGCCGCCATGGCCGAACTGCTGGAGCTCGGCGTCGTCCCGGTCACAGACGGCTCCGCCACCCTGCTGCCGCCGCCCGACCCCGACAGCATGGAGCTGGCCGCCGACGCGGGCCTCCCCTTCCACTCCTGACCCGACCGGCCGTTCCCGACCACGCCGCAAAGCCCGTCCGCACCGCACCGCATCTGCCGCTCCGCCCCCGCTCACCGAACGACGAGAGTCCGCCGCCATGTACGAGTTGTCCCGGGTCCGCCTCTACTCCATCGGGCCTGCCGGTGCGCGCTACGCCGACACCGTCCTCGACCTGCGCGGCGTCGGCGCACCCGTTCCCCGCCCCGCCCCCGCCCAGGCGGAGTTCTTCGAGGACGAGCCGGTCGGCCCGCCCCGCCGGCCCGCCCCCGCGGGTGTCCTCTTCCTGGAGAACGGCGGCGGCAAGTCCGTCCTGCTCAAGCTGATCTTCTCGGTGATGCTCCCCGGCCACCGCAACACCCTCGGCGGCGCCAGCTCCGGCGTGCTGCGCAAATTCCTCCTCGCTGACGACTGCGGGCACGTCGCCCTGGAGTGGCAGCACACCCTCACCGGTGAATGCGTCGTCGTCGGCAAGGTCAGCGAGTGGCGCGGCCGCCAGGTCTCCAACGACCCCCGCAAGTTCGCCGAGGCCTGGTATTCGTTCCGGCCCGGTCCCGGGCTCAGCCTGGACAGCCTGCCCGTCGCCGAGTCCTCCGCCGTGGGGCGCCCCGCCGAGGGCGTCTCCGGGGCGCGCGGCAGGCGGCGCACCATGAAGGGGTTCCGCGACGCGCTGATGGACGCGGGCAAGTTCTACCAGCACCTCGACGTGCACTGGGAAGAGATCCACGACCGTTGGATCGAACACCTCGGCGACCTCGGCCTCGACCCCGAACTCTTCCGCTACCAGCGCGAGATGAACGCCGACGAGGGCGAGGCCGCCGGACTCTTCGCGGTGAAGAAGGACTCCGACTTCACCGACCTGCTGCTGCGCGCCGTCACCGACACCCGCGACACCGACGGACTCGCCGACCTGGTCAGCGGCTTCGGCAACAAACTGGGCCGCCGCGCCGAGCTGACCGCCGAACGCGACTTCACCGCGGGCTCCGTGGATCTGCTCGGCCGGATCGTCGAGGCCACCGACGCCCGCGCCCGCACCCGCGACATCCACGCCGGCGCCGAACGCCGCACCCGTACCCTGGCCCGCCGCCTGACCGCCCGCGCCGCCGAGGAGCGCGGCCGCACCACCGAGCTGGCCGAACGTGTCACCGCGGCCGCCCACACCGTCACCGAGGCCGACGCCACCCGGGGCCGCCGCGCCCTGATCGCCGCCGAACTCGCCTACCGGCACGCCTCGCTGGCCCTGACCGCCGCCGAGAAGAGCGCCGCCACCGGCCGTAAGGAGCTGGTCGAGGCCCGCACCCTGCACGCCGCCTGGCAGGCCGCCGAAGCCGTCCTGCGCCACCGCGCCGCCGC
>NZ_NEUE01000295.1:5029-16360 GCF_002910905.1 Streptomyces sp. SM11 | reverse complement strand
AGCTACCAGGGCGGGCGTGACAGCTACCAGGGCGGGCGGGACGAGGAGCAGCGCCTGCGCCGTCCCCGCCCCGAGGAGCGCCGCTACGACGTCGGCAACGACGCCCCCGGCGCCAGGTCCGAGCAGGACGGCCCCCGCAAGGGCCGCGGCTCGGCGGCCCGCGGCGGTGCCAAGGGCGGCCCGAAGCCCGCTCAGGGCGGCAGCGGGCGCAGTGGTGGTTTCCGCCGCGCCGCCCCCTCGCGCCCGCGTGAGCTGGACGCCAAGATCGAGCAGCGCAACCGCGACCGGTATGCGAACAAGCCCGAGATCAACCTCCCCAAGACCCACCCGGGTGCCGAGGAGGAGGGTGAGCGGCTGCAGAAGGTGCTCGCCCGGGCCGGCATGGGCTCGCGCCGGGCGTGCGAGGAGCTCATCGAGCAGTCCCGCGTCGAGGTCAACGGCGAGATCGTCGTCGAGCAGGGCAGGCGCGTCGATGTGCACAAGGACGAGATCAAGGTCGACGGCCTGACCGTCGCCGCCCAGTCCTACCTGTTCTTCGCGCTGAACAAGCCCGCCGGGGTCGTCTCCTCGATGGAGGACCCGGACGGCCGTCAGTGCCTCGGCGACTACGTGACCAACCGCGAGACGCGGCTGTTCCACGTCGGCCGGCTGGACACCGAGACGGAGGGCATCATCATGCTCACCAACCACGGTGAGCTGGCCCACCGCCTCACGCACCCGAAGTACGGCGTGAAGAAGACCTACCTGGCCGCCATCCAGGGTCCCCTGCCCCGTGACCTCGGCAAGCGGCTGAAGGACGGCATCCAGCTGGAGGACGGCTACGCCCGCGCCGACCACTTCCGCGTCGTCGAGAACACCGGCAAGAACTACCTGGTCGAGGTGACCCTCCACGAGGGCCGCAAGCACATCGTGCGCCGGATGCTGGCCGAGGCCGGCTTCCCGGTCGAGCGCCTCGTGCGGACGTCCTTCGGGCCGATCCCGCTGGGCGACCAAAAGTCCGGCTGGCTGCGCCGCCTCACCAACACCGAGGTCGGCATGCTGATGCGCGAGGTCGGCCTCTAGCCGCACCCGAACCCACGCGTAGGCCCGCGGCCGGTATCTGTTCGGAAAGTTCGAACAGAGCCGGCCGCGGGCCTTTTGCTGCCCCCGCCCACCCTTTATAGTCAGAGTGACTATTAAGAAGGAGGCGAGCGTGAGTCTCGCGGACATACTCGATCCCCTGCAACAGCCCCTGGTGACGATCCTGGACACTCCGGTCAGCTGGACCGAGGTGCTGGGCTTCGGCAGCGGGGCGCTGTGCGTCTGGCTCGTGGCCCGCCAGCACCTCGCCAACTGGCCGATCGGCATCGCCAACAACGTCTTCTTCATCCTGCTGTTCGCCCAGTCCGGTCTGTACGCCGACGCCGGCCTCCAGATCGTCTTCATCACCCTCGCCGCGTACGGCTGGTGGACCTGGACCCACGGGGGTGGACCGGGTACCTCCGTCCTGCCGGTGCGCAGAACGACCCGCACCGAATGGGCCTGGCTGCTCGCGGCGGGGGCGGTGGGGACCCTGGGGATCACCCTGCTGCTGTCCCGGGCGACCGACTCCACCGTCCCGTTCTGGGACGCGCTGACGACGTCCCTGTCCCTGATGGCGACGTACGGGCAGTGCCGGAAGCGGCTGGAGTCCTGGTGGCTGTGGATCGCCGCCGACGTGGTCTACATCCCGCTGTACGCCCACAAGGGGCTGTATCTGACCTCGCTGCTGTACGCCGGGTTCCTCGCGCTCTGCCTCGTCGGCCTGCGCGACTGGCACCGCGACCTGACCGCACGCGACGCACGGACCCCGGAGGTGGCCGCCGCGTGAAGCGTTACGGACACGGCCTGGTCCTCGGCAAGTTCTACCCGCCGCACGCCGGCCACCACCACCTGGTCCGGACCGCCCGGGACCGCTGCGAACGGCTGACCGTGCTGGTCTGCGCCGCCTCCGTGGAGTCCGTCCCGCTCGCCGACCGGGTCGCCTGGATGCGCGAGGTCCATCCGGACGTCACGGTGGTCGGCGCGGTCGACGACACGCACATGGACGTGGCCGACCCGGCGGTCTGGGACGCGCACATGGCGGTGTTCACCGCGGCCGTTCCCGAGCGGGTGGACGCGGTCTTCACCTCGGAGGCGTACGGGGAGGAGCTCGGCCGCCGTTTCGGCGCCGCGTCCGTCCTCGTCGACCCCGACCGCACCCTCTTCCCGGTCTCCGGCACCGCCGTGCGCGAGGACCCGGCCGGTTGCTGGGACTTCCTCCGGCCGCCCGTGCGGGCCGCCCTCGCCCGCCGCGTCGTCGTCCTCGGCGCGGAGTCCACCGGCACGACCACCCTCGCGCGGGCGCTCGCCGCCCACTACCGCGCACGCGGCGGGGTATGGGCGCGCACCGGGTACGTCGCCGAGTACGGGCGGGAGTACAGCGAACACAAGCTCGCCACCCTGCGCGAGCGGTGGCCCGGGGCCGCCTGGGAGGACGTCACCTTCACCACCGGCGACTTCCCGCTCATCGCGCGGGCCCAGAACGACCGGGAGGAGGCCGCCGCCCGCGCCGGCTCCCCGGTGCTCTTCTGCGACACCGACTCCTTCGCCACCACCGTCTGGCACGAGCGGTACGTCGGCGGCCGCAACCCGCTCGTCGAGGAGGTCGCCGACCGGGCCGCCCACCACCTGTGGCTGCTCACCGACCACGAGGGCGTCGCCTTCGAGGACGACGGACTGCGCGACGGCGAGGAGCTGCGCCCCTGGGTGACCGACCGCTTCCGTGCCGAACTCGCGCGCACGGGAAGACGGTTCATCGAGATCACCGGCCCGCCCGAGACGCGGCTCGCCGCCGCTGTCACCGCTGTCGACGAACTCCTCGCCACCGGATGGGACTTCGCCGCACCCCTCCCGGAGAAGCGATGAGCCCCCCCGCCCCCGAAGGCTACGACCCGCACGCCTTCGCCCCGTTCGCGGTCACCGTCGACCTCGCGGTCTTCACCGTCCGCGAGGCCCGGCTGCACGTGCTGCTCGTCGAACGTGGCCAGGAGCCCTTCCGGGGCCGGTGGGCGCTGCCCGGCGGCTTCCTCCTGCCCCACGAGTCCGCCGGCGACGCGGCCCGCCGCGAACTCGCCGAGGAGACCGGCCTCGGCCCCGGCACCGTCGGCGCCCTCCACCTCGAACAGCTGCGCACCTACACCGCCCCGGACCGCGACCCGAGGATGCGGGTCGTCTCCGTCGCGTACGCCGTACTCCTGCCGGATCTGCCCGAACCGCGCGGCGGCGGCGACGCGGCGAGCGCCCGCTGGTGGGACGCGGGCTCCGCCGGACCGCTGGCCTTCGACCACGACCGGATCCTCGCCGACGCCCATGACCGGATCGGCGCCAAGCTCGAATACACCTGCCTGGCCACCGCGTTCTGCCCCGCCGAGTTCACCCTCGGCGAGCTCCAGCAGGTCTACGAGACCGTCTGGGGCGTCGAGCTCGACCGCCCCAACTTCCGGCGCAAGGTCCTGAACGCACCCGGCTTCGTCCAGGCCGTCGAGGGCCCGCCGCGCCGCACCGGCGGACGGGGCAAACCGGCCGCCCTCCACCGGGCGGGCGACGCCACCGCCCTGCACCCGCCGCTCCTGCGCCCGCCACGGCCGGACGCCCCCGCAGACCCGTCGTACTCCGCACCGGAAGGACGAGACGGATGACACCGGAAGGACGAGAGATGACCATCGCCACCCCTCCCCTCACCAAGCAGGCGGCCACCGGCGTGCTGACCGGGCTCGCGCTCGGCGACGCCCTGGGCTTCCCCACCGAGTTCAACGACGTGCCCTCGATCCTCGCCAAGTTCGGCCCCTGGCGGCAGCTGCCCCTGCTGACGCCTGCCGTCGTCTCCGACGACACCCAGATGACGATCGCGCTGGGCCGTGCCATCCGTACCGCCATGGACAGCGGACTGCTCACCCCCGAACGGCTGGTGGGCCCGGTCCGCGAGGAGTTCGTCGCCTGGTACCACTCGCCGGACAACAACCGGGCCCCCGGCAACACCTGCCTCACCGCCTGCCGCCTGCTCGAATTCGACCGGGTCTGGCAGGAGGCCAGCCAGACGCACTCCAAGGGCTGCGGCGCGAACATGCGGGTCGCCCCCGTCGGTCTGGTCCCCGGCCTCAGCGAGGAGCAGCGCGCCGGGGCCGCCCAGCTCCAGGCCGCCCTCACCCACGGCCACCCCACCGCTCTGGCCGCCTCCGACCTGCTGGCCCGCGCGGTGTTCCTGCTCGCCCAGGGCGCGGAACCCCTCGGTCTGATCGGCCGGTTGCGCAGCTACGCCTACGACAACCGGAGCCGCTACCACACCCGCTGGCTCGGCGACCTCTGGCGCCACGCGGGCGACGCCACCCCGCAGGCGTACATCCAGCGTGGCTGGGACGAGTGCCTGACCGCGCTGGGAAGCGTCCAGGACGCACTGCGCGACCCGTCGCCGGAGACCGACCCGTGCGAGCGGACCGGGGACGGCTGGATCGCCGAGGAAGCCCTCGCCTCCGCCCTGCACTGCTTCCTCCTCTTCCCCGAGGAGCCTGTCACCGCCCTGCGCCGCGCCGCCTGCACCCGGGGCGACTCCGACTCGATCGCCTGCCTGACCGGAGCGTTGGCCGGGGCGCACCTGGGTGCGGCTGCCTGGCCCAAGGAATGGTCCGAGCGCATCGAGTACCGCAGCGACCTGCTGTCCCTCGCCGCGCTCTGGGACGCCTGAGCCATGACCAACGTCACCGACGGCCCCGGGGAACCGCAGGCGGACCGGTCCGGGGCGGTCGCCGGGAGAACGATGCCGAGGACGATCACGGGATCGAAGGATCCGTACTGCCATCGATCACGCGCCTCGACGCGCCGCTTCATCGGGCGAGGTTTCCCCGGGTGAGCCGATAGCGACCGGGTACGAGGGAGCGGAACCCGCTGTCGTACAGAAGGTCTGGTGGTTGTCCATGTCCTCCTCACTCGTCGAGACCGTCGACATCAAGGCGCCCGTGGCCGTCACCTGGGCGCTGTGGAGCGATGTCACCCAGTGGCCGAGGTTCCTGAGCCATGTCCAGCGCGTCGATCCGATCGACGAGCGGCGCTTCGCCTGGCAGCTCTCGCTGCCCGGCGCGGACAAGCGTTTCGTCGCGGAACTCACCGAGGTGGTTCCCGAGGACCGCATCGCCTGGAAGACGACCGAGGGAGTCCACCACGTGGGAGTGGGCACCTTCCACCGGCTCGACGACACGTCGAGCCGCGTCGCCCTGCAGGTCGCATACGACCCTCAGGGATTCATCGAGCACTTCGGGGCGCTGACCAACCTCGACTCCGCGCTGGCCGGCTACGGCCTGGGCGAGTTCCGGAAGCTGGCCGAGCTCACGGCCGCGTCGGGCGGTCCCCGGACGGTGTGAGCCCGGACCGCCCCGGAGCGCGATCGGCCGAGGCCCGCCGGGCCCGGACGAGGAAGTCCTCCACGGCAGCCCGGTCGGGCTCCGGCGGCAGCGGGGAGCGGGTCGCCGCCTCGTCGTTCTCCTCGCCGAGGAGGTTCATCCGGCGCTCCACCTCCGGCCAGGCCACCTTGCCCCGCTTCACCGCCAGCAGTCCCTCCCGGGCCTCGCCGACATCGATGCGCAGCTCGCCCGTACGCAGCAGGTCCCGGCCGCTCGTCAGCAGCCGCAGCAGATGCATCGCGTGCTTCCAGCGCGGTGCCCCGTGCACGCGTACGTCCGCCTCCAGCTTCTTCCGCTGGCCCTGCGCGTACCGGACAAACGTGCCGTGCGCGAGCCGGGAGAGGAACGCCCCGCGCAGTGCCAGCAGCTCGCGGCCGGTGCCGTCCACGGACTCCACCAGCGGGGAGTGCAGGCACTCCAGCACATTCGGGTTGGCCCGCAGCGCCAGCTCGCAGAAGCGTTCCAGCTCCCAGGAGAACTGCTCCGGCGCGGGGCCGTCGACATGCGTCGGCGGCTTCTCGAAGCGCCAGAACAGCGGGGTGGGCGCGAGGAACACCCCGCGCCGGTCCGTATCGCTGTCCTCGGTGGCCAGCCCGAAGGCGCGCGAGCCCATGACGCACGCGTAGACCGTGTGGTCGCGTACGAGAGCCTCGTCGGCAGGAGTGATCATGCCCGCGAGGGTACGGGCGCGGCGGCCGCCGCGCCCCGGATATTCGGGCCCGCCCTCAGCCCAGCCGGATCGTTCCGTCCGAGACGCTGATCCGCTCGGCGGGCAGCGGCCGGGGCGCCGGGCCGGCCTCGACCGCCGCGTCCGTGATGCTGTACCTGCTGCCGTGGCAGGGGCAGTTGATGGTGCCGTCGCTCACCGTCGAGACGAGACAGCTCGCATGGGTGCAAACGGCGGAGAACGCCTTGAACTCGCCCTCCTCCGGCTGGGTCACCACCACCTTCCGCTCCTTGAAGACGGTGCCGCCGCCGACCGGGATGTCCCCGGTCCCGGCCAGCTCCACGCCGTCCGAAGTGCCCGGCGACGCCCCGTCCGCGGCCTCGTCCGTCGCTCCTGCCGACGTGGTCGGTGTGCCGGTGGTGTCCCCGCCACCGTCCCCGTCGGAGGATCCGCAGCCGGTGGCCAGGGCTGCGGCGCCCGCCGCTCCCGCGGCCAGCACCGTCCTTCGCCGTGCGTTCATGGGCTCTCCTCCGATGGCAGGCGTGGTGCGGTGGACACTGGCCATCGTGGCGGCGGCGGGCCTCCAGGCGAAGCAACCGGGCGGACCGTGCGCCCGCCCGAGTGGCAGATGGGGCGGATTCGGCCGACATCGAGCCGGTACACGCACCTCATCGACGCGGGCGTGCGTCCCACGTCACCACCCGTCTCACGTCACCACCCGTCTCACGGACGGAACACCGTGATCGCGTCCGCCCCGGCCGACCTAGGCTGAGGTGAGCAGCCGGCCGCGCCACGGAGCGCCGGACCCGGAGGCGCCGACGAGCAGCGAAGAGCGAGGAGTACGACGTGGCGGTACGAGCGGTCCGGGGCGCCGTCCAGCTGGACCGGGACGAGTCCGGGCACATGGATCAGCGGGTCGGTGAGCTGCTGACGGCCGTCCTGGAACGCAACGAGCTCGTCGCCGACGACCTCATCAGCATCTGGTTCACCGCCACCCCCGACCTGCACAGCGACTTCCCGGCTGCCGCCGCCCGCGGCCTCGGCATCGTCGACGTACCCCTGATCTGTGCCCAGGAGCTGGACATCGACGGGGCCATGCCCCGGGTCGTCCGTATCCTCGTGCACGTCGAGACCTACCTCTCGCGTGCCGAGATCAGCCACGTCTACCTCGGCGCCACCGCCACCCTGCGCAAGGACATCGCCCAGTGAGAACCGCCCTCGTCATCGGAACCGGGCTCGTCGGCACCTCCGCCGCCCTCGCGCTGGCAGGCCGGGGTGTGCACGTGCACCTCGTCGACCACGACCCCGCCTCCGCCCGCACCGCGGCCGCGCTCGGCGCCGGTACGGACGAGCCCGCGGAGGGCCGTGTCGATCTGGCGATCGTCGCCGTTCCGCCCGCGCACACCGCCGCCGTCCTCGCCACCGCGATGCGCGACGGGGCGGCCCGCGGCTACCTGGACGTCGCCAGTGTCAAGAGCGGCCTGCGCCGCGAGCTGGAGGCGCTCGGCCTCGACCTCACCCCGTACATCGGTACGCATCCGATGGCGGGCAAGGAGCGCTCGGGGCCGCTCGCCGCGACCGCCGACCTCTTCGAGGGCCGCCCCTGGGTCCTCACTCCGACCCGGGACACCGACACCGAGGTGCTGAACCTCGCGCTGGAGCTGGTCGCCCTGTGCCGGGCCGTCCCCGTCGTCATGGACGCCGACGCCCACGACCGGGCCGTCGCCCTCGTCTCGCACACCCCGCAGCTGATCTCCTCGATGGTCGCCGCCCGGCTGGAGGAGGCCGACGAGACCGTCGTACGCCTGTGCGGCCAGGGCATCCGCGACGTCACCCGGATCGCCGCGTCCGACCCCCGGATGTGGGTGGAGATCCTCTCCGCCAACCCCGGCCCGGTCGCCGACGTCCTCGCCGGGGTCGCCGCCGACCTGGCGGAGACCGTGACCGCGCTGCGCGGCCTGCACTCCACCGACGAGGAGAAACGGCGCGCGGGCACCGACGCCATCGAGGACGTCCTGCGGCGCGGCAACGCGGGCCGTGTCCGGGTCCCCGGCAAGCACGGGACGGCCCCCACCGCCTACGAGACCGTGGCCGTCCTGATCGGCGACAAGCCGGGCGAGCTGGCCGCGATCTTCGCCGACGCCGACCGGGCCGGCGTCAACATCGAGGACGTCCGCATCGAGCACGCCACCGGCCAGCAGGCGGGCCTCGTCCAGATCATGGTCGAGCCCAGTGCCGCCCCGGTCCTCGGCGCGGCACTCCAGGAACGGGGCTGGTCGATCCGCGGCTGACCCCGGTCCCGCGCGGCGGGGCGCCGCCACCCCCGTACGGGGTACAAGGGCGCGTCCGGCACTCGGTAACCTGGTACGAGGCCGCCCCCAGGCCCGTCCGCCCCGCCCCGTGTACCAGGAAGGTGTCCACCACCGTGGAAACCGCACGCCCCTCCGTGATCGTCGCCATCGACGGGCCCTCGGGCACCGGCAAGTCGAGCACCTCCAAGGCCGTCGCCGCCGAGCTCGGCCTGAGCTACCTGGACACGGGCGCGCAGTACCGGGCCATCACCTGGTGGATGCTGAACAACGGCATCGACGTGAGCAACCCGGAGGAGATCGCGACCGCCGCCGCCAAGCCCGTGATCGTCTCCGGCACCGACCCCGCCGCCCCGACGATCACCGTCGACGGCGAGGACGCCGCCGGGCCGATCCGCACCCAGGAGGTCACCTCCAAGGTCAGTGCGGTCAGCGCGGTCCCCGAGGTGCGCACGCTCATCACCGGGCTCCAGCGCTCCATCGCCGCGGCCGCGACCGGCGGCATCGTCGTCGAGGGCCGGGACATCGGCACCACCGTGCTGCCCGACGCCGACCTCAAGATCTTCCTCACCGCCTCCCCGGAGGCCCGCGCCGCCCGCCGCAGCGGCGAGGTCAAGGGCTCCGACCTGACCGTCACCCGTGAGGCCCTGATCAAGCGGGACGCCGCCGACTCCGGCCGCAAGACCTCGCCGCTCGCCAAGGCGGACGACGCCGTCGAGGTGGACACCACCGAGCTGACCCTCCAGCAGGTCATCGAGTGCGTCGTCACCCTCGTCGAGGGGAAGCGGGTCGCCGCGTGAGCGATGCCACAGGCGCGCCCACGCGGCGCGGAGCGGCCGTCGGGCGGTCCATCGGCATCGGCCTGATGTACGGGCTGTTCAAGCCCCGGGTCCTCGGCGCGTGGCGCGTGCCCGCCGCCGGACCCGTCATACTCGCGGTGAACCACTCCCACAACATCGACGGACCGATGCTGATGGGCACCGCACCCCGGCCGGTGCACTTCCTGATCAAGAAGGAGGCGTTCGTCGGCCCCCTCGACCCGTTCCTGCACGGGATCGGCCAGATCGAGGTGGACCGTACGACCGTCGACCGCACCGCCATCAGCCACGCGCTCGGCGTACTGGAGGACGGTGGCGTCCTCGGGATCTTCCCGGAGGGCACCCGGGGCGAGGGAGACTTCGCCTCGCTGCGGGCCGGACTCGCGTACTTCGCGGTACGGGGCGGGGCGCCCATCGTCCCCGTCGCCGTCCTGGGAAGCACCGAACGCCGCGGACGGTTGGTACGGGGGCTGCCCCCGCTGC
The DNA here is from genome assembly GCF_002910905.1 of Streptomyces sp. SM11. Classification (GTDB taxonomy): domain Bacteria; phylum Actinomycetota; class Actinomycetes; order Streptomycetales; family Streptomycetaceae; genus Streptomyces. Next base: position 6,630 of record NZ_NEUE01000295.1, on the reverse strand, counting down.
GCGGCCGGGTCGACGTCGTCTTCGGTGACGCGTTCGACGCGAGCGCCGGTGACGGGCGGCGTACGCGCAAGGCGCTGGACGAGGCGACCCTGCGGATCCAGGCGAAGCTGACCGCGCACCTGGAAAGTGCCAAGCGCCTCACCGGGCGATAGGCGAGACTTGAGTAGTGGACCGCGCTGATCGCGGTCCATCGATGATGATGTAAAGAGGAACGGACTTCATGAACGACCAGATTCACTCCGACGGCTCGGGCCACGAGCACGGAGCACTTGGCGATGCCGAGTTCGCGGAGTTCATGGAGCTCGCCGCGCAGGAAGGCTTCGATCCCGAGGAGGTCGAGGGCGCCCTCGACGAGGCCGGTCACGGCCCGCTCCCCGTGCTCGCGATCGTCGGCCGCCCCAATGTCGGCAAGTCGACCCTGGTGAACCGGATCATCGGCCGCCGCGAGGCCGTCGTCCAGGACAAGCCCGGCGTCACCCGCGACCGCGTCAGCTACGAGGCCGAATGGGCCGGACGCCGCTTCAAGGTCGTCGACACCGGCGGCTGGGAGCAGGATGTGCTGGGCCTCGACGCCTCCGTCGCCGCCCAGGCCGAGTACGCCATCGAGACGGCCGACGCGGTCGTCTTCGTCGTCGACTCGACCGTCGGCGCCACCGACACCGACGAGGCCGTCGTCAAGCTGCTGCGCCGGGCCGGCAAGCCCGTCGTCCTCTGCGCCAACAAGGTCGACGGCCAGAGCGGCGAGGCGGACGCCAGCGCCCTGTGGTCACTGGGCCTCGGCGAGCCCTACCCGGTCTCCTCGCTGCACGGCCGCGGCACCGGCGACATGCTGGACGCGGTCCTGGAGGCCCTGCCGAACGCCCCGGCCCAGAAGTTCGGCACCGCGCTCGGCGGTCCCCGCCGGATCGCCCTGATCGGCCGCCCGAACGTCGGCAAGTCCTCCCTGCTGAACAAGGTTGCGGGCGAGGACCGGGTCGTCGTCAACGAGCAGGCCGGCACCACCCGCGACCCGGTCGACGAGCTGATCAAGCTCGGCGGCATCACCTGGAAGTTCATCGACACGGCCGGCATCCGCCGTCGCGTCCACCTCCAGGAGGGCGCGGACTACTACGCCTCGCTGCGTACGGCAGCCGCCGTGGAGAAGGCCGAGGTCGCCGTCGTCCTGATCGACTCCAGCGAGTCCATCAGCGTCCAGGACCAGCGCATCATCACCATGGCGGTGGAGGCCGGGCGCGCCCTCGTCGTCGCGTTCAACAAGTGGGACACCCTCGACGAGGAGCGCCGCTACTACCTGGAGCGCGAGATCGAGACGGAGCTCGCGCAGATCTCCTGGGCCCCGCGCGTCAACGTCTCGGCCCTCACCGGCCGGCATATGGAGAAGCTGGTCCCCGCGATCGAGACCGCGATCGAGGGCTGGGAGACCCGCGTCCCCACCGGCCGGCTCAACGCCTTCCTCGGCGAGATCGTCGCCTCCCACCCGCACCCGATCCGCGGCGGCAAGCAGCCGCGCATCCTCTTCGGCACCCAGGCGGGCACCAAGCCCCCGCGCTTCGTGCTCTTCGCCTCCGGCTTCCTGGAGCACGGCTACCGCCGCTTCGTCG
>NZ_NEUE01000295.1:0-4897 GCF_002910905.1 Streptomyces sp. SM11 | reverse complement strand
GCTTCGTCGTGCGGACTTCGTCATCGGGCTTCAGGAGTCATGTGACCCCGGCGGCAGCGCCGCCGGCCGGGGCCGCCCCGCATGCCGGCCCACCCGCTGCCAGGAGCCGAGGCTGCCGGTGTGCTGGTTCTGCCCGCTGCTCCCGCTCTGACCGTTGGGCCCGCCGTGGCCGCTGTGCCCGGAGTTACCGCTCAGCGGTGCCCTGGAGGCGAAGAGACCGGCGCCGAAGGCCGGGAACCCGAGATTCTCCTCGCCGCTCCGGTCGCCCGGCAACGCCCGGAACGAGCGTCGGTACTCGGAGTACAGCGCGTCGTAGATCGGGGTGGAGGACATGCCCCCCGACGGATCCTGCGAAGGACGCATGGCAGGGATCTGACTCTGATGCTGGCGGGAGGAGTCGTATGAGTGCACGTAGGTGCCAACGACCTCACCGCCCGTCGGATGCGGCCCCGCCGGAGAAAACGCTGTTCGGCGGGGGTGCCCGAGCCGACCGGACATGATCAGGTCCCGGCCAGTGGCATCGATGCGGCGACCAGGAGCCCGTTGACAGCGGCCTTCTCCAGGGCGTCCCGGAGCAGGTCCTCGCGCGGCTGCTGGCCGATGGTGCCGGCCGGGGCGGCGAAGACGAGGACGGTCTGCGACTTGTTGACCGCGGCCCGCCAGCCGTCGGTCACCTGGAGTGGCTGGTGGGCCTGCCACCAGGCGACCGGGTTGCCGCCGCCGGCGCTCGGCTGCAGCACGGCGTGCAGCTGGCCCACCGCCAGCAGCACGGACCAGCCGGGAAGGACCTCCGGCAGCCGGTTCATGTCGGGCGCGGAGCGGAAGCCCTGCTCCAGCAGCAGCTGGAGGAACTCGTCGCCCCCGCTGCCGTCGGTTCCGGGCCGGGCGACCGGGCCGGTCGGTTCGACGACCAGGGCCGGGCGGAGATCGTCCTCGATGAGGACGAGTCCGCTGGTGATGCCGAGGACGGCCTGTTCGGGCATGAGCCCCTCCGTATTCTTCTGCTCGCTGCCGGTGATGCTGCGCACCGCGCCCTGGAGCTGGTCCTCCGCGACCTTGACGACCTGCGAGGGGATGCACGTCGCGTGGGCGAACGCGAGGACGGCGGTCTCGTCTCCGATGAACAGCACCGTGCTGGTGCGTTCCTGGTCGGAGTCGCCGGGGGTGCGGCAGGAGGTGCAGTCGTAACTGCCCGGGGCGTTGTCGCCGACGAGCAGCCGGTCGGCCTCGTCGTCGCCGATCTCGGCGCGTACGTCCTGACTGACGTCGAGCATGCGCGGCACGGGGGCTCCTCGAACTCGGTGCGTGGGCCGGGTGGTTCCCGGCTCATGAAGAGACAACGCGGGATCCGTGGCCGGGGTCACGCACCGGGGCGGACGGAAGTGGGGAACAGGTCGACACATCGGTACGTCGAGCAGTCGATGTACCGGGTTCCGCACGGCCGGCGTAAGGCTCTCGCGTCCCGTCGGGAAGTTTTATCCGGACGCAGGCAACCTCATGGCATTTCCCTACGTCAACCTCGAAGGAAAGTGTTGGCCAAGGGATGGCGGGTGGCCACCGGTTTACCGCACCGATGGCCGCAGGCGTGGTGCCGTCCCCTTCGGGCCCACGGTCACCCGGATCCGAGGATTCCGGAACTCCGCAGGTCAGTGGTGGTTCCGGCGGCGGAGTGGGGGTCCTGCCCGCGCTTCTTCGGGCGCTCCGGGATTCCAGGTTCATTTTCGGACGGAAATCTGCCCGGAAGTACTGTCTTGACAGGTCAGGTCAACAGGAGGAACAGCGATAACATGCATATCTCTTTTCTTCTGCACAATGCCTACGGAATCGGAGGAACGATCCGGACGACGTTCACGCTCGCCCGTACGCTCGCCGAGCAGCACGACGTCGAGATCGTGTCCGTCTTCCGGCACCGTGACGCCCCCGTCCTCGGCGCGCCCGAGGGCGTGACGATGCGCCACCTCGTCGACCTGCGGAAGAAGAGCGCGACGTACGACGGCGGCGATGCCGAACACGCCCGGCCCGCCGTGGTGTTCCCGCGCGGGGACAGCAGGTACAAGCAGTACAGCAGGCTCACCGATGCCCGTATCGCAGCCCATCTCCAGACCATCGGGGCGGACGTCGTCGTCGGCACCCGCCCCGGTCTCAACGTGCACCTCAGCCGGCAGACCCGCCGCGGGCCGGTGCGCGTCGGGCAGGAGCACCTGACGCTCGACAGCCACAGCTACCGGCTGCGCCGTGAGATCGCCTACCGGTACACGTTGCTCGACGCGCTGACCACCGTCACCCGTGCCGACGCGGACGACTACCGCAGTCGGCTGAAGCTGCCGGGCCTGCGGATCGAGACCATCCCCAACGCCGTTCCCGAGCCCGCCTGTCCGCCCGCGGGCGGCGACCTGAAATGGGTCGTCGCGGCGGGCCGGCTGCACCGGGTCAAGCGCTACGACCTCTTGGTGCGGGCCTTCGCCCAGGTCTCCGCGGCCCGCCCGGACTGGCGGCTGCGCATCTACGGCGGCGGGGACGCGACCGGCGACGAACAGGCGGCGCTGCGCACCCTCATCGGAGAACTCGGCCTGCGGGAACAGGTGTTCCTGATGGGATCGGTCAACCCGATGGAGGACGAGTGGCCCAAGGGGTCGATCGCCGCCGTCACTTCGGAGCGCGAGTCCTTCGGCATGACGATCGTCGAGGCGATGCGCGGCGGTCTGCCGGTCGTCGCCACCGACTGCCCGCACGGGCCGGCCGAGATCATCGAGGACGGCGTCGACGGGCGCCTGGTGCCGGTCGGCGACCCGGACGCGATCGCCGCCGCGTTGCTCCAGCTGATCGAGGACGACGAACTGCGGCACCGGATGGGCGGGGCCGCGCTGAGCGCCTCGGCCCGCTTCGGCCCGGCGCGGATCGCCGAGCGCCACGAGAGCCTGTTCGCCGAACTCGTCGCCCGCGGCGCCCAGGGGCACGGGCACAGCGCCCTGCGCACCGTGCTGCACCGCACTCGGGGCAGCGTCCTCGACGGGGCCTACGCCCTGCGCTACAAGGCCGCCGACGTGCTCCGCAAGGGGAAGTCCGCGTGACCCCACCGCCGTACGAGCCGGTCGCGCCGCTCTCCCGGCCGGGAGAAATGACGGGAGAGGTGACGGGACGGCAGGGGTAGCGGACAGATACTGTCCGTTGCCCCTGGCAGACTCGCCCGTATGTTGGAGACCTCGGCACGACTGCTGCGCCTGCTCTCACTGCTGCAGGCCCACCGGGACTGGTCCGGCGCCGATCTGGCCGACCGGCTCGGCGTCACCCCGCGCACCGTCCGCCGGGACGTCGACAAGCTGCGCGACCTCGGCTACCCGGTGAACGCCAGCCGTGGCACGGGCGGTGGCTACCAGCTCGGGGCGGGCGCCGAGCTGCCGCCGCTGCTGCTGGACGACGAGGAGGCCGTCGCGGTCGCCGTCGGCCTGCGCACGGCCGCCGGACACGGCATCGAGGGCATCGGCGAGACCTCCGTACGCGCGCTGGCCAAGCTCGAACAGGTGCTGCCGAACCGGCTGCGCCGAAGGGTGAGCGCCCTCGGCGCGTTCACCGTGCCGATGCTGCACGGCCCGGAGGACTCCGCGGTCGACCCCGGTGTGCTCACCGAGCTGGCCGGTGCCTGCCGGGACGCGGAGCGGCTCCGGTTCGCCTACCGGACCCACGGCGGGGAGCTCTCGCGTCGTACGGTCGAGCCGCACCGGCTCGTCTGCACCGAGCGCCGCTGGTATCTGGTGGCCTGGGACCTGGAGCGGGCCGACTGGCGCACCTTCCGGGTGGACCGGATCACCCCGACGCCGCCGCACGGCCCCCGGTTCGCCCCGCGTACGCCGCCCGCGGAGGATCTGGCGGCGTACGTCTCCCGGGGCGTCGCGGTCTCGGCGTACGCGGCCCGGGCCGTGATCCTGCTGAAGGCTCCGCTGGCGGACGCCGCCCGGCGGGTGTCGCCGTCCGCCGGGGTGCTGGAGGCCGTGGACGAGGACACCTGCCGGCTGACCGCGGGCGCGCCGGACCTCACCGTGCTGGTGATCCATGTGCTGATGATGGGGATCGATTTCGAGGTGGTCGAGCCGCCCGAGCTGTCCGAGGTCCTGCGGGAGGCGCGGAACCGTCTCACGCGTGCGCTCGACGGACCATGAGACTCCGGCCCGGGCGACGTTCTCCGCCACCCCGTCCGGCGGGCGGGTGAGGAAGATGTGCGGAAAGGAGAATCCGGTTTAAGGGGGCGGGAAATCCCGGTGCTCCGGCCATTCGGGCGGCACGCCCCGGCGGTGGGAAAGCGGCAGGTCATCCCCATGGTTCCGGAAGGCTGCCGGTACCCCGGCGGGCCGGCGAACGGGGGTTCCCGTTATTGCGTTCAGATGCTTTTGACCGGTCCGTTCGAGTGAATGGAACCGCGTATACGTGTGTGGGGATCCTGTGACACAAACGTGACCGCCACGGCATACGGAGATGCAGGGGGAACGCCCTTCCGTACCGGCCTTCCGTCATGGTCCGGGGCCGCCTACGGTGAAGGCATGGCATCTCTACCGACCCCTCCAGCACAACCGGACGACGCCACCGACTCGTACGTCGGCCTCGCCGCCGACGCCGCCGAGCGGCAGGCCAGGAGCCGGGGCTGGGACACGGTCCGGGCTGTGCCCCCGGGCACGTTCCTCACCATGGAGTTCCGCCACGGCCGGATCAACTTCCAGGTCGAGGACGACACCGTGACGCGCTGCTGGGTGGGCTGACCGGCCGGACGCACCGGGTCCCCGGCATACCGAAGGCCCCGACCGCGGTCGGGGCCTTCGGCAGGGAGCCTTCGGCGTACGGGGTGAGGCCGTGCGCACCGCTCCCCGCGGTTCCGGGGAGCGGTGTGTCAGCCGCCGGACATCGG
>NZ_NEUE01000294.1:22480-23510 GCF_002910905.1 Streptomyces sp. SM11 | reverse complement strand
CGGGGCGTGCCCGGTGACGGAGGTGAACGCGGCGGCGGAGGACGCGGCGGTGTGCACGGCCTCGCCGAGGTTGACGAGGAAGGTTTCGACGGTGCCCGAGGTGTCGGCGACGTGTTCGGCGAGGACTTCGAGCCGGACGATCTCACGGGCCTTCGACCCGGCCGCCGAGGCCATCTCGGCCGGTCCCGTGAGGTCGCCGGGGAGGCCGGTGTCGACGAGATGGGCGGAGACCCCGGTGGCGCGCAGCAGGCGGCGGGAGGTCTCGGCCACGCCCAGTTCCCGGCGGCGGGCCAGGTAGTGGGCGGGCGGGCAGTGCGCTTCGAGACCGAGCAGGGGCGGGCACCAGCGGCGCACGGCGAAGCCGGTCTGGGTGTCGAAGAAGGTGGTGCCGGGGGCGGCCGGAGCGCCGTCGGCGGCGGCGGTGAGCTGGGCCTCGAAGGTGCCGAGGCCCAGCTCGGTGCGCAGGACGCCGTGGCAGTTCTGGTCGACCAGGTCGGCCACGGGCACGGGCAGGATGTCGGTCATCCGGGGCTCCCTGGGACGGCGTGCGTACGCACGGCCTAACGGGTGAGCCCCGGGTCAGGTGTTGCCCGAGAGGGTGGAAAGAGCCGCCTCAGCGGTCGTTGGAGGGACCGCCGACCTGGATCCCGGCCATCCGGGACCACTCGTACGGGCCGGTGCGGACCTTGAGCGCGAACTCGCCGTCGAACTCCTCGTGCATCGTGATGCCGGACTTCGAGGCCGCGCTCTCGGCCACCGCGTAGGTCGGGGCCACGAGGTCGCCCCAGGCGCCGTCCTCGCCGACCAGGACGATGCGGGCGCCCGCCTGGCCGATGTAGGCGAGCTGCCCCTCGGCGCCGCCGTGTTCCTTGGCGAAAGCGCCGATCTGGTGGGCGAGCTTCGCCGCCTTGCGCTCCGCGCGGGCCGCCTTCCTGGCGTCCGTCCGCGAGGTCTGCCCGGTGTCGCTTGCGTCTGCTGCCGTCTCTGCCATGAACAAGATGCTACCGACGAGTAGTTCGTACGGCGACGG
>NZ_NEUE01000294.1:0-22405 GCF_002910905.1 Streptomyces sp. SM11 | reverse complement strand
GCGACGGCCAGGAAGAGCAGCGAGACGTAGGTGATGGACCAGTGGAACAGCCGCATCTCCTTGAGCTTGGCCCCGGTCACCCCGGCCTTGGCCCGGTTCTGCAGGCCGTGGGCCTCCCAGAGCCAGGCGCCGCCGGACAGCAGCGCCACCGCCGTGTAGAACCAGCCGGTGTAGCCGAGCGGGGTGAGCAGCAGCGAGACCGCGACCATCACCCAGCTGTAGAGGACGATCTGCTGGGCGACCACCCGGTTGGAGGCGACCACCGGGAGCATCGGTACACCGACCCGGGCGTAGTCGTCCTTGACCTTCATCGACAGCGGCCAGTAGTGCGGCGGCGTCCAGAAGAAGATGACGGCGAAGAGGATGACGGCGGCCCAGGAGAGCTCGTTCGTCACGGCGGACCAGCCGATGAGGACCGGCATGCAGCCCGCGATGCCGCCCCAGACGATGTTCTGGGAGGTGCGGCGCTTCAGCAGCATCGTGTAGACGACGACGTAGAAGAGCAGCGCGCCGAGCGCGAGAGCGGCCGAGAGCCAGTTGACGAGCAGCCCGAACCAGAGTGTGGAGACCGCCGCGAGGGTGATGCCGAAGGCCAGGCATTCGCGGGGGCTGACCATGCCCGTGACCAGCGGGCGCTGGGACGTACGGTCCATCAGCGCGTCGATGTCCCGGTCGATGTACATGTTGAGCGCGTTGGCGCCGCCGGCGGAGAGATATCCCCCGATGGTGGTCGTGAGAACGAGCCACAGGTCGGGTACGCCCTGGGCAGCGAGGAACATCACCGGAACGGTGGTGATGAGCAACAGCTCGATGATCCGTGGCTTGGTAAGCGCCACGAAGGCCTTGACGCGGGCCCCGAACGGGCGATGGCCCCCCGGGCTGGGAGTCAAGGCGACCCCTGCGGGTCGGGACTCGACGGCCGTCACGCACACCCCTGACAGAGAAATCCCAGCAAGCTCCGGGCGAGGAGGCCCGGTGAAGACTTGCGCGAACCCGTTCACTCTAGACGTTGCGGATACGCCGCCCTTCGCGGGGGTGGGGTCGTGTTGGGGGTGACTGTTCACCGGATACGCGTTTCGCCGGGAGGCGAACTCCACGGGTCGCCCACACCCTGGAAAGAGCCCGGAAAGTATGCCTGTCAACGGGGGTAGGCTCGACAGCGCCCGGTGCGGTAACAGCCACCGGTTTACGACAGTGGAGAGGAGCCCTGACTCAGGGTGAGCACCAAGCCGACCACCACAGACCTCCAGTGGACCGAAGTGGACCAGCGGGCCGTGGACACCGCCCGCGTTCTCGCCGCGGACGCCGTACAGAAAGTCGGAAACGGCCACCCGGGCACGGCGATGAGCCTGGCTCCTGCCGCGTACACCCTGTTCCAGAAGGTGATGCGGCACGACCCCGCGGACGCCGAGTGGACCGGCCGTGACCGGTTCGTCCTCTCCGCCGGCCACTCCAGCCTGACCCTGTACATCCAGCTCTACCTCGCCGGTTACGGCCTGGAGCTGGAGGACCTGAAGGCGTTCCGTACCTGGGGCTCCAAGACCCCGGGACACCCGGAGTACGGCCACACCACCGGTGTCGAGACCACGACCGGGCCGCTGGGCCAGGGTGTCGCCAACGCGGTGGGCATGGCGATGGCCGCCCGCTACGAGCGCGGCCTGTTCGATCCCGAGGCGGCCCCCGGCACCTCCCCGTTCGACCACATGGTCTGGGTCGTCGCGGGTGACGGCTGCCTCCAGGAGGGCATCTCGGCCGAGGCGTCCTCGCTGGCCGGGCACCAGAAGCTGGGCAACCTGGTCCTGCTCTGGGACGACAACCACATCTCCATCGAGGGCGACACGGAGACCGCGGTCTCCGAGGACACCCTCAAGCGGTACGAGGCGTACGGCTGGCACGTCCAGCGCGTCGACCAGCTCCCCAGCGGCGACCTGGACCCGGCGGGTCTGTACGCGGCACTGCAGGCGGCAAAGGCGGAGACCGAGCGCCCCTCGTTCATCGCGGCCCGCTCGATCATCGCCTGGCCCGCCCCGAACGCCCAGAACACCGAGGCCGCGCACGGCTCGGCGCTCGGCGACGACGAGGTCGCGGCGACCAAGCGGGTCCTCGGCTTCGACCCGGAGCAGACCTTCGAGGTCTCCGAGGAGGTCATCGGCCACACCCGCGAGGCGCTGGACCGCGGCCGTGAGGCCCGCGCGGAATGGGACAAGGCGTTCGCCGCGTGGCGCACGGCCAACCCGGAGCGCGCCGCCTCCTTCGACCGGATCGCCGCGGGCGAGCTGCCCGAGGGCTGGGAGGAGAAGCTCCCCGTCTTCGAGCCCGGCAAGGCCCTGGCCACCCGCGCCGCGTCCGGCAAGGTGCTCCAGGCGCTCGGCGAGATCGTGCCCGAGCTGTGGGGCGGCTCCGCCGACCTCGCCGGCTCGAACAACACGACGATCGACAAGACGTCGTCGTTCCTCCCGGCGGGCAACCCGCTGCCGGAGGCCGACCCGTACGGCCGCACGATCCACTTCGGGATCCGCGAGCACGCGATGGCCGCGGCCATGAACGGCATCGCGCTGCACGGCAACACCCGCGTCTACGGCGGCACCTTCCTGGTGTTCTCCGACTACATGCGCAACGCGGTGCGGCTGTCCGCGCTGATGCACCTGCCGGTGACGTACGTGTGGACGCACGACTCGATCGGCCTCGGCGAGGACGGTCCGACCCACCAGCCGGTCGAGCACCTGGCCGCGCTGCGCGCCATCCCGGGCCTGAACATCGTGCGCCCGGCCGACGCGAACGAGACCGCCATCGCCTGGCGCGAGATCCTGCGCCGCTACACCAAGGTGTTCGGCGAGGGCGCGCCGCACGGTCTGGCGCTGACCCGGCAGGGCGTGCCGACGTACGAGGCGAACGAGAACGCGGCCAAGGGCGGTTACGTCCTGTTCGAGGCCGAGGGCGGCGAGCCGCAGGTGCTGATCGTCGCGACCGGTTCCGAGGTCCACGTCGCCGTCGAGGCACGCGAGCAGCTCCAGGCGGCCGGTGTGCCGACCCGGGTGGTCTCGATGCCGTCGGTCGAGTGGTTCGAAGAGCAGGACCAGGCGTACAAGGACAGCGTGCTGCCGCCGTCGGTGAAGGCGCGGGTCGCGGTCGAGGCGGGCATCGGCCTGACCTGGTACCGCTACGTGGGCGACGCGGGCCGGATCATCTCGCTGGAGCACTTCGGGGCCTCGGCCGACGCGAAGGTGCTGTTCCGGGAGTTCGGCTTCACCGCCGAGAACGTGGCCGCCGCCGCGCGGGAATCTCTCGCCGCCGCCACACGCTGACGCCGGTATACGACTAGTAGGAGATGCAACTCATGACAGACGCACTCAAGCGCCTCTCCGACGAGGGCGTGGCGATCTGGCTCGACGACCTGTCGCGCAAGCGGATCACGTCCGGGAACCTGGCCGAGCTGATCGACCAGAGCCATGTCGTCGGCGTCACCACCAACCCGTCGATCTTCCAGAAGGCGATCTCCTCGGGCGACGGTTACGAGCAGCAGCTCACCGACCTCGCCGCCCGCAAGGTCACCGTCGAGGAAGCGCTGCGCATGATCACGACGGCCGACGTCCGTGACGCCGCCGACATCCTGCGCCCAGTCTTCGACGCCACCGGCGGCCAGGACGGCCGGGTCTCCATCGAGGTCGACCCGCGCCTGGCCCACAACACCCTGGCCACCGTCGCCGAGGCCAAGCAGCTGGCCTGGCTGGTCGACCGGCCGAACACGCTCATCAAGATCCCGGCGACCAAGGCCGGCCTGCCCGCGATCACCGAGACCATCGGCCGCGGCATCAGCGTCAACGTCACGCTGATCTTCTCCCTGGAGCGCTACCGCGCGGTCATGGACGCCTACCTCGCGGGCCTGGAGAAGGCGAAGGCCGCGGGCCTGGACCTCTCCAAGATCCACTCGGTGGCCTCGTTCTTCGTGTCCCGCGTGGACACCGAGATCGACAAGCGCCTCGACGCGATCGGCTCCGACGAGGCGAAGGCCGCCAAGGGCAAGTCCGCGCTGGCCAACGCGCGGCTGGCCTACGAGGCGTACGAGGAGGTCTTCTCCTCCGACCGCTGGGCCCCCCTGGACAAGGCGCAGGCCAACAAGCAGCGTCCGCTGTGGGCCTCCACCGGCGTCAAGGACCCGGCCCTGAAGGACACGCTGTACGTCGACGACCTGGTCGCCCCCAACACGGTGAACACCATGCCGGAGGCGACCCTGGAGGCCGTGGCCGACCACGGCGAGATCACCGGCAACACCGTCGTCGGCGGCTACGACCAGGCGCGCGCCGACCTCGACGCGGTCAAGAAGCTCGGCATCTCCTACGACGACGTCGTACAGGTGCTGGAGGACGAAGGCGTCGAGAAGTTCGAGGCCTCCTGGAACGACCTGCTCAAGTCGACCGAGGTGGAGCTTTCGCGCCTCGCCCCCTCGGAGGGCTGACCACTTTGTCTGCTGTTCCCGGAGCCAACCCGCTCCGTGACGCACAGGACCGACGGCTCCCGCGTATCGCGGGGCCGTCGGGCCTGGTCATCTTTGGCGTCACGGGCGATTTGTCCCGTAAAAAGCTGATGCCCGCCGTCTACGACCTGGCCAATCGCGGCCTGCTGCCGCCGGGCTTCTCGCTCATCGGCTTCGCGCGCCGCGACTGGGAGGACGAGGACTTCGCCCAGGTCGTCCACGACGCCGTCAAGGAGCACGCCCGTACGCCGTTCCGCGAGGAGGTCTGGCAGCAGCTCATCCAGGGGATGCGCTTCGTCCAGGGCAACTTCGACGACGACGAGGCGTTCGAGACGCTGAAGTCGACCATCCAGGAGCTCGACCAGGCACAGGGCACCGGGGGCAACTTCGCCTTCTACCTGTCCGTGCCGCCGAAGTTCTTCCCCAAGGTCGTCCAGCAGCTGAAGAAGCACGGCCTGGCCGACCAGAGCGAGGGCTCCTGGCGCCGCGCCGTCATCGAGAAGCCGTTCGGCCACGACCTGGCCAGCGCGCAGGAGCTCAACCAGCTCGTGCACGACGTCTTCCCGCCCAACGAGGTCTTCCGGATCGACCACTACCTGGGCAAGGAGACGGTCCAGAACATCCTGGCGCTGCGGTTCGCCAACACGATGTTCGAGCCGATCTGGAACCGGTCCTACGTGGACCACGTACAGATCACGATGGCCGAGGACATCGGCATCGGCGGCCGGGCCGGCTACTACGACGGCATCGGCGCCGCCCGTGACGTCATCCAGAACCACCTGCTCCAGCTGCTGGCACTGACCGCGATGGAGGAGCCCGGCTCCTTCCACCCGAAGGCCCTGGTCGCCGAGAAGCTCAAGGTGCTCACCGCCGTCGAGCTGCCCGAGGATCTCGGCCTGCACACCGTGCGCGCCCAGTACGAGCACGCCTGGCAGGGCGGCCAGGAGGCCCTCGGCTACTGCGAGGAGGAGGGCATCGACCCCAAGTCGACGACCGACACCTACGCGGCGATCAAGCTGACGATCAACAACCGCCGCTGGGCGGGCGTGCCGTTCTACCTCCGTACCGGAAAGCGGCTCGGCCGCCGGGTCACGGAGATCGCGGTCGTCTTCAAACGCGCGCCCTACCTGCCCTTCGAGTCGGGCGCGACCGAGGAGCTGGGCGGCAACGCCCTGGTCATCCGGGTCCAGCCGGACGAGGGCGTCACCGTGCGCTTCGGTTCCAAGGTGCCCGGCACCTCGATGGAGGTCCGGGACGTCACGATGGACTTCGCGTACGGCGAGTCGTTCACGGAGTCCAGCCCGGAGGCGTACGAGCGGCTCCTCCTGGACGTCCTGCTCGGCGACGCCAACCTCTTCCCGCGCCACCAGGAGGTCGAACTCTCCTGGACCATCCTCGACCCGATCGAGGAGTACTGGGACAAGCACGGGAAGCCCGCGAAGTACGCGGCCGGCACCTGGGGTCCGGCCGAGGCCGACGAGATGCTCGCACGTGACGGACGGAGCTGGAGGCGGCCATGAAGATCGATCTCACGGAAACCACATCCAGCAAGATCAACCAGGCGCTGGTCTCGGCCCGCCGGGCCATCGGCACCCCCGCCATCGGCATGGTGCTCACCCTGGTCATCGTCACCGACGAGGAGAACGCGTACGACGCGCTCAGGTCGGCCGGTGACGCCTCCCGCGAGCACCCGTCGCGGATCATCGCGGTGATCAAGCGGGTCAGCCGCTCACCGCGGGCCCGCCGCGACGCCCGGCTCGATGCCGAGGTCCGGGTCGGTTCCGACGCGGGCACCGGCGAGACCGTCGTGCTGCGTCTGCACGGCGAACTGGCCAACCACGCCCAGTCGGTGGTCCTTCCGCTGCTGCTGCCGGACGCCCCGGTCGTGGTGTGGTGGCCCGAGGGCGCGCCCGCCGACCCGGCGAAGGACCCGCTGGGCGCCCTCGCCCAACGCCGGATCACCGACACCTACTCGGCCGAGCTCCCGCTCGACGAGCTGGCGGTGCGGGCGGCGACGTACAGCCCGGGCGACACCGATCTGGCCTGGACCCGGATCACGCCGTGGCGCTCGATGCTGGCCGCCGCGCTGGACCAGCAGCCGGCCGAGGTCATCGGCGCGACCGTCGAGGGCGAGAGCGACAACCCGAGCTGCGAGCTGCTCGCCATGTGGCTCGCGGACCGGCTCGGCGTCCCGGTGGAGCGCACGCTCTCCGGGGGGCCCGGTCTCACCGCGGTCCGGATGGAGACGAAGAACGGCGTCATCGTCCTGGACCGGGCCGACGGCACGCTGGCCACGCTCTCCATGCAGAACCAGCCGGACCGCGGGGTGGCGCTCAAGCGGCGCGACACGGCCGAACTGCTGGCCGAGGAGCTGCGCCGGCTCGACCCGGACAACACCTACGCGTCCGCGGTGAAGTTCGGCGTGGGCAGGCTGCACGCAGGCGGCGAGGGCAAGGCCGCTCCCACGGGGGCCGCCGAGGAGAAGGCGGAGAAGGCTGCCGAGCCGAAGGGCTCCGCCCCGAAGAAGGCCCCGGCCAAGAGGACGGCCTCGAAGTGACGCCTCCCCAACTGGTCGTGCACCGCGACAAGGAGCTGATGGCCCAGGCCGCGGCGGCCCGGCTGATCACGAGGATCGTGGACGCCCAGGCCTCCCGGGGCCACGCCTCGGTGGTACTGACCGGTGGGCGCAACGGCAACGGTCTGCTGGCCGCGCTCGCCGCCGCGCCCGCCCGGGACGCGATCGACTGGGCACACCTGGACCTGTGGTGGGGCGACGAGCGGTTCCTGCCCGAGGGTGACCCGGAGCGCAATGTCACCCAGGCCCGCGAGGCACTGCTCGACGCGGTGCCGCTGGACCCGGCCCGGGTGCACGCGATGCCCGCGTCCAACGGCCCGTACGGCAAGGACGTGGACGAGGCGGCAGCCGGCTACGCCGCCGAACTGGCCGCTGCCTCGGGTCCTGAGGACCACGGCCCGGTGCCCACGTTCGACGTGCTGATGCTGGGCGTCGGCCCGGACACGCATGTGGCCTCGCTCTTCCCGGAGCTGCCGGCGGTACGGGAGACCGAGCGCACCGTCGTCGGTGTGCACGGGGCTCCCAAGCCGCCGCCGGTCCGCGTCTCGCTCACGCTGCCCGCGATCCGCGCGGCGCGCGAGGTGTGGCTGCTGGCGGCGGGCGAGGACAAGGCAAAAGCTGCGGCCATCGCCCTGTCCGGGGCCGGGGAGATCCAGGCCCCGGCGGCGGGCGCGTTCGGACGCGGCCGCACGCTGTGGCTGCTGGACGCGGCGGCGGCCTCGCAACTGCCGCGCGCGCTCTACCCTCCGGCCTCCGCCTGAGCGTTGACGCCTCGAAGGCCCGGCCCGCTGCTGGCGAGCGGTCCGGGCCCTCGTCATGAAAGGCTCGCGCCATGGTGCATATCGGAACCGTGGTGATGGGCGCGACCGACGTACGACGGACCGCCGCCTTCTGGAAGGCGGCGCTCACCTACACCGAGCGCGAGCCGGGGACGGACGACTGGGTGGTGCTGGTCCCGGCCGAAGGGACCGGCGTCGGCGTGGCGTTGGGGCGCTCCACCTCCCCCGTGCAGGAAGTCCCCCGAGTCCATCTCGACCTCTACTCCGACACCCAGGAGGCCGAGGTGGAGCGGTTGGTGGGGCTGGGCGCGGTGCGGGTGGAGTGGGACCTCTGTCCGCCGGACCCCGACTTCGTGGTGCTCGCCGACCCCGAGGGCAACCGCTTCTGCGTCATCGACACGACGCGCGGCGGCTGAGCCGGCCCGGGGACCCCGAGGTCAGAGGATGACCTGATCCGTTCCCTGCTCCAGCTTCGTGACGGCGGCCCGGCAGGCGCCGACGAAGCGGTCGAAGAGCGGGGTCGTGCTGCCGGCCCGGCCCGCGCGGGTGTTGACGGTGAACATGGCGGCGCGCAGCTCCGTGGTGAGCTCCAGCTGACCACCCTTGGCGAGCATGGTGCGGTTGCACGGGTTGCGGGTGTTGACCCCGCCCAGGTCGGGCAGCTCGTTCCCGTCCCGCCAGGCGATGCCGATCGCGTCGAACTCGGCCTTGAGCAGGGTCTTGAAGCGGGTGTTCAGTCCCCCGACGACCACGGCCTGTGGGACGGTGCCCGCCTGCGCCGCCGTGCAGCCGTGCAGACTCAGGACGTTGAGGCTGCTCGCCGCCATGGAGATGGCGACGTGATCGTCACAGTTCTTGGCGGTGACGTGCAGGTCACGGTTGCCCGAGAAGCGCAGTCCCTCGAACATCCAGTAGTCGAACGCCCCGTGGCCGTCTGTCAGCGGGGCGAGCGTGGCCGGGTGGTAGCCGGCTATGGCGAGGCAGAGTTCGGAGGTGCCCATCTCGATGCCGCCGCCGTGCAGGGCCATGACGGTGGTCCGGTTGTACGGGTATCTCTGCGGGAGCGAGTGGTCGGCGTACTCGTGCCTCCGGTAGCGGCGGGCGAACTCGACGCCCTCCTGACCGGCGAGCTTCTTGTAGAGGTCGGTGTTGGAGGTGTAGATGTCCAGGTCACCGGTGGCGTGGGCGTCGGTCGCGGTGAGCGAGCCCAGCAGCGGACCGCTGACGGCCGCGGTGGCGAGGGCGGTGAGGACTGTACGACGACTGGTGGAAGTCATGATCGATATCGTCGCCGACGCGGAGGCGGCTGCACAGGAGGCCTTCTGTGCCGTCCGTCACGGCCCAGGTTCCCCGACGCGCTCCAGGAAGGGCTCCAGCAGTCCCGGTACGGCCTCGGCGGCGAAGGTGAGCCCCTCGGCGGCATCGGCGTCGTACACCGTGTACGCGCCGCCTCCGGCGGCGGTGGTGGCCGTGATGCTCAGCAGCCCGGCCCGCCGCTGGAAGACCGACTGCCTGACCGTCCAGCCGATCACCCCGGCCCGCTCCAGGGCGGCGGTGGAGCGGCGGACGGTACCGGAGCGGGTGACGAGGTGGCGCCCGGAGAGCGCGTGCCCGAGCCCCCGGTACGCGTCCAGGGCAAGCGCCACCGCCACGGGGACGAGAGCCACCGTGCAGCCGAGCGCGATCCACAGCAGTACGGGGGTGAGCAGCGCCCCGAGGAGGGTCAGGATCAGGACCGGGCCGAGGACCGCGGCGAGCGACCAGCGCAGTCTGCGGCCCCGGGCGGCGCGTGGGTGAGGGGTGAGCACGGCGCCGGTCGGGGTGGCCGCCTCGCGCAGGACGTCGGCGGCGACGGCGTCGGCCCGGGTCCGGGGCGCGGCCGGGAGCAGGGTGTTGTGGTCGGCGTTCTTGGCCTCGTGGTCCTTGGCGAGGCCGGTGGTGATGGCGTCCAGCCGGGCCGCGCCGAGCAGCCGCACGCCCAGCGGCTCGACCAGGTCGACGCCGCGCAGCCGGGCCTCCTCGACGGAGATGGACCGGGAGGTGAACAGGCCGCGCCGGACCCTGAGGGTGCCGCCGGGCTCACGCTCCAGGCGGTAGTTCCACCACATCTCGATCCAGAGAACGAGCGCGCCGGCGACGCCCGCGACCAGGGCGGCCAGGGTAAGCCCGACGATCACCCAGAGCAGCGGGGTGTCCCGGAAGCGGTCGCCGACCCACCCGATGACCGCGCCCTGGGCCCCGACCCAGTCGCTGACCTGGAGCACGGCCCCGACGGCGGCACCGCCGAGCATGGGGGCGACGAAGGAGACCGGGGCGTAGCGGATCCAGTGGGGGTCCAGGACGGCCAGTTCCCCTTCCCGGTGGACACCGGACGGTGCGGTGGCGGCGCGCTCCAGCAGGAGGCGGCGCAGCCGTTCGCCCTCGGCGCGGGTGACCGGGTCCAGTTGGAGGGTGGAGTCGTGGCCCTGTTCGCCGGTGCCGATCCTCACGGTGACCAGGCCGAGGAGGCGCAGCATCAGATTGGCGGTGAGGTCGACCGTGCGGATACGGGTCCGGGCCAGGGAGCGGCGCTTGACGAGGAGGAGGCCGGTGTGGAGGTCGACGCGCTCCTCGCCGACGCGGTAGCGGGTGCGGTGCCAGCGGACCCGGTCGACGCCCGCCGCGGCCCCGATGACCAGGACGGCTCCGGCAAGCACCTGGAGCACGGCGGCCGGGAGGCCGAACCATCGGGTGAGGCCGAGCGTGACGGGGATCGCGGCGCCCGCGACGACACCCGCCACGACGAGTGCGGTGACCAGGACCGTACGGGGGTCGAGGCGGCGCCAGCCGTCCTCCGTGGCGACGGTGCTCATGTGGCGTCGCCGGGGGTGTCGCGGGTGATGCGGGTGAGCTGCCCGGCCAGGTCGGCGGCGACCTCGTGGTCCAGACCCTGGATCCGTACCGCGCCTTTGGCGGAGGCGGTGGTGACGGTGACGGTGGCGAGCCGGAAGAGCTGCTCCAGCGGGCCGCGCACGGTGTCCACGGTCTGGATCCGGGACATCGGGGCGATGCGCCACTCCTGCCAGAAGAACCCGGTGCGGACGTACACCGCGTCCTCGGTGACCTCCCACCGGTGCGTACGGAACCACCACAGGGGGAAGAGGACGATGGTCGCCGCCCCCACCACGGCCAGGACCGCGGCGGACAGCAGCAGCCAGAAGCGGGCCGGCCCGATCAGCGCGCCCAGCACCGCGAGCGGCACGACGTGCACGGCGGTCATCAGCAGCCACTGGACCCGCCACCAGCCGACGGCGCGCTCGTTCAGCGTGTTGCGCGGCGGCCGCAGCCGTACCGCTGTCCCCTCCCCCTGCGGCATCGGCTCAGCGCCCGCGCAGGGTGCGGTAGGCGTCGACCAGGGCGGCGGTGGAGCTGTCGAGCTGCCCGGCGTCCGCGGCCCCGCTCCCGTCAGCGGTCAGGAGCGGTTCGATCTTCTTGGCGAGGACCTTGCCGAGTTCGACGCCCCACTGGTCGAAGGAGTCGATGTTCCAGACGGCGCCCTGGACGAAGACCTTGTGCTCGTACAGCGCGATGAGCTGGCCGAGGACCGAGGGGGTCAGCCTGTCGGCGAGGATCGTCGTCGTCGGATGGTTGCCCCGGAACGTCTTGTGCGGGACCAACTGCTCGGGCACCCCCTCCGCCCGGACCTCCTCGGGCGTCTTGCCGAAGGCGAGGGCCTGGGTCTGGGCGAAGAAGTTGGCCATCAGCAGATCGTGCTGGGCGATCAGCCCGGGCAGCAGGTCGTGGACGGGCGCGGCGAAGCCGATGAAGTCCGCCGGGATCAGCTTGGTGCCCTGGTGGATCAACTGGTAGTACGCGTGCTGCCCGTTGGTACCGGGTGTGCCCCAGACGACCGGTCCGGTCTGCCAGTCCACGGGGTTGCCGTCGCGGTCGACGGACTTGCCGTTGGACTCCATGTCGAGCTGCTGGAGGTACGCGGTGAACTTGGACAGATAGTGGCTGTACGGCAGCACCGCGTGCGACTGGGCGTCGAAGAAGTTGCCGTACCAGACGCCGAGGAGGCCCAGCAGGAGCGGGGCGTTCTCCTCGGCGGGGGCGGTGCGGAAGTGCTCGTCGACGAGGTGGAAGCCGTCCAGCATCTCGCGGAAGCGGTCCGGGCCGATGGCGACCATCAGCGAGAGGCCGATCGCCGAGTCGTAGGAGTAGCGGCCGCCGACCCAGTCCCAGAACTCGAACATGTTGGCCGTGTCGATGCCGAACTCCTCGACCTTCTCGGCATTGGTCGACAGCGCCACGAAGTGCCGCGCGACGGCGTCCTGACCGGCCTTCAGCTCGGTCAGCAGCCAGTCCCGGGCGGAGGTGGCGTTGGTAATGGTCTCGATCGTCGTGAACGTCTTCGAGGCGATGACGAACAGCGTCTCGGCGGGGTCGAGGTCACGGACCGCCTCGTGCAGGTCGGCGCCGTCGACGTTGGAGACGAAGCGGACGGTGAGGGCGCGGTCCGTGAAGGAGCGCAGCACCTCGTACGCCATGGCGGGGCCGAGGTCGGATCCGCCGATGCCGATGTTGACGATGTTCTTGACGGGCTTGCCGGTGTGACCGGTCCACTGTCCGGACCGCACCTTCTCGGCGAAGCCGGCCATCTTGTCCAGGACGGCGTGCACGGCGGGCACGACGTTCTCACCGTCGACCTCGACGACCGCGTCGCGCGGGGCGCGGAGCGCGGTGTGCAGGACCGCCCGGTCCTCGGTGGTGTTGATCTTCTCGCCGCGGAACATCGCGTCCCGCAGCTCCGCGACCCCGGTGGCGGCGGCGAGTTCGCGCAG
The DNA here is from genome assembly GCF_002910905.1 of Streptomyces sp. SM11. Lineage (GTDB taxonomy): Bacteria > Actinomycetota > Actinomycetes > Streptomycetales > Streptomycetaceae > Streptomyces. The sequence continues at coordinate 9,754 of NZ_NEUE01000294.1, read as the reverse complement.
CAGGCGCAGCGTCTCGTCGGTGACCAGGTGCTTGGAGTAGTCGAGGTGGAGGTCGCCGACCCGCAGGGTGTAGGCGGTGCCGCGGTCCCGCTGCCGCGCGAACAGCTCGCGCAGCTGGGGAGCGCCGAGCTCCTCACGGTGCTCCGCGAGAGCCGTCCACTCGGGCGTCTGGTCGAGCTTGGTTCGGCTTGCTGTGTTCATCCCGGATATCAGCCCACTTCTTCTCGTCACTCAGCATCCCCGCTGCCCCTCCAACCTAATTGATCGAGGAGGCGGGCGGCGTGGAGGAGGACGGTGGCGCGGGAACGCGATACGGCCGGACACCCGTGGGGGGTCCGGCCGGTGAACGACGGGCTGGTCCGTGGAGCTGTTACGAGGGAGCGGCTAGATCTCGCCACGGAGTTTGGCCAGCGCCTCGGCGAGGATCGCCTCGCCGTCCTCGTCGCTGCGCCGCTCGCGTACGTACGCCAGATGCGTCTTGTACGGCTCGGTGCGAGGCGGGTCGGGCGGGCTGTCCTTGTCCTGGCCGGCCGGGAAGCCGCAGCGCGGGCAGTCCCAGATGTCCGGCAGCTGCGCGTCATGGGCGAAGCTCGGCTGCGTCTCGTGCCCGTTCGAGCACCAGAAGGAGATGCGGGCGCGCGGCGCGGACTCGCCCCGCTCCGCCTCCCCCATCGGCCCCGCTCCGACCCGGCTTCCCCGGATCGCGTTGCCACTTGCCACGGTCGTAACTCCCTGCGTGATGGTGCTCGAGGATGCCCCAGTCTACGTAAGGCCCAACGCGCGTCCAGCGAAAGGAGTTACACCCTCACCGGGAATCGCGGACGACGGGTCAGTTGTCCAGCTTGATGAGCAGACCGAGGACGACGATGCACGCGAACCAGACCAGACCGACCACCACGGTGATCCGGTCGAGGTTACGTTCGGCGACCGAGGAGCCACCGACGGAGGACTGCATTCCGCCACCGAACATGTCGGAGAGACCGCCGCCCTTGCCCTTGTGCATGAGCACCAGCAGCATCAGCAGCAGGCTGAAGACGATCAGGGCGATCTGGAACGCCAGAATCACGGCTGGTCCCTACTTTCCGGATTTCTCGATTACTGCCTGTACGTACAGCGGGGGCCGGAGGGTGACAACCCCCTCGGCCCCCGCAAGGGTACGACGGATCGGCGCTACCGCATACTCACTGGTCGCGGAAGCGGACGATCTTGACGAACTCGTCGGCGTCCAGTGCGGCGCCGCCGATGAGGGCGCCGTCCACGTCGGGCTGCGCCATGATGGCCGCGACGTTGCCGGACTTCACCGAGCCGCCGTACTGGATACGGACGGCGTCGGCCAGCTCCTGCGAGTACAGCTCGGCCAGCCGGCCGCGGATCGCACCGCAGACCTCCTGGGCGTCCTCGGGGGTGGCGACCTCGCCGGTCCCGATGGCCCAGACCGGCTCGTAGGCGATCACGATCGTCTCGGCCCGCTCGGCCGGGATGTCCTTCAGGGCGCCGTCGAGCTGCGCGAGCGTGTAGGAGACCTGGTCACCGGCCTTGCGGATGTCCAGGCCCTCGCCGACGCAGAGGATCGGGGTCAGGCCGTGCTTGTAGGCGGCCTTCACCTTGGCGTTGCAGATCTCGTCGTTCTCGCCGTGGTACTGGCGGCGCTCGCTGTGGCCGACGGCCACGTACGTGCAGCGCAGCTTGGCGAGCATGGGACCGGAGATCTCACCGGTGTACGCGCCGGAGTCGTGCGCCGAGATGTCCTGGGCGCCGTACTTGATCTTCAGCTTGTCGCCGTCGACCAGGGTCTGCACGGTACGCAGGTCGGTGAAGGGCGGGAGAACGGCGACCTCGACGTCCTCGTAGTCCTTGTCGGCCAGGGCGAAGGCGAGCTTCTGGACGTGGGCGATGGCCTCGAGGTGGTTGAGGTTCATCTTCCAGTTGCCCGCCATCAGCGGGGTGCGGGTGGTCATGAAAGGTCAGTCCTCCAGTGCGGCGAGCCCGGGAAGCGTCTTGCCCTCGAGGTATTCGAGGCTCGCGCCACCACCGGTCGAAATATGTCCGAAAGCATTCTCGTCGAAGCCCAGGATGCGAACGGCCGCCGCGGAGTCGCCACCGCCGACGACGCTGAAGGCCGACGAGTCGACGAGCGCCTGGGCGACCGCGCGGGTGCCGTCGGCGAAGTCGGGGTGCTCGAAGACGCCCATCGGGCCGTTCCAGAAAACGGTGGCCGCGTCGGCGAGCTTCGATGCGTAGAGCTTGTTGGTCTCGGGTCCGTTGTCCAGCCCCATCTGGCCGGCCGGGATGGCGTCGGCGGCGACGGTGGTGGGGTGGGCCGGGGCCTTGGTCTTCAGGTCGGGGAAGGCGGGAGCGACCACGACGTCGACGGGGAGGACGAACTCCACGCCCTTGTCCTCGGCACGCCGCAGGTACTCCCGCACGGCCGGGATCTGGTCCTCCTGGAGCAGCGAGCTGCCGACCTCGTGGCCCTGGGCCTTGAGGAAGGTGTACGCCATGCCGCCGCCGATCAGGATGCGGTCGGCCCGCTCCAGCAGGTGGTCGATCACGCCGAGCTTGTCGGAGACCTTGGCGCCGCCGAGGACGACCGCGTACGGCCGCTTCACATCGGTGGTGAGCTTCTTCAGGACGCCGACCTCGGTGGCGATGAGGTAGCCCGCGTAGTGCGGGAGCCGCGCCGGGAGGTCGAAGACCGAGGCGTGCTTGCGGTGCACCGCGCCGAAGCCGTCGCCCACGTAGACGTCGGCGAGCTCGGCCAGCTGATCGGCGAAGGCGCCGCGCTCGGCGTCGTCCTTGGACGTCTCGCCGGCGTTGAAGCGGAGGTTCTCGATGACGGCGACCTGGCCGTCGGTGAGACCGGCGACCGTGGCGCGGGCGGACTCGCCGACCGTGTCGGTGGCGAAGGCGACCTCGGCACCGAGGAGCTCCCCCAGGCGCGCGGCGGCGGGCGCCAGCGAGTAGGCCGGTTCCGGGGCGCCCTTGGGGCGGCCGAGGTGCGAGGCGACGACGACGCGCGCGCCGGCCTCGGCGAGCTTGGCGATCGTCGGGACGACGGCGCGGATCCGGCCGTCGTCGGTGATCGTGGTGCCGTCCAGCGGCACGTTGAGGTCGGCGCGGACGAATACCCGCTTGCCCGCGACCCCTTCGGCGAGAAGTTCGTCGATCGTCTTCATCTGGTCTTCCGTTACTCCTTGCAAGGACGGATGAACATGCTAAGGGGCTCGACCGGCGCGTCGTTGCGCCGGTCGAGCCCCTAGCTCACATCGTGGTGCCGCCGACCCCGAAGGATCAGAGCTGCTCGCCGACGAAGACCGTGAGGTCGACGAGGCGGTTGGAGTAGCCCCACTCGTTGTCGTACCAGCCGAGGATCTTCACCGTGTTGCCCTCCTGGACCATGGTCAGGGAGGAGTCGAAGGTGCAGGACGACGGGTCGCCGACGATGTCCGAGGAGACGATCGGGTCCTCGGTGTACGTCAGGAAGCCCTTGAGGGCGCCGTCGTCGGAGGCCTTCTTGAACGCGGCGTTGACCTCGTCCTTGGTGACCTCGCGCTGGAGGGTGACGACCAGGTCGGTGGCGGAGCCGGTCGGGACCGGGACGCGCATCGCGATGCCGTCGAGCTTGCCCTTGAGCTGCGGGAGGACCAGGGCGGTGGCCTTGGCGGCGCCGGTGGTGGTCGGGATGATGTTCTCGGCGGCGGCGCGGGCGCGACGCAGGTCCGAGTGCGGGAAGTCCAGGATCCGCTGGTCGTTGGTGTACGCGTGGACCGTCGTCATCAGGCCCTTGACGATGCCGAAGTTCTCGTCGAGAACCTTGGCCATCGGCGCCACACAGTTGGTGGTGCAGGAGGCGTTGGAGATGACGTTGTGGTTGGCCGCGTCGTACTGGTCCTGGTTGACGCCCATCACGATGGTGATGTCCTCGTCCTTGGCCGGAGCCGAGATGAGGACCTTCTTGGCGCCGCCCGCGATGTGCTTCTCGGCGTCGGCCTTCTTGGTGAAGATGCCGGTCGACTCGATGACGATGTCGACGCCCAGCTCACCCCAGGGGATGTCGGCCGGGTTGCGCTCGGAGAGCACCTTGACGGTGTGACCATCGACGGTGATGGTGTCGGCGGTGTGGCTGACCTCTGCCTTGAGACGACCCAGAATGGTGTCGTACTTCAGCAGGTGGGCCGTGGTCGCAGTGTCACCCAGGTCGTTGACAGCCACGATCTCGATGTCCGCACCCTGCTCCAGCAGAGCGCGGAAGTAGTTGCGGCCGATGCGGCCGAAGCCGTTGATGCCTACGCGGATCGTCACGAACCGATCTCCTCGTTAGGTACGCCGGTTTTCGACGCCGGCGAGTTGTATAGGGATGTCCCCGACCGCTTCCGACCCTACCTCTCCGAGGGCCCGGGAGTGACATCGAGAGGGCCTCCACGCACCACCGGATATGACCGCAGGCCCGTACTCGCCAGTAGGAGTACGGGCCTCCGTTCCACCGGTCGGGACCTGGGTCCCGGTGGCTTCGGGACCTGGGTCCCGGTGAGTCGGGACCAACGTCCCGCGCTCGCGGTCGAGTCAGCCGACCAGGCCGTCGGCGAGCTCCTCGCTGAGGGTCGACTCGGTCCCGGGGATGCCCAGGTCCTGGGCCCGCTTGTCGGCCATCGCCAGCAGCCGGCGGATCCGGCCGGCGACCGCGTCCTTGGTCAGCGGCGGCTCGGCGAGCGCGCCCAGCTCCTCCAGGGATGCCTGCTTGTGCTCCATGCGCAGCCGCCCCGCGGCGGCCAGGTGCTCGGGGACCTCCTCGCCGAGGATCTCCAGCGCGCGCCCCACCCGGGCCCCGGCGGCGACCGCCGCGCGGGCCGAGCGGCGCAGGTTCGCGTCGTCGAAATTGGCGAGCCGGTTGGCCGTGGCGCGGACCTCGCGCCGCATCCGCCGCTCCTCCCAGGCGAGCACCGCGTCGTGGGCGCCGAGCCGGGTCAGCAGGGCGCCGATCGCGTCGCCGTCGCGGACCACCACCCGGTCCACGCCGCGCACCTCGCGCGCCTTGGCGGCGATGGAGAGCCGGCGCGCCGCCCCGACCAGGGCGAGGGCCGCCTCCGGCCCCGGGCAGGTGACCTCCAGCGAGGAGGAGCGGCCGGGCTCGGTGAGCGAACCGTGGGCGAGGAAGGCTCCGCGCCAGGCCGCCTCGGCGTCGCAGGTGGCCCCCGAGACCACCTGCGGGGGCAGCCCCCGGATCGGACGGCCGCGGCCGTCCACCAGACCGGTCTGGCGAGCCAGCTGGTCGCCGCCCGCCACCACCCGTACGACGAAGCGCGAGCCGCGCCGCAGTCCGCCGGGGGCCATCACGATCAGCTCCGAGCTGTGCCCGAAGATCTCCAGGATGTCGCGCTTGAGCCGGCGGGCCGCGTTCCCGGTGTCCAGCTCCGCCTCGATCACAATCCGGCCGCTCACCAAGTGCAGCCCGCCCGCGAACCGAAGAATCGCCGAGACCTCTGCTTTCCTGCAGCAGGTCCGGGTGACGGGAAGATGAGAGATTTCGTTCTTCACCGCTGGCGTCATCGCCATGGGCCGATCCTTCCATGCATCCGAAAAATACGGTCGTACGCGGCGGCCAACAGCTCCTGATCATGGACCGGAACGCCGTCGGGCGATGCCACCGGCGCCAGCTCGACCGCGGCTCCGAGCCGCCTGGCGGCATCAGTGAGGGATTCACGGTCGGGCACGGCGGCCTCATCGGCCAGCACCACGTCCAAGGCGAGTTTAGGGGCGTGTCGTCCCAAAACCTCCAAATGACGCTGCGGTGAGAAGCCTTCTGTTTCGCCGGGCTGGGGTGCGAGGTTCAACGAGAGGACCTTGCGTGCCTTCGTGGTGACCAGGGCGTCGAGCAGTTCCGGTACGAGCAGGTGCGGGATCACGGAGGAGAACCAGGAACCGGGACCGAGCACCACCCAGTCGGCGTCCAGGACCGCCTCCACGGCTTCCGGGACGGCCGGCGGGTCGGGCGGGACCACATGCACGGACTGCACCTCGCCGGGCGTGAGCGCCACCGTGGCCTGGCCGCGCACGGTGACGATCGCGTCGGGCAGGTCGGGGTCGTGGCCCTTGACCAGCGCCTGGAGCTCCAGCGGGACGGCCGACATCGGTAGCACCCGCCCGTGCGCGCCGAGCAGCTTGCCGACCAGGTCGAGCGCCTGGACATGGTCGCCGAGCTGCTCCCAGAGGGCCACGATCAGCAGATTGCCGACCGCGTGCTCGTGGAGGTCGCCCTTGGACTCGAAGCGGTGCTGGATGACCCGGGACCAGGTGCGGCCCCAGTCGTCGTCGCCGCACAGCGCGGCGAGCGCCTTGCGCAGATCGCCGGGGGGCAGGACACCCAGCTCCTCGCGCAGCCGGCCGCTGGAGCCGCCGTCGTCGGCGACGGTGACCACGGCCGTGAGATCGCCGGTGATCCGGCGCAACGCCGCCAGGGACGCCGAGAGGCCCATGCCACCGCCGAGCGCGACGACCTTGGGCTGAGCACCGCGCTTGCGGCCGGAGAGCGCCGAGGTGGCGCGGCTCAGGCGTCGCATCCGCAGATTGCGTCCGGTCACTCTCGCCCCATGTCCCGGTGCACGAGGACGGTCTCGACGCCTTCGGCGGCGAGGCGGGCCGAGAGCTTCTCCGACATGGCGACGGAACGGTGTTTGCCGCCGGTGCAGCCCACCGCGACGGTGACGTACCGCTTGCCCTCACGGCGGTAGCCCGCGGCGATCAGCTGGAGCAGCTCCGTGTACTGGTTGAGGAACTCCTTGGCGCCCGGCTGGTCGAAGACGTAGTCGGACACCTCCTCGTTGACGCCGGTGAAGGGGCGCAGCTCGGGGACCCAGTGCGGGTTGGGCAGGAAGCGGCAGTCGACGACCAGGTCGGCGTCGACGGGCAGGCCGTACTTGTAGCCGAAGGACATCACCGTGGCCCGCAGCTCCGGCTCCGAGTCGCCCGCGAACTGGGCGTCCATCTTGGCCCGCAGCTCGTGCACGTTGAGGCTGGAGGTGTCGATGACCAGATCGGCGTCGCCGCGCAGCTCGCGCAGCAGGTCGCGCTCGGCCGCGATGCCGTCGACGATGCGGCCGTCGCCCTGGAGGGGGTGCGGGCGGCGGACGGACTCGAAACGGCGCACGAGGGCGTCGTCGGAGGACTCCAGGAAGACGATCCGCCGGGTGACGTGCTTGGCCTCCAGGTCGGCGAGGGACTCGCGGAGGTTGTCGAAGAAGCGCCGGCCGCGCACGTCGACGACGACGGCGATCCGGGCCACGTTGCCCTGCGAGCGGGCACCGAGCTCGACCATGGTGGGGATCAGTGCGGGCGGCAGGTTGTCGACGACGAACCAGCCGAGGTCCTCCAGACACTTGGCGGCGGTGCTGCGGCCGGCGCCCGACATCCCGGAGATGATCACCAGCTCGGGGATGGCCGCGTCACCCGTCTCGTTCGGGGTGTTCGTACTCACGTCTGCTGCTCCGTCTGCTCGGTCTGCGATGTCGGCTGCTGTGGCGTTCGGGTCTGCGGTGTTCTGTGCGTTCTCGTGGCTGTTCTCGGTCATGAGCTGCCCCCGTCGTCCTCTTCCATGATCTCTCCTGTGGCCGTGTTCACGGCAGGCGCCGCGGGAGCGGTCGAGGCGAGGGCCGCGGCCACCGATTCCGCCGTCCTTCGCCCTATCCCGGGGGCCTCGCAGATCTCGTCGATTGTCGCTTGCCGGAGCTTCTTCACCGAGCCGAAATGCTTGATCAGGGCCTGCTTCCGGGTCTCGCCGAGACCGGCCACGTCGTCGAGGGGGCTGGAGCGGATGCGTTTGGCGCGTTTGGCGCGCTGGTAGGTGATGGCGAAGCGGTGAGCCTCGTCCCGGACGCGCTGGAGGAGGTAGAGGCCCTCGCTGGAGCGGGGCAGGACCACGGGATCGTCGTCGTCGGGGAGCCAGATCTCTTCGAGGCGCTTGGCGAGGCCGCAGACGGCGATGTCGTCGATGCCCAGCTCGTCCAGGGCGCGCTTGGCCGCGGCGACCTGGGGCTGCCCGCCGTCGACGACGACGAGCTGCGGCGGGTAGGCGAACCGCTTGCGCCGGCCGTCGTCCTCCCGGGGCTCACCGTCTTCGGCGGCCGGCGCGACGGCGGGGACGGGGCCGGTGGTGGCGGGCCCGGCGGCCCGGGCGGCCGCCGGCTGCTCCTCCCACTCCCCCGTGCGTTCCTTGTCCTGGAGGTAGCGCTTGAAGCGGCGGCCGATCACCTCGTGCATCGAGCGGACGTCGTCCTGGCCCTCGAAGCCCTTGATCTGGAAGCGGCGGTACTCGCTCTTGCGGGCGAGGCCGTCCTCGAAGACCACCATGGAGGCCACCACGTCGTCGCCCTGGAGGTGGGAGACGTCGTAGCACTCGATGCGCAGCGGGGCGGTGTCCAGGCCCAGTGCCTCGGCGATCTCCTCCAGGGCGCGGGAGCGGGTGGTCAGGTCGGAGGCGCGTTTGGTCTTGTGCAGCCCGAGCGCCTGCTGGGCGTTGCGCTGGACCGTGGCCATGAGGTCCTTCTTGTCGCCGCGCTGCGGGATGCGCAGGCTGACCTGGGATCCCCGGCGCTCGGCGAGCCACTGGGAGACCGCTTCGGCGTCCTCGGGCAGGGCGGGGACCAGGACCTCCTTGGGGACGGCGTCGCCGCGCTCCTCCCCGTACAGCTGCTGGAGGGCGTGCTCGACGAGGCCGGAGGTGTCGACCGCCTCGACCTTGTCGGTGACCCAGCCGCGCTGGCCGCGCACCCGGCCGCCGCGCACGTGGAAGATCTGGAGGGCGGCCTCCAACTCGTCCTCGGCGACGGCGATCAGGTCGGCGTCGGTGGCGTCGGCCAGGACGACGGCGCTCTTCTCCATGGCGCGCTTGAGGGCCTCGGTGTCGTCGCGGAGGCGGGCGGCCCGCTCGTACTCCATCTCCTCGGCCGCCTGCATCATGTCCTTCTCCAGGCGGCGGATGTACGTGCCGGTGCGGCCGGCCATGAAGTCGCAGAAGCCCTCGGCCAGCTCCCGGTGTTCCTCGGGGGTGACCCGGCCGACGCAGGGGGCCGTGCACTTGCCGATGTAGCCCAGCAGGCAGGGGCGGCCGGTGCGCGCGGCGTTCTTGAAGACCCCGGCCGAGCAGGTGCGGACGGGGAAGACCCGCAGCATCAGGTCGACCGTCTCGCGGATCGCCCAGGCGTGGCCGTAGGGACCGAAGTAGCGCACGCCCTTCTTCTTGGCGCCGCGCATGACCTGGACGCGGGGGAAGTCCTCGTCGAGCGTGACCGCGAGGTAGGGATAGCTCTTGTCGTCGCGGTACTTGACGTTGAACCGGGGGTCGTACTCCTTGATCCAGGAGTACTCCAGCTGGAGCGCCTCGACCTCGGTGGAGACGACCGTCCATTCGACGGAGGCGGCGGTGGTGACCATCGTGCGCGTACGCGGATGGAGTCCGGCGAGGTCCTGGAAGTAGTTGGCCACGCGCTGGCGCAGGTTCTTGGCCTTCCCGACGTAGATCACCCGGCGGTGCTCGTCACGGAATTTGTAGACCCCCGGGGAGTCGGGGATCTGTCCCGGCTTGGGGCGGTAGCTGGAGGGGTCTGCCATGTCTCACACCCTACTTGCGGGCAGTGACAGCGCGTCGTCCTCGGGTGCTGCCGCGCTCCGGGGCGCCGTGGGGTGTCCGCACCCCGGAGCGGGCCTGTGGGCCGGTGGAGCCGCTGCTCAGGCGTCCGCGGCCGGGGGGCGCCCGGTACGG
>NZ_NEUE01000293.1:80253-87356 GCF_002910905.1 Streptomyces sp. SM11 | reverse complement strand
TGGGCAGCCGGTCGCGGACGCGTTGCAGGTAGCCGAAGGCTTCCAGTTCGCGCAGGGCGGTGGCGATGCGCTTCTCGCCCTCCCGGCAGTGGGCGGCGAGTGCCTTGATGCCGACTTTCGTCCCTTGGGGCAGGGACTGGATGCGTACGGCGATGCCGACTGCGGTGCAGCTGAGGTCGGGGTGCTGGGCGAGGTGGTTGCCGACGACGGTGAAGCGGGTGGTGTGCGGGATCTCGATGTGGATCACGCCTCGGGCCGGGAGAGGCCCGGGAATCTCCGCCAGGGCGCGGGTGAGCGCAGTATTCTGCTGGGTATCCATTGGGGAAGGTGTCGCTTCCTTGATGGTCAGGCCCTCGGTTGGGATTGCAGTCCCGGTCGGGGGCCGACGTATGTCCGGTGTGGTGTCGGCCCGAGCATATGCCGGGCAACCGGGCCAAAAGCGAGCCGAGTTGGCAAACCTCACCCGTGTGGGTGACGGCGCCCGTAGGCGCCCTCCGGGGTGCGTCAGGTGGCCGGCGGGAGTGGGTTGGGTTGGGTTGTTTCTCTTGTTTCTTTGAGTAGTTGATGTCGCGCTTCACCGGGTCGCGGTCGGGAACGATCCGGTCGGGGCTGTACGGGGCTGTACGGGGCTGTACGGGGCTGTACGGGGCTGTACGGGGACGTCCCGGGTCGCACCAGCGCACGACCCGGTGGGAGCAGGACATCGAGCGGAGATTCCTCGCCGGTGAAACGGGGGCGGCCTCGCACGCTGCGAGATGAGTTCCAACGGCCCTATGGGGTTTCTCGTTGGAACCTTTGGCGGGCCGAGCGCCCGCCGGAGATGCCCCCCGTCCCCGCCCTCCCCGCCGCGGATGCCTGGGGCACCGTCAGGGCCTGAACAGCGATGTCAGGCTGGTCACCTGGCCCGCGTCGTCGACGACCAGGTCGTACCCGATGCCGTCGGAGAACGTGGGGTCGAGTCGGCCGATCAGGGTGACCAGCTCGGCGGGGGAGTACGGGAGCAGCTTGCCGCGGCTGGTGCCGGCGACCTGGTCGCGGACCGGGGCCGCCAGCAGCACCTTGCTGTTCTCGGCCAGGGGCAGCGTCGTGAAGGGGCCCGTGCCCGGGTTGATCTCCCAGGTGTCGAACTGGGTGTTGATCTTCTTCTCGGCGGTTCGCACGGACAGGTAGGCGCGTCCGTTGCTGATCCGGGCCTTTCTGATGTTGACGAACGGCTCGGTGCCGGCGAAGGGGGCGGTGCCGGCCGCCGCCGAGGTGTCCTTTCGAGTTTCACAAGCGCGCTGCCCCCGAACGAGGAAGATCCCGGCAGTCGAGAAGACTGACGGTATCTCGTGGGGAAGTCTGTTCTGCCTGTTCCGGCGCTCACTTGACGGTCAGCCAGTAGGCTTCCCGAAGCGACACCGTGCGGCCCTCGCTGTCATAATCGATGGCGAACACCCACTGCGGCCCGGCACTCAGCCGGTCCACCAATTCGTTTACCCGCATGTCTCCCGCTTCTCCGCCGGCTACATGTTTGACTTCGACCGGAGTTTCCGGTTTCAGGGTCATTCTGTGCACCACTCCGGTGCCTGTGACAGCACCCCTTTCGGCGCGGACCTGCGCCACGGTGACCCGAACCGAATTTCCCTTCAGTGCCACAGCGTCGTAAACGAAACCGAGTTCACTGGCGTATTCCTCCCCCGGTGCGGGCGTCGGGGTCACGAACAGGGAGGCGCTCGCCGCTGTTGTCGGTTTCGCGGCGGACGGTGCCGCCTCCGGTCCGAGCCGGGCCACCGACAGGACCCCCATGGCCAGAGCCGCCGCCATCACCACGCCGCCCGACGCCCGAGCCGCCCGCTTGCGCCGACGGCGCTGATCGCCGCGCGCTCGGACCTGCTCCCCGGCCAGCGGTACGGCGTACCGCTGCCCCGAGACGGCAAGGTCGGCCAGCCGGCCCTCCAGGCCGGTCTCATCGGCCATGCCCCACCTCCGCTGCGGTCATCGGCAGATCCCGGCACACCCGGATCACGGCTTGTACAGCGACTGCAACTTGGTGACCCGGCCCTCTCCGTCGAAGCTCAGGTCGACCCCGGCGCCTTCGCGGATCCGGGAGTCCAGCTGCGTCAGCAGGGTGACGAACTCGGCCTGCGAGGTCGACACGGGTTCAGCGCGCCCGGCCCCCGGGACGTCGTCGCCGCGCATCGGCACGGTCAGCAGCACCCGGGCGTCCTTCGCCATGGTCACCGTGACGAATTTCCCCGTGCCGGGGATGATCTCCCACGTGTCGAACTGGGTGTTCACCTTCTTCTCGGCGAGCCGCACCGACAGCTTGGTCAGCCCGTCCTCGGCCCAGGCCTTGTCGATCGTCACGAACTGCTTGGTACCGGCGAAGGGTGCCTTGTCGGCCGGCTCGGCGGCCGGTGCGGAGGCCGTCGCTGCCACGGGGGAGGGAGCCGCGGGGGCCTCGGTCGTCCCGCCGCAGCCGGTCAGGACAAGGGCACCGAGGACGACAGCGGTGATCAGGCGCGACGTGGCCTGGCGGCGGGAAGCGTGCATGGTCGACGTACTCCTGGAGGCCGGTGCGGGCGGGTTACACGGTCTCTACGCCCCACACCGCCCCCCGGGTTGCATCCGGGCCGGAACATTTTCTTCAAGCGGCGCCGAACGCCGTCCGGCCGGACCCGGACGTCACTGCACGGACAGCCAGTGCGCTTCCCGCAGCGACTGGACCCGGCCCTCACCGTCGTAGTCGAGGGCGAACACCCACTGCGGCCCGGCCCGCAGCCGGTCCACGACGTCCTCCAGCCGCTTGTCTCCCGGTTTCCCTCCGGTCAGGCGCTCCACCTCGACCGGGGTCACCGCCGGCAGGGTCAGTTCATGGACCACGCCGGTGGGTACGGCCGTCCCCTTCTCGTCACGAAGCTGTTGGACGGTGACCCGGACCCTGCCCCCGTCCAGGACCACCGCGTCGTACACGTAGCCGAGTTCGCTCGCGTACTCCTCGCCCGGTGCCGGCGTCGGGGCCACGAACAGGGGCACGCTCGTGGACGGGCTCGGATCCGCGGCGGGCGGCGCCGACTCCGGCAGCCCGGCCCGGACCAGCGAGAGACCTCCCACGGCCACCGCGGCGGCCAGCAGCACACCGCCCGACGCCCGAGCGGCCCGCTTGCGCCGCCGACGCCGGTCCCCACGCGCCCGGATCAGCTCGGCGGCCATCGGCACGGCCCCCTGCCGGCCCCCGGTGGCAAGGTCGGCGAGCCGCTCGTCCAAGCTGGTCTCGTCAACCACGCTTCACCTCCGAAACCCGGTCCGCCCGCGGATCCAGCTCAGTATCGGCCAGAATCCTCGCCAGCGCAGCCCGTCCCCGGCTCAGCTGCGCCTTGACCGTGCCCACCGGGGAGTTGGTCTCCTCGGCGACCTGCTTCACTTCCAGGTCGCACAGGTGGTGGAGCACGATGACCCGTCGCTGTGCCGCGGGGATCTGCTTCAACGCCGCCACCAGCAGCACATGGTGATCGTCCGGCGGCGGCACGTTCGGGGGCGGCCCCTGCCGCTTCGCGAAGGTGAGGGAGGTACGCACCCGCCGCCACCGGCTGACCGCCAGCCGGTAGGCCACGGTACGCACCCACGCCTCCGGCGCCCCGTCCTTGTCCAGCGCGGCCCGGCGTTCCCAGGCCCGCACGAAGGCTTCCTGGACCACGTCCTGCGCTTCGGCGCGGTCGCCGATCATGGCGTACAGCTGACCGATGAGCCGACCCACGCTCCCGGCGTAGAAGGCGTCGAACGCCTGCTCGTCCATCCCCACCTGGTCTTTGGAGGTCGCCTACGTGTTCAGTCGTGCGAACACTGCCAGCCGGCACTCGTACGACGCAAGGATCTGCGGTGAAGGATGGACAACCACCCGGAGACCGGGCCGCACCGGTTCACATCGCGTCGGAGGTCCAGGAGACGGCGAAGTACGTGACGCGTTCGTCCTCCCCGACCGGTCGCATGCCGGCCGCCGTCATCACGTGCTGGGACGCCGTGTTGTCGTGGTCGGCGTCGCCCTTCACCGAGGCGACGCCCCGGGACCGCGCGAACGACAGCAGGGCGCGAAGAGCTTCGGAGGCGTAACCCTTGCCCTGGGCCGACGGGATGAGTCCGTAGCCGATCGTGACGCTGCCGTGTTCGTCCGGAGTGCCGTGGAATTCGACGCCGCCGATCGTCCGGCGGTCCGCGCGGAGGCGGATCTCGTACGGGCCGAACGGGCTGGGGTCACCGGAGCTCGCGCACGTGGTCAGGAAGCGTCCGGCTGCGGACACATCCCCTTCCGCGGGATACCCCGGTGCCCATCGGGCGCTGCCGTCCGGCTCGTTGGCCATCAGCTGCTCGGCCTCGCCGACGGACAGCGGGTGCAGCAGGAGTCGCGCGGTCACGAGATCGGTCATGTCAGGGAGATCTATCACCCGGGCGACGCGTCCGTCCGTGGATTCCGCGAGCGGGCGCCCCTCCCGCCGCTCAGGTCGGGAACTCCCCGCACCACGCCCGGCTGATCAGGTGCTTCGGCAGGCGCGGCAGCGTCGCGTCCACGGGGAAGTCCCCGTCGTGGGCCAGGCAGGCCAGGGCGAGGGGGCCGAGGGCCACGTGGCCGCGGGGGTCCGGTGAGCCGGCCCAGTAGCGGTCGTGGTGGGCCACGGCTCCGGTGAGGGTCTCCGCGAACGCCTCGTGGTTGCGGGTGATGAGGCGGTGGAAGAGGGCGGCGGGCTGGTAGTCGACCAGGTTGAGCAGTTCGGGTGCGGTGCGCGTCGCCACCTTGGGCTCGGACGTCTCCATCGTGGCGATGAGCTTCTGGACGATGTCGTCCATGGACTGCCCGTTCCAGTAGGTCTGGAGGGTGTCGATCCAGTGGAACAGGTAGGCGTCCTGCGACGGGTCCGCGCGGCGCAGGTCGTCCAGGGGGAACCGCGCCAGCCGGGACAGGCGGTCGCCCTCGCGGCAGACGAGGGCGAACCAGAAGGCGTCCAGCCAGGCGCGGCCGTTCGTGTGCGGGGACGGGCCGGTGGCGGGCAGGGCGATCACACGGTCGCCGATGCGGTATTCCGCCCGGCCCTCCTGGGGGAGGGCGGTGGCGAACAGGGCGTCGCCGAGCTGCATCGCGGTGACCCAGGCCTCCCAGGTCTCCAGCTTCGCCCCGTCGGGGTCCTTGGCGCAGCGGGCGAGTGCGTGGGCCGTCGCCGAGCGGAAGGCGGCGGGGAGCGCGGCCGGGTCCTGGGGGAGGCCGGATATGAACGTTGCTGCTGTGGTCTCCAGTTGATCGACGTCGGGGGCGGCGTCCGGGGTGGACGGCTTCGTCCCGGGCTCGCCTGCCGCGTGCAGCCTCCGCATCAGGTCCATCAGCTCCTGCGGCGGTGTGACCTCCATCGCGCGGGTCTGCTCGTCGAACGAGGTGAGGCAGACCAGGCCGTCCCGTCGCCACCAGTACAGCAGCGGGTTGAGGGGGCCGGGCCCGTCCTCGTACGCGCCCATGGCGTACATCCCCAGGTCGTTGACCGCGTCCACCACCGTGGCGTCGACAATCGGGTGGAACGCCAGCAGGTGCCGGGTCGGGACCACGACGAGCGCCCCGGCCTCCGGCAGGTCGCGGCCCGTGAGGGCGCGGGCCAGGTCGCCCAGGACGAGCGCCTTGCTCGCCACGAAGTGGGAGTCGCCGTACACCGAGTGCAGGAGTGCGCCCGACGGCGTACGCATCTCCTCGTGCTCCACCGGTTCGGCCAGCAGGTTCGTCCGGCCCGCCGCCTTCAGTGCGTCGAGGCCCGCGCGGTCGACGTCCGTGTCGGTGAGCATGCGTACGGAGTCGGGGGCGTCCAGGGCCAGCGCGGTCACCAGTCCTTCGGCCGGCTGCCAGGCGTAGCGGTATCCGGATCCTTCGCCCGTGGCCAGCGCCTTGTCGGGCAGCAGGCGCAGTACCGTCCGGCGCAGCAGGTCCTCGGCACTCTCGCCGCTCTGCGCGGCCGTGTCCAGGGAGGTGAAGTGCTGGGCTATCAGCGCCGGCCAGTGCTCCCGTTCCGAAGTCCCGCACCGCTGCGCCAGGACGGTGAGGTTGTGCGTCGATCGTTCGCGTACGGCTGTCGATCCCTCGACCCGGGGGTGCGCACCGTCCCGCGCGCTCAGGTCGTCGGCCACCAGGCGGCGCAGGTGGCCGGCCCGGTCGGCGGTCAGCATGGGCAGATGGGCGTCGGGTGCGTTGCTGTTGTCCTGGGTCACCCGGAAACCCTACTGAGGCGCCTCCTCCGCCCGGAGCGTGCGGCCGCCCGGGAGGAGGAGTCATCGCTCACGCGACCGCGGTCACTACTTGACCGGGCACACCGCACCCGCCGTCATGTTGTACGTCGGCGCGGACTTCGTCACCGCGCGGCCGGTGCCGAGCTGGATGAGGATCTCGTCGGAGAGCAGGTCCTCCCTGCCCTTGAGGGCGTCCGCGACCTTCGTGTCCTTGGGGAACACCATTTCCGCCGCCACGTTGTCCTGCACGATCCTGGCGAGGTTGTCGAGGGCCGTGAACACCGGGTCGGCCGGATTCTCCAGGCCCGGCAGGTCGATCAGGTGGGTGGCGACCTTCGCCGGGTTCATGCAGTTGGGGATGTGGTCCGCCAGGTACGAGGCGATCACCGAGAAGATCCCGAGCGGTACGTGGGCGATGGACTTCGCCAGTTCGAACGTCTCCGCCACGGGGTTGGCGCTTTCCTGGCCGCTCTCCGTCACCAGTGTGAACCGGCCGACCTTGGCGTCGTTCTGCACGACGACCACCGGTGACAGGTGCTTGATCAGTTCTGCCTTGAGCACGGCGTAGTTGGTGCGCATTCCTGCGTTGACGGCGAGGAGCGCGTTCTTCGCCTGCCGCGGCGAGACCGTTGCCGTGCTCGCCGCGTCGCCGACGGGTGCCGCCGCTGCCTGCGGGGTCGCTGCGTAGCCCAGGAAGGCCGCGGTGCCGATGCCGGAAGCGCCGGTCATGAAACCTCTGCGGGTAGCCATCTTCGTATTCTCCATTGGGGATAGTGGTGCGATTTCTGGCGGAGTGGGGGGACTTGGAGGAAGGAGGGGAATGTGTTCATGGGGTTCACTTCCGGTGGGGGCGTGGGTGGGGG